>JBBPYD010000160.1:0-27112 GCA_038200305.1 Bryobacterales bacterium
ACTGCCGTACAGCTACGCCGGAACGATGGGGTTTCTGAATGGCGGCGGAATGGACCGGCGGTTCTTTCACCGGCTCGGCGCCTCGCGTCTAGACCGGACGATCTGCTCGGCGGCGGGCACCGCGGGGCTTACTGAAGCGCTCGGATTCCGGTATGGCACCGAACCCGAGCAATTCCGCAATTCCAAGCTGATCATTGCCTGGGGCGCGAATATTCTGGGAACGAACGTCCATCTGTGGCCATTCATCGTGGAGGCCCGGCGGAACGGCGCGAAATTCTACACCATCGATCCGGTGATGACCCGGAACGGACGGTTGGCGGACAAGCACTTCAGCGTCAATCCTGGAAGCGATTTGGCTCTGGCGCTTGGGCTGATGCACGTCATCATCGGGGAGAACCTCCACGATGCCGACTACGTAGCAAAGTACACCAACGGCTTTGAAGCTTTGCGCGAGCGGGTGAAGAAGTATCCGCCGGAACGCGTGGAAGCTTTTACGGGAATTGGCCGAGAAGAGATTGTTGGGCTGGCGAGAGAGTACGCCGCCACGCGGCCTGCGGTGATCCGGTTGAACTATGGCGTGCAGCGGAGCGAGCGTGGCGGGGCGGCGGTGCAGGCGATCTCGCTGCTGCCGGCGCTGGTGGGTTCGTTCCGGGAGGCAGGCGGGGGAATCCAATTATCCACGTCGCAGGGGTTTCAGGTGAACCGGACAGGGCTGGAAATGCCGGAGCTACAGAAGAGATCGGTGCTCGGCCGGGAGGCGCGGATGGTGAACATGTCTGTGCTGGCCCAGGCTCTGAACGATCTGGATTCTCCTCCGGTGAAGGCTCTGGTGGTGTACAACTCCAATCCGGCGGCGATTGCGCCCAGCCAGAACCGGGTACGCAAAGGCTTGACGCGGCCGGATCTGTTCACGGTGGTGCTGGAGCAGTTTCAGACCGACACGGCGGACCATGCGGACGTGTTGCTACCGGTGACTACGTTTCTGGAGCACACGGATTTATATCTAGCCTACGGGCATTACTATTTGCAATTGGCGCGGCCTGCTCTGCCTGCGCCGGGCGAGACGAAATCGAATGTCGAAATTTTCAAGTTGCTGGCCGGGCGCATGGGATTCGACGACCCGTGCTTCCACGATACGGAAGACGATATGATCCGGACCTTGCTGTCCAGCGAGCATCCGTTTGTGAAAGGGATCACGCTGGAGCAGCTCGATCGAGAGCATTCCGTACGGCTGCACATCTCCGAGCCGGGGACACCGTTTTTGCCGTTTGCCGAGGGCGGGTTCGGAACGCCGTCTGGCAAGTGCGAACTCGGGAAAGAGAACCTGGAGTACACGCCTCCGGTGGAATCGCGATTCGGGCCGGAAACATTGCGGAAGCGTTATCCATTGGAGCTGATCTCATCGAAGAACGACGATAGCATGAATTCGACTTTCGGCAATCGCGCGGAAACGGACGAGCAGACAGCGGTGCTGGCCATGTGTACGGAAGACGCGACAGCGCGGGAGATCGCGACGGGAGATCGGGTGCGCGTATTCAATGACCGGGGAAGCTGCATCCTGACCGCGGCGGTGGACGGTGTTGTGAACGCCGGAGTGGTACGGGCACCGTCCGTTCGTTGGGGCAAGAAGTCTCCGAACCGGCAGGGTATCAACGTACTGACGCAGGAAAAGCTCACCGACCTGGGTGGCGGACCGGTGTTCTATAGTTGTCTGGTGCAGGTAGAGAGATGCGGGGATTGAAAATATCGAGTAGGATAGCCGCTGCCGTGTTGTGTGCCGTCCTGATTGCAGGTGGCGCCGGCTGTAGACGGTCGGCTAAGAACATACAGGCCGAGGCGACGGATGAGGGCGCGCCGGCTCTGGCGTCCATGATCAAGGTGGCCAACCCCAGGGCGTCTGCCCAGTTGCTGAACGGATTTCATGACGTGGAGGGCAATGCGTGGCGCTGGACGAAGGGTAAGTTTTCCGTGACACTTCGCCCGCCGCTGAATGCCGCGCAGAGCGGCGCGAAACTGGTGGTGAAATTCAGCATTCCGGGTCCGGTAATAGAGCGGGTAAATTCGATGACGCTGACCGCAAATGTAAACGGCGCGGCGATTCCGGGTGAGACTTACACCAAAGCCGGCGATCATACCTACTCCAAGGATGTGCCCGCTTCGGCACTGGGCGCGGATGCGGTGACGGTTGAGTTTGCGTTAGATAAGTTCCTGCCGGCGGGAACGCTGGATCAGCGTGAACTGGGCGTGGTAGTGAGCTCGATCGGCTTCGAAGCAAAATGACGCGCCTGGGGCGCCTGGCGTACTGGACCATTCCCAGCCTGCTCTGCTTGGCGTTGTATTGGCTAGGCCTGAAGGCATGGTTCTTGCAAGACGATTTTGCGTGGCTTGGGCTGCACCTCAGCATCCATAATCCACACGATTTTTGGCTCGCGATGTTTCAGCCTATGGCGCAGGGTACTATCCGGCCATGGAGCGAACGCGGCCTCTTCCTGCTGTTTTATTCTCTGTTCGGTCTGGATGCATTGCCGTTCCGCATCTGCGTCTTTCTGACACAGTTCGCGAACCTGACGCTGTTGTGCTCCATCACGTGGCGGATCACAGGATCGCGGGCCGCGGGTTTCCTGGCTCCGGTTTTCTGGATGGTGAATAACGCACTGGCGACGGCAATGTCGTGGACGTCGAGTTACAACCAGATTCTTTGCGCGTTCTTCCTGCTGCTCGCGTTCCGGCTTTTTGTTGAGTATGTACAAACGGGCAAGCGGAAATATTATCTCTGGCAGTGCGTGGTGTTCGTGCTGGGGTTCGGCGCGTTGGAATTGAACGTGGTCTACCCTGCCCTGGCGTTCAGCTATGCGTTGTTTTGCGCCCGAAAGTATCTGCGGACGACATTGCCTCTGTTCGTACTGTCCGCGCTGTATGCGGTGGGGCATAGCTGGCTCTCGCCGGCGAGCAAGACGGGCGTGTACGCGATGCACTGGGACCTCAGTATGTTGCCTACGTTCGGGATATACGTCGCATGGGCGATGGGCCCTGCGCGGCTGGGCACCCTGGGGTACGGCCCGCCTTGGGCGATCAACGCGGCCACTTGGATTCTGATTCTGGCGGTGACGGGGCTCGTACTGTGGAAGCTGTACAGGCAGGAGTGGCTGGCGCTGTTCTGCGTAAGCTGGTTTGCGATTGTGCTCTCGCCCTTGCTGCCGTTGCGCGACCACGTTTCCGAATACTACAACACCATTCCGGTGATTGGACTGGCGATGCTGGGCGCTATGGCGATGGTGAAGGCATGGAAGTCCGGTGTGCTCGCGAGAGCTGCGGCGCTGTTGCTGGCCGTGATCTATCTGGCGAGCAATGCAATGGTGAGCAAGGCTGAGACGCGCTGGTACTTCGTCCACAGCCGGGCTATGCGGAATCTGGTTCGCGGGGTGGAGAGAGCGCACGAGCTTCACCCAAGCGAAATCATTCTGCTGAAAGGAGTGGGTAGCGAGCTATTCTGGAGTGGCATCGCGGACAGTCCATTTCGTCTGCTTGGAATCTCAGACGTGTATCTGACGCCGGGATCTGAGAATCAAATCGAAGCGCACCCGGACATTGGCGAGCCCAAGGATGTTATCCTTCCGGAGGCTGCCACGCTCCAGGCGTTGAAAAACGGGCAGGCCGTGGTCTACGAAGCATCGGGCGAGCGGATTGTGAACATCACAGAGCACTATGCCAAGCTGGCTTTGTCCACTCTGAAGCCTGGGCTGCCGCAGGCCGTGGATGTAGGCGTGCCACTCTTCAGTGACCAGCTCGGAAGTACGTGGTATCCGATCGAGGATCACTTTCGCTGGATGCCACAGCAGGCGACGGTGCGGCTTGGCGGCCCGAAATCCGATGGGCAGAAACTGCACTTGACCGGATCGGCTCCGGAAGAGATCTTCCGGCAGGGACCACTGCATTTGAAGGTGAGCGCGGATGGGCTGCTGTTGACGACGTTCACCCTAACCCCGGCCAGCACACAATTCGATCTGATCACCGTTATGCCAAGTGAGAGTGTTGGCCGGTTTGAGACACTCATCACCTTGGAGACGGATCGTGTCTTAGTGCCGCCGGGGGATGGGCGCAAGCTGGCGTTGGCCTTCGGAAAAATCCGTATCCAGTAAATTTTCAAGCACTGCGAACTTTTACTGGGTAGAATCGTCCGCGAGTGCGTATAGATCTTTTGAGGCTAAGATTCGTCATTCCTCGCAGGACGGCTAATTAAACGCGAGAGAGTGGCCGATATGACGTGTTACTGGGAAACGCAAGTTGGAACTTTTGAGCTGGTGAATGCATCGAAAAGGTCTGGCATTACAATTGCTACGGGTTGTGCTATGATTCTTGGAGCAAGATCTCTTAGGTTGTCCGAAACCCTGACGGCGCTGCCGTCAAGCGGTGCAATTGCAACCCTCTCCAGTGCAGGAAGATTTTGTAACCTTGACAAAAGTTCCACGTCTATACCCGTATTGCAACGCAAGAAAGCGAGACAACAAAGAGAGAACAGTAAGGAGAAGCAGTCATGACAAAGAGTGAAGTAAACAAGTACAAAGAAATATTGGAGACAAGACAGGCAGAGTTGGTGGAAGTGCTTCGCAATCGTGACGGAATCACCATTGAGAAGAGCCCGGATGCATTGGATGAAGTGCAGAATGCCGCGGAGCGTGAATTAGCCATCCGGAACCTGGATCGCGAATCCAACCTGCTGCGCAACGTACGGGCGGCATTGAGACGCATCGATGATGGCTCGTTTGGCGTGTGCGTACACTGCGATGAAGACATCAGTCCCAAGCGCGTTGCCGCTGTGCCGTGGACTCCGTACTGCATTCAGTGTCAAGAAGCCGCCGATAAGGCTCAAGAAGACGGATCCGAATCCTTTGACGATCTGCTGGTGAACGCCGCTTAATTCCGATTCGGACTGCTTCTGCTTACCTCAAAGCGCGGACATCTCGTCCGCGCTTTTTTCATCCCACAAAGCCAATACCGATAGCAGACACCATCCGGCCCGATTGATCTTTATCGCGCCGGAAGGAGTGAAACCGGTTTGGACCGCAGCAAACCGTGCAGAGCCGCATCACATCGATTTGGCCCACGCTGAGGCCGGCGCCGGTCAATTGCCGGAGGTTCGCCTCGGGAAGATCGACCGTGCGTCCGCCCTGGAACGTATCCATTTGAAACTGGGCGGCTACTTCCGGTCCCACTTCGAAACAGCACGGACCGATGGCCGGGCCGATGGCGGCGAGCAATCTTGCAGGATCGCTGTTGAACTCTTGTGTCATTCTTTGGACAGTTCCGGTTGCGATTCCAGCCACAGTGCCTCGCCATCCCGCGTGCACGGCCGCAACCGCGCGATTCACCGGGTCCACGATAAGAATGGGAACGCAGTCGGCCGTTCGGATGCCAATAAGGTTCCCCGGCTCATTCGAGACCAAGGCATCCGCCTGGTCCAGACAGCCGCGGCGGCCATTTGTCAGCACAATGTTGTTCGAGTGAATTTGCTTGACGGAAGTGTATCCGGCGGGCCAGTCTTCGGTGGCTCTGGTTCCAAATCCATGCGTCAGCCAGGGGATTGCCGCCAAAAGCTGTGATGTCAGTGCGCTCACGGGTTATAAGGGTGGTGTTGCCAGTTTAGCAATCGCTTATGATCCGGCTGATTCTGATGATGGTGGGGGCGTTGGCGATAGCGCAGGGTGCGGCCGAACGAATTGTGTTTGACACCGACCCCGCTTACTTCAGTGACGACGCTCAGGCCGCCGTTATGCTGTTGCGCAGCCCGGAGAAAGTTACTGTTCTGGGCATGACCATTGTTTCAGCAACACCTGGGCCGCGCAGGGAGCCGATTTCATGTGGCAAGCCCTAGAAGCGATCAAGCGGACAGAAATACGTCTCTATCTTGGCGCACAACGCCCGCTGGTCCACACGCTCGCGATGGCTAAGGAAGAGGCACGGCAGTGGGGTCCGCTGGAATTCATGGCGGCTTTTGAGAAGCCGTTCACGGCCAGCGCTAAAACGGCAAAGCTGCAACCACAAAATGCAGTCGGCTTCCTGATTCAGGAGATCGAGAAGAGTCCGCACGCGGTGACCGTTTTTGCGATTGGCCCGATGACCAACATCGCCATGGCGCTCAGGCTTCGTCCGGATCTGGAGACAAGAATCAAGCAAATTGTTTTCATGGGCGGCAATGCAGGCGTGCCAGGGAACGCAACCAAACATGCCGAAGTAAACTTCTGGTTCGATCCGGAGGCGGCGCAAGTGGTCCTACGCTCCCGAATTCCGCGGAAGGTGATGTTCGGCCTCGATATCTGCAATCATGCCGTTCTGACGCGGGCGATGTTCGATGAAATTGTGGCAGTGAAAACTCCGGTCACGGAGTTGTACAAGGATGCACTTGGGAATGGGTATCCTGAATTCCTCAAGAAGCCCCAGGCGACTGGATATATCTGGGACTGTCTGGCAGCCGGATACCTTATCGATCCTTCGTTTGTGACCAAGGCGGAGAAGATGTATCTGGACGTGACCAGCACGTTTGGCGATGGATATGGCGCCGTGATCCCGCTTGACAGACGGCTTGCGCCGGAGGCCACGCCGGTCGAAGTCATGCTCGGCCTGGATTTTCCGAGATTCTTCCGGATGTACAAAGACCTACTGACCCGACGCTGAACTTGCGGCGAGGTCTTTCCGGTACCAGTCCAAAGTCAGGCGGAGCCCCTGTTCCAAGTCGTATTCCGGACTGTGATCGAGGTCGCGGACGGCGGCTTCGATATCGGCCTGCGAGTCGCGAACATCACCGGCACGCGGCGGCCCGTAGAGGGCGGGCATACTGACACCCGCGATCCGCTGCAGCGTTGCCCAGACCTGATTCAGCGTGTAGCGGCCGCCGTTTCCGGCATTGTAGACCTTGCCGGAAATGCCTGGTTTCGATGCGGCTTTCAGCAGCAGGCCGACCACATCGTCCACGTAGGTAAAATCACGAGAGACTTCGCCATCCCCATAAATTGTGGGGGGCTCCCCGGCAATCAAGGCGGTAATAAATTTCGAGAGCACGCCAGAATACGGGCTCGACGGATCCTGCCGGGGGCCGTACACGTTGAAAAACCGCAGGGAAACTGTTTCTAGATTGAAGCACGAATGAAAGGCGCTGGCATAGTACTCGCCTAGCAGCTTTTGCACCGCGTAAGGAGACTTGGGGTGCGGCATCATTGTTTCGACCTTCGGCAGAACGTCCGTGTCGCCATACGCGGAAGAAGATGCGGCATAGACGACGCGCCGGACGCCGGTCTCCGTAGCGGCCAACAAAACATTGAAGGTGCCGTCGATGTTCACCTCATGCGATGGAACCGGGTCGTCAATGGACCGAGGTACCGAAGGAATCGCTGCCAGGTGGAAGACAGTATCCGCTCCGGTCAACACCTGCTTCACTGTTTCAAAGTCGCGGATATCCACTCGTTGGAAATCGACCTTCGAGCGTACCTCTTCCAGATTTTGTTCGGTGCCGCTGAGCAGATTATCGATCACAGTCACGTTACCGGTACCGCTGCCGAGCAGTCCACGAACCAGCGCGGAACCGATGAATCCGGCGCCGCCCGTCACTACGCATTTCCCGCTCATGCCGCCATCCCCTTGATCTCCGATTCCAAATACCGTAGCGAATCGTTCGCGATCCGCTGTCCGCCAGGAGTGAAATCAAAGGCCTCCAGCGAAATCCATCCGGCGTAATTATGGCGTTTCAGCGCGGTAAACACCGGCTTGAAATCGTAATTGCCGGCGCCGGGATGTTTGCCATCCATTTCATTGACGTGAACATGACGAATCACGTCAAAGTAGCGATCCACCAGAATCGCGTGCGGTTCCGCCTCGTCCACGGCGTTATGACTGTCGAACATAGTTTTGATAGCTGGGCTATCGATCTGACGTACCAGGGATGCGGCCTCATCGAGCGTCTGCACAACATCGCACTGTGACTTGGGAAGCGCCTCGATGAGTACGGTGACGCCGCGTTCCTCTGCATGGGAAGCAACCCGCGAAAGGCCCTCAACATAATGCCGCGTGGCTTCCTCGCGGCTGAGGCCGCCGGTGGTGGCCCTCTGCTGTGGCGAACCAAATACCATCACCGTGTCCGGGCCGAGATCGGCGCTGAGGTCGATCAGGTTGCGGATGTGCAGCCAACTCCGGCCGCGGAGCACCTTGTCGGACGTTGTGACATGCAGACCTTTGGGGGAGACCATCAGCCAGTGCAGCCCCACGAACGTGAGGCCCTGGTCGTCGATAATTCGTTTGTATTCGCGCCGCTGATCCTGCGGAATGGCAGCCGGATCTTCCGCCAGGGTGAATGGTGCGATTTCGATTCCCGTATAACCAGCCGCGCGGATAGCCGCACAAGCGTCGTCAAAATTCCAGTCCTTGAATACTTCGTTGCAGATTGCGTGTCGAAACATCAATTCATTAGTGTACTAGCCGCGCGTACCGTCTCAAAGACAATGCACCACTTTCGGGCTGGTATCCGGCGGCCCAGATCCTGAACAGCCCAGGCGAACGATTCGGGACTGGCGTTCACGCTGCCGGCGATCACCTGGTTGTGGACAACCAAATCGGTAAACGACACGCGCCCTTCCGCCACGCTTGTCCCAAGCACCACCATGACTCCAAGTGGCGCCAGCAGATTGAGTCCGCGGAGAGCGGCGGATGGCGAGCCAGTGGCTTCAATTACGATATCCGCCTTCTCTGGCATGGCCGTGGTGTATGGAATTCCGGCGCGGGCGATCAATGCCGCCCGGGGGCTGTTTTCCGATTCCCGTGAGCGAACTGTCACATGCTGTCCCCCGCTCTACCCCGCTGAGAGGCTCCAATAACACGCCGAATTCGGCCAGAGCTGCGGGAATCGTCACCTACGCCGGCAGGTGCGTATCGCCAAGTGCCGGGCTTGGATCACTACGAAGAAAGAAGCTGGAAATGGCTGGCACCATCACGTAACGCTCGGCTGAAGGTGGTTTAGTAGCGGAGATACAGGGACAGGGTATTTGAATTGTTGGCGAGCGAGATGTAGGCTACGGCGGTGCTGGTAGGCTCGTCGATGTGGCTGAACGCTTGCGCGGATGTTCGCGCTATCGGCTTGACCTTTGCTATCGAAAATCGCCGATTGACCGCTCTCGCACCATCCGAAAAACACGGTCACACCTCCTCACAGTTATTTTGAATGGTCCCAAAGATGAGCGGGGATAGCGAAAGCACAGGTGTGGGCCGGGGAATTGCCGTTGTTCGGGAAATTACCAAACGAACCCAATCCCGGAATCGGACACTTCGGCACTACAAAAATTTACAGTCCAAACCCAACTTCCATCCGTCCCAAGGGTTGAACAGATTAGGTAACATATGAAGCTCAAGCTGATTTGCGGGGTGGCGGCCATCGCGGCCGTTACAGCCCTCCCGGTTTTATCCGCCCGCGCGGATCTATTCCACACCAAGCTGCCGAAAGACCGGGAGATTCTCCACGCGCTCAACCGGCTGACGTTTGGCCCCCGGCCTGACGACGACGCCATGGTCAAAAAGATGGGCCTCAAGAAGTGGATCGACCAGCAGCTTCATCCCGATCGCATTCAAGAGAATCCCGTTCTTGCGGCAAAGCTGGCCCCGCTGGAATCCTTGAGCATGAAAAACGCGGAGCTCGCCGCCAACTACCCGCCGCCCCAGTTGGTAGTCGCAATCGCCACTGGCAGAGCGCCGCTGCCGGACGATCCCGAAAAGCGTGCCGTTTTGGAACATTTGGCCGAGCGGTACAAGAACAAAATCAGTAAGAAAGGCGTTGAGCAGAGCCTGATTCCGCCTGCCGAAAATGTGCCCCTCACCGATTTGCTGTCGGCGGACGAGATCCGCATCATGAAAAAAGGCACGCCGGAAGAGCGCGCGGAAACTCTGCGAACCATGCCTGCGGAGAAGTTGCAGAAGGTGATCTTCGCGCTCCCCGAAGGCGGCCGCAAGGGTCTCTTCGCATATGCTCCGCCAGACGTACGCCGGAAGATGCTGCTCACCGCCGCCCCGCAACAGGTGCTCGCGCATGACCTTCTGGAAGGCAAGCTGTACCGCGCCATCTACAGCGAAAGGCAGCTCGATGAAGTCCTGACTGACTTCTGGTTCAACCATTTCAATATCTATCTGGACAAGGGCGCCGACCGTTATCTGGTGACCTCGTATGAGCGCGACGCCATCCGGCCCTATGTTCTGGGGAACTTCCGCCAAATGCTGGAGGCTACCGCCAAGAGCCCCGCCATGCTGTTTTATCTCGATAACTGGCAATCCGTTTCGCCTGATACAGCTAAGCGGGGCGGCAAAGGCGCCAAGCGGGCTCGTGGTCTGAATGAGAATTATGCTCGTGAGCTGCTGGAACTTCACACGCTCGGCGTCGATGGCGGTTACACGCAGAAGGACATCATTGAGGTCGCGCGCTGCTTCACCGGTTGGACCATCAAGGAGCCGTATCGCGGTGCTGGTTTTGATTTCAATCCGCGCGTACACGATAACGGCCAGAAAGTCGTGCTCGGCGTCACCATTCCGGCCGGCGGCGGTATCGAAGACGGCCTCAAGGTGCTCGACATCGTTTCCCATCATCCCTCCACCGCGCACTTTATCGCCACAAAACTGACTCAGCGGTTCGTAGCCGCCAACGCGCCCGCATCGCTGGTGGATGCCATGGCGAAGACCTTCCTGCAAAAAGACGGCGATCTGCGCGAAGTGATGCGGACCATGCTGGCTTCGAAGGAATTCTGGTCCCAAAGCGCCTATCAAGCCAAGGTGAAATCTCCACTCGAGATGGTTGCAAGCGCAGTGCGCGCCACCGGAGCGGATGTGACGTTCGCTTTTGGGCTCGCCACAAAAATCGCCGATCTCGGTGAGCCTTTGTATAAAAAGCAGGAGCCGACCGGCTATTCCAATTCCAGTGCGGAGTGGGTGAACTCCGCGGCGTTACTCGCGCGTATGAATTTTGCCCTTGCACTGACGCAGAATAAGCTTCCCGGCGTGAAAGTGGATTCCAAAAAGTTTGAAGGCGATCCAGCAGCCGTTGCGAAGTCATTGTTGTTCACCGATGCTTCGGCGCAGACCCGCCATGCGATTGAGAGGGGCCAGGCGGAGAAGAAGGAACCAGCAGTTATTGCCGGTCTGGTAATCGGATCTCCAGAATTTCAAAGAAGGTAAGGATACACCATGTTTGACCGTCGAGTTTTCCTAAAAAGTTCAGCATTAGCGATGTTCGGAATCGGTTCCGCTCCGCACTGGCTCGCCAGGGCGGCCGAAGGAGTGGAGCGCCGCAAGAAAATCCTGGTCGCGATTTTTCAGCGCGGCGCAGCAGACGGCCTGAACGTCGTCGTGCCTTACGGCGACCCCAGCTACTACACGCTCCGCCCGAACATTGCGATTCCGAAGAACGACGTGATTGAGTTGGACGGTTTCTTCGGCCTGCACCCTTCATTACAGGCTCTCAAACCGATCTTCGATGCGAAGCAGCTCGCAATTGTGGAGGCGGTCGGCTCGCCAGATCCTACCCGCTCGCATTTTGATGCGCAGGATTATATGGAATCTGGCACTCCGGGGCGGAAGGCAACGCTCGATGGCTGGCTGAATCGCGCTCTTCCATCGGAAAAAGCGCCAATCTCTCCCATCCGTGCAGTCAGCCTCGGCGCGAACCTGTCCCGAACCTTGCGGGGTACGAACCCGGCTATCGCCGTAAGCAACCTCAACGAATTCCAGATTCGGGACACGCAATCCTCCAACACCTTCGAGGGCATGTACGAAGGGACGCTCGACAAGGTTCTGAAAGGCACGGGCCGCGAAACGTTTGATGCGGTCAAAATCCTGCAGTCGGTGCAAAAAGAGAAGTACACCCCGGCGGGAAGCGCGCAATACCCGAATGGACGCTTCGGGCAAAGCATGATGCAGATCGCGCGTCTGATCAAAGCGGACGCCGGCATGGAAGTTGCTTTCGCCGACCTCGGCGGCTGGGATACGCATGTGAACGAAGTCGGCGCAAAGCCCACCCAGGGTCAACTTGCGAACCTGCTGACGGAGTTTGGCAACAGCCTGGGAGCCTTTTACAGAGATCTCGGCGACCGCATGCAGGATGTGATTGTGGTGACCATGTCCGAATTCGGCCGCACGGCGAAAGAGAACGGCAATCGCGGCACCGACCACGGCCACGCCAATTGCATGTTCGTGATGGGTGGCGGCGTGAATGGCGGCAAGGTCTACGGTAAGTGGCCTGGTCTGGATAAAGAACAGCTCTACGAAGGCCGCGACCTGAACCTGACCACCGACTTCCGTGAAGTGCTGGGCGATCTGGTCACCCGTCATCTGGGAACGCGTAATCTTGCGAGGGTGTTCCCGAACTTCGAGGCACCCGCGTCCATGATGCAGATTGTCGCTTGACCCTAATACGGCCACGCCGGTTTTGAAAACAGTCCGCCATCCACCCAGATGGTTTGCCCGCTAATGAAGTCTGCTCCTGGACCGGCCAAAAACGCCACTGTCTTCCCAATGTCCAGCGGCGTGCCCACACGGCCAAGCGGTGTCAGTTTCGACCACGTGCCCGCGTAGTCCCCGGCTTCTTCTTTTGTCCGCTCAATCTCAATCGCTCCGGGAGCAACGCAGTTCACGCTGACCCCGTATTGTCCTAGTTCGGCGGCCGCTACCTTGGTGAACATCTCGATCCCACCCTTACTCGCCGTGTAGTCCACCAGGTTCGGGAATGCGAGCTTGTTGCAGCCCGATCCGATGTTCACAATGCGTCCGCCGCCGTAGTCCTTCATGTGGCGCGCCGCCCTTTGGGTGCAAAGGAAACAACCCTTCAGGTTCGTCGCGATGGTCCGGTCCCACTCCTGCTCCTCCAGTTCGAGCAGAGGCTTCCAGGTCTGTACGCCCGCGTTGTTCACCAGAATGTCGAGGCTTTGAAACTGCGCCAGCACGAGACCGAACATCGCATCCACCTCGGCCGCGACACCCACGTTGGCCTTCACCGGAAAAGCCCGTCTACCCATTGCCATAATGCCGGCAGCCGTTGCATCTGCCCCAGCCGCATCCGAGTGGAAGTTGACGGCCACGTCACAGCCGTTCCTGGCTAATTCCAATGCGATCCCCTTGCCAACACCCTTACTTGCACCGGTGACCAGCGCCGTTTTTCCCTCAAGTAGCATCGCCATCAGGCCAATTTTACCG
The DNA here is from genome assembly GCA_038200305.1 of Bryobacterales bacterium. Taxonomy (GTDB): domain Bacteria; phylum Acidobacteriota; class Terriglobia; order Bryobacterales; family Bryobacteraceae; genus JANXXV01. The sequence goes on from JBBPYD010000160.1 coordinate 13,213, forward strand.
TGGCCTTCCTTCCACCACTAAGTACGGCGCATATTGTACGCTCTCTCTGGAATGGATCGCGTGTTCCCGCGTCCCAGATCGATCCCGCAGCCCCAGGCCAGTGCCCTTGCCTGCCGCAAGAAGCTCGATCAACGATGGCGTAACCTCGATGCCGATCCATCCATCCGGCTTGGTCTGTACCGTGTGCCCCAAGAATGGAAGCTTGCGAATGTCCAATCTGACTGGAGAGCGTTCATCCCATTCGGACGTTACAGTGGAGATGTCCAGGTGAGCCGGGGCATCTCCCGATGCGATGTGCAACAGCAGGGTCGCCTTTGTAACGGACCAGTCCCGAATCGCGGCGAAGCGGAAATTCATCAGAATAAGCCGCGGTAGCCGCAACTCAACCGCGTGTCCATCCGTCGATAGAATGGACGTGTCCGCCACACATTCCAGCATCGCGGTTTGTGCAACCGCCGGAATGCCTGCCAGCGCGGCAAAGAACAGAGCGGTGCGGAGCAAGGATCGTATCAAAATGTAATCATCGCATGCGATGATTCTAGTGGGATAAAGTTTTGGGGGCAAATAGGAGTTGAGCGTCAAATTGTCTGAAGGAAATCAGATTTTCGAACCGGCTGTGCGTTGGACCACCACCGACGCCAGCGAGCTCTATGACGTGGCTAGCTGGGGCAAGGGCTACTTTTCGGTAGGGGAGAACGGGCATCTGTTCGTTCATCCCACCAAGGAACGCACCCGCAGGATCGATCTCAAGGAGTTGGTGGATAAACTGGTCCTTCGCGGCATCGCGCCGCCCATACTGCTCCGGTTCGGCGAAATTTTGAAGCACAGGCTGGGTGAGATCCACGGGGCGTTCCAGAGCGCCATCGCCGAGCACGGCTATCAAGGCAAATACTGCTGCGTGTTCCCCATCAAGGTAAACCAGCAGCGGCAGGTGGTGGAAGAAGTGTTCGAGTACGGCCGGCCCTATCGATTTGGCCTGGAAGCCGGCTCAAAGCCCGAGCTGCTTGCCGTAATGGCGATCGCTGATAACGATACGCCGATCATCTGCAACGGCTTCAAGGACGATGAGTACATTGAGATGGTAATGCAGGCCAAGAAAATCGGCCGCGAGATCACTCCCGTGGTGGAGAAGTACACCGAGCTCGATCTGATCATCAAGCATGCGGCCCGCGTCGGCGTGCGGCCCACCATCGGGATTCGCATCAAGCTCGCGAGCCGCGGCTCGGGCCGCTGGAAATCTTCAGGCGGCTACCGTTCGAAGTTCGGCCTCACGGTCACTGAGGCTCTGCGGGCTCTGGAACAACTGCGCGAGCTAGGCATGGCGGACTGCCTTGACTTGTTGCACTTTCACCTCGGCAGCCAGATCACTAACATCCGCCAGGTAAAGGGCGCCGTCACCGAAGCCGTCCGCATCTATGTGGAGCTAAAGCGCGCGGGCGCCGGCCTGAAATACATGGACGTCGGCGGTGGACTTGGCATCGATTACGATGGATCGCAAACCGACTTCGAGTCAAGCGTGAACTACACGCTGCAGGAGTACGCGAACGATGTGGTGTACCACATCCAGAACGTATGCGACGAAGCAGAGGTGCCGCATCCAATCATCATCACCGAGAGCGGCAGAGCGGTAGCGGCCTATCATAGCGCGCTGGTGTTCAACGTCCTTGGGGTTAGCGGATTTGGCGAACCGAACCTGACGCTGGAACTGCCCGAAGATGCGGAGCAACCGTTGGTCGATCTGCAGGAAACGTACCGCTCTCTCACTAGTAAGAACCTTCTGGAAAGTTTTCACGACGCGCAGCAAGCCCTGGATTCGGCGCTGAATCTGTTCAGCCTCGGCTATCTGCCGTTGGTTCAACGGAGTTTGGGAGAGAACTACTACTGGGCGATCTGCCATCGGATCCAAAAGCTGGCCAAGGAACTCGACTACTTTCCGGAAGAGCTGGAAGGTCTGGAAACACTGCTCTCCGATACGTATTTCTGCAACTTCTCACTATTCCAGAGCATGCCCGATAGTTGGGCGGTGAAGCAGCTTTTCCCCATCATGCCGATTCACCGGCTGGAGGAGCCGCCGCTGCGCCACGCCGTGCTGGGAGACATCTCGTGCGATTCCGACGGCAAGGTGGATCAGTTCATCGACCGGCGCGATGTGAAGAAGACACTCGCGCTGCATGCCCTCAATGGTCAGCCCTATTTCCTTGGAGCGTTTCTAGTGGGTGCGTACCAGGAGATCCTGGGTGATCTGCACAACCTCTTCGGCGACACCAATGCCGTTCACGTGAGCCTCAGCGAAACGGGCGAGGTTATTCTGGACGCGGTCATCCAGGGCGATACGGTGAAGGAAGTGCTTGAGTACGTGCAGTTCAATTCACAGGCGCTTCTGGAACAGTTACGCAAGGACGTGGAAGTGGCTCTTCGTGAGGGCAAAATCGGCTATGAGGAATCCGGCCGGCTGCTTAAATTCTACGAAGAGGGACTGTTGGGATATACGTATCTTGAGAACGTGCAGGATGGACAGTAGCGGGTCTATTCCTCCACTACTTCAAACAACACTCTCGCCTGCCCGAAATAGATCTCATCACCAGTGACCAGCCGCACACCCCGGCCGGAACCGGGGGGTACCTTGGTTAACAGCCCATCGTGGAAAACGCCCGTCCCGTAGGCGCTCTGGTCGTCGAAGATGCGAAATTCCCCGTTCGCTGGATCAAAAAGAATATGGGCGTGGGCTCGTGACACCGTAGAATTCGGCGGATCTTCCATTTCGTCGAACACCAGGTCATTCCGCCGCACCGGACGCTGTTGTTCGTCCTTGACTTCAGCCATGCGGCCGGCATTGATTCGTGTCTTCATGAAATTCCAAATGCCTTCGCCGGCGTTTCCATGCAGGACAGTGAAGCGGGATCGAGCCGTGATCACGACAACCGCGGACGGCTCCCGTTCCCGGTTCTGCACCGAAACGTAATAGCCCTTTGTCCCAATCTCCGGGGCAGGGCCTTCGATTAATTCGATGCTCACGCGAAGATCTGGCGGGGGTGAAACCTGCTCTGCGTGGAGACTCTCGACGATTGCTTGCCGCAGAGCTTCGGGATCGAAGACGGCTTCGAAGACTGCCTTCCGTTCCGGTTCAGGCACCGCGACCATTAGCCGGATATCGTTATACGGGAATTTGCGCTTGCCGCGCGGCGCGGGCACAATATGGCCGCCAATTTCGTCCAAAATAGCTCGCTCGATCTCGATGAGCTCCCTCGCCTCCGCAGGACTGTTTTCCGATCGGAAGAGCGCCCTGAGCGTTTGATCAATCCTCTTCTCAAACTGTTTTACGATGCTCATTTGCCCTCGCCTCCCTTCAGAAGTCCAAACTCCTTCAACGCCGCCGCCACTTCGGCTGCGATGGGTGCGGCAGCGGTTCCACCGTACTGGCCATTCTCCACGAGTACGGCAAAGGCGGCGCGCTTGCCGCCTTCATAGGGTGTGAAGCCGATGAACCAGGCATGCGATGCAGCGTCGTGAACTTCCGCCGTTCCCGTTTTGCCCGCAATGGGCGGCTGTGCGGCGCTAATGGTTCTGCCTGTGCCGTTGGTGACGACGAGCCGCATGTATTTTGCAAGCGTTTCCGCGTTAGCTGGGCTGACGATCGGCTTCGGCTTTTCCACCCTCGGATTGCTTTCGTCGACGATCCATTGACCGTATGGCATGTTGCCGCCCGCGGCGATGGTTGCGGCCACGCGTGCCATTTGGAACGGTGTCGCCACTACTTGCCCCTGGCCGTAACCAGCCTGCGGAAGTGCATCGTGAAGCTTCCGGGGTGTAGCTGGATTTGCGGCCGAGATGCCAAGGCGGCTCGCGGTTTCGAGCAGTGCATCGGCGCCGACGTTGTACGTCGCAAGTTGCGCGAAATACGCGTTGCAAGAGACGACAATCCCCTGCTGCATATTGATCACGCCGTGCGGCGACTTATCCGCGACATCATCACGGATCGGACGGCCCCAGCCGCGGACGAAATTGCCATTGCGTCCGTCGGGCAGACGTTTGCATTCGTACGTCTGCGCAGAGAGCGCCGGATCTTTCGATAACGCAGCCATCGCGGTGACCACTTTGAATGTGGACCCCGGCGGATACAGACCATACCTGGCGCGATCGAGCATCTCAGGCTGGTCCTCGCTGACGCCCAGTGCCGGCGGCATCTGGGCAGGCCACGGATAGCTCACCGAAGCAAGCAAATCTCCGGTTTCCGAATCCATCACCACAACAGCGCCCTTCTGCTTCTTCAACTGCTCCAGATGTCTCTTCAAAATCTGCGCCACGCGGACTTGCAGCCTGGCGTCGATGGACATCTTGACGTCGCGCTGCCGGTTCATCACACGCTTGACCGATTCGTTATCGGGTTCGTGGCGGTGGCGGAGAAGCGGAACCAACTCCCGGTAATCGTGGCGAATCGTGTACGTGGGCCTGTCCCCTTGCGGGTCTTTCACTTCCACCACGCGCGCGTGATCGTCATAACCTTGCAGCCGAACCATGGAATCGCGCTCCTGCAGCGAACTGTTCTTCGCGCTCCAGTCCGCGCGCGTGCGCAGGTCGCCCAACAGGTGAAATGCGAAGCCACCGAGAGGGTAATTTCGAGTGTCATCTGATCTAACGACCTGATCGAGACGAATGCCCATACGTGAGTACTGTTCGCGATTCTGCTCAATCTCATCGAGCCGGCTGGTGGCCAGCGGAAGGCCGTTTCGATCGTAAATGCTGCCGCGCGGAATGCCGCGCGCGATTTCAATCAGCCGCGGGTTGTATTGAAACCGCCTTGCGCCATCGGCTTGCATGGTCAGGGCTCCAGCGCCGGTCACCGCATCGGACCGGACTACCTGGACCCATGCGGCCTTGCCGATGACCGTCAAAACGAGTACGCCGAGAATGGACGCAAGTATACGGACCAGTATTCGAAACGGTTCACTGTGTTCGGCATCCGATTCATCGCGTGAAAGCGACAACAGGATCGCGAACACCGCAAAATTGGCCAGCATCGCGCTTCCACCGTAGCTTAGAAATGGCGTGGCCACGCCGGAAAGAGGGACCAGATCGAGCATGCCGCCGGAGATCAGCAGGATTTCCAGCGCAACCAGCAACGTCATGCCGGTTGCAAGAAAAAACCCGTAGTCGGTGCGGGCACGCATGGCGATTCGCAATCCCAGGAGGATGAGAACCGCGTAGATTAGATACACGGCTGCGAGCCCAACGAAGCCCCATTCTTCGCCGAGCGCCGATAGGATCAGATCCGTGTGCGCGGCCGGCATTACCGAGGGTTCTCCCAGTCCTAAGCCGGCGCCGAACAGGCCGCCGGATGCCAGGGCCCAAAGCGAATGCACCACCTGCTCACCGCCGCGCACTGCGTTGTCCCAGGGGGAAAGCCACATCTGCACGCGATCGTGTACAGTCCTCGGAACTCCCAGCGCGTACCCACCCAGGAAACCGAGCATCATCACAAGCAGACCAATCCCGGACAGTAAGACCTGCTTACGCGCGATTGCGTACATTGCAAGGAACAGGCAGGAGATCACCAGCGCCGGTCCCAGGTCTTTCTGCAGGAAGAAAAAAACAAGAGCGGCGCCCACCGCGAGAACAACCGGCATCAGATATTCGAGGCGAGGAATTTCGATCCAGCGGGAAAGCCGCGCCAGCCCAGGGCGCTTCTCTCGCAGGACCCGGAGGAACTCCCACCGAGTGGCGAAGTAACCGGCCAGGAAAAACACAATCAAGAGCTTAATCGCCTCCACGGGTTGAAAGCCGAGCAGGTTCACCTTCGCATCGCTGGTCCCAGGGCCGGTGCCGAACACGATCAGCGCGGCCGAGAGAAGAAAGCTTAACGCCAACGGGACGAAACTCAATTTTCCGAACCAACGCGCGTAGTCGACGAAGCTGAGCACCGCCAATACAATGCAAGCCAGCCCGACATCCCGTGCGAAGCCGGCGAAGCTCAGACTGTCGCGCAAAGGATCTCGCAGGGTCAGCATTAACAGGAATCCGATCCCGGTCAGCAGATGCAGAGCGGGCAGAATGGCTTGCGAGCCGCGGAAACCGCGCAGCGTCCAGAGCAAATGGACGGCATAGAAGCCGGCCAACAGGACCGCCACCCAAAACCACACCTGACGTGTAAACTCGACCGCAGTGCGGACGATGGTCAGCGTTTTGAATCGCGCTACCTGCGCAGGAGTGAGCAGCGCGATGCTGCCGTGGCCTTCGGAAAGCCTGTGGCGCAGAAATTCTAGCCGTGGATTCTCGGCGATCTCCTTTCGATCCACGCGGATTCTGCCCACTGCTCCCACGTTTCGGAGCGGATGCCCGCCGCCGGTCACAAAATCGTAAATCTTGGTTGCAGCAAATTGCCGCTCAGCGGCGGATGGAAGGAATTGCAAAACGGGCAGCAACTGCTCGCGGCGGTCCACATCATTCAGATTGAGCAGATGCGCGCCGGGGCCGGGCAGCGCGTAAGTCTTCGCACGATACTCAAGCCACAAGCCAGCCGCGAACAGTAGCGATGCCGCGATCAGGCATACCAGTTCGAAGCCCCGTGCGGCTGCACCTGGCCTGGATAATTCAATCCGGCGATCTGCCGTTCTTTGCTCTGCCGTGCTGCGCGTAACCGCCATACCTCAATGTGAGTCCTTCGATGCCTGTCTGCGCGATGCGATGGTGTCCAGATTATCGTGAATTTTTCGCACGCTGGTAGCCGACCCGCCGAACGGCACGATCTGCTGATACAGATCTTCGGCGCGCCGGTAATCCTCTTCTGCTCTGTGCAGGTAATCCTTCTCTTCAAGTTGCCCTGTAGCTCTTACCGCTTCCCGCAGCATCTGATCTGCGCGGCTACGGAAACCGTCAGCCAGTTGCGCTTTCTCCCGCTTGCCGAGGTCATGTCCACGCCGCTCGGCGTTCTTCAGCGCTTCCGCTCCCTTTTCTACGTCGTGCGATCCATAAATATAAAGACGAGCGAGCCCCAGGTAAGGGTCCGGCGATTTCGGCATCAGGTCTCTGGCCTGCTCGAAATCGGCCCTCGCCTCGCTCCAAAGTTTCGACTGATTGCGCGACGCCGCGTGAATGCGTTGGATCTGGCCTTCACAAAGAAAGAGCTTTCCGCGAATGTTCTTGTCGTCTGGTGCAATCTCAAGAGCGCGCGCCAGGGTGGCCTTGGCACGCTGCCAATCCGGCTCCGTTACGCTGGGAGTATCGCTATTGCGGTACTCCGTAATCACATGTTCCGCCGACTCAATCATCCTTTGTTTGAGTGCATCGCGAGTGCCGGAGAGAAGCCCCGGAAGATAGCTTCGTTTCGCCAGTGTTTCATAGCGATCCCATGCCTGATCTAAATCAGTCAACTTCTCAGTTTGCAGGTCGCGTTTCAACTCAGCCGCTTGATTTGCCGCTGAGTATTCATTGAAGAACGCGAACGCAACGAACAGGAACAAGGCCACTCGGACTGCAAGCTGTATTCTTCGGCGATTAAGACTGACTTTCTTTACCAGCGCCGGAAGCTGGGGAGACTGCACCGGTGGACTCACTGGCCGCGTGCCTGGAGCTACGGTGCGCCGCGTCTTGGCTTCGTCCCCTTCCACGACCGAGGGTGGACGCGTAGTCCGGCGTGTGGCCTCGTCATCGTCACCGATACCAACGCTTACGGATTCTGCGAGGGCCGGCTTGCCCTGCTGCAAGGCTTTGAGGTCGTTTAGAAATTCGGAGGCGGTCTGGTACCGGGCGCCCTGCTGGGGCGCCAATGCCTTCGCCAGTACCTTGCGCAGGGAAACGGGGAGGCTGCCCGGCAAAGGCTCCACTGCCGAGTAACCACGAATCATATGCTCAAGCTTCGTCACGCTTTCGGCTTGAAAGTAAGGACGCCCCGCCACCATCTCAAACAGCACCACTCCCACCGACCACAAATCCGAGGATGCATCTACCTCCCCACTGTTGAGCCGCTCAGGCGATCCATACTGCACGCTGCCAAACTGATTGTGGGTGAACTTGCGCGTAAGTGAGAGGGCCTTGGCGATGCCAAAATCCAGCACCTTCACCAGTCCATCCCGGCGCAGGCGGATGTTGCGCGGCTTGATGTCTCCATGCACAATGCCGTGATACCGATCGTCTCCAATAGTGGCTGAAAACGTGTGCGCCGTCTCCAATACTTCACAGACTTCCGATGCAATGCGCAAGGCGAATGGGACGCCAAGAGGCCCTTTCCGCAGCACCTCTGAGAGGTCATCGCCTTCCACATACTCCATCTCGATGAAGAAGAAACCATCCAGGTCGCCGTAATGGTGGATGATGGTGACGTGGGGATCGAGGCCGCACAACCGGGCTTGCAGAATGGCGCCGCGCCGTTCGGCATCCACAATCTCCTCGCTTTCCGGATCGGAGCCGTGTTCAATCAGTTTCAAGGCCACATCGCGGTTGATGGTGGTGTCCACGGCAAGATACACGCGTCCCATTCCGCCAAGCGGCAGCATCTTTACGATCCGGTATTTCCCAAACTCTCTGGGATGCATGGAGGTCACCGCGAAACGGCCCGGACTTGCCGCTTTGGATCGACGTAGTTTTGTTTCAAAAACTCGTCCATGTCGAGCGGCGCTGGAGCCCAAATCCCCTCCGCGGTATTGTTCAAAATCGTATTTCCAACCAGCACTGGCCTAGCTGCACCGGTGATTTCCACGCCAGGCTTTTTACCGCCCTTTCCATTTTCGATCACGATGTTATGAATCAGGCGCGGCCGCGCGGTATCGCCGATCCAGATGCCAGTTCCAGGGTTATCGTGAATGCGATTCCCAATCAGGCCCGGCGCGGAGTTGCCCTTGATTTCCACGCCAGCTACCGCCGCGCCGGTGATTTCAAGATCGGATGCATCCACATTGCTGTCGATGATTCGCAGTCCCACCGCGATAGAGCTTTCTTGATTGGAGCCGATCCGGAAACCCGTGATCCGCCCGCGCCGAAGATCTTTCGCCACAACAACGGCTCCGCCCGATTGCAGCACCGCTTCGCGGGGACGTTCGCTGATGAGCGAAACGCCGTCGGCCAACACGATGTGCTCGCGATAAGTTCCGGGTTCCACCACCACGGTATCTCCGAATTCCGCCTTCTTCAGCACCGCGCCAATCGAATCCGCCGGACCCACGCGCCACGTTTGCGGCATTCGAACTTCGCCGAATCCAAATGCCGTCCCCTCAGGTGTCCACATCCAGTGCGGCTTCAGCAGCGCCACCGATAGCAATGCCGCAAGGGCGCCGTAAACCAAAAATGCCCAACGATTGAGAAACGCGCCGCGGCTCACTGGAATGGATGGCACGGCATCCAGCACAGCGGATGCAAATTGATCTCCTTCCACCACAATGACTGTGATGTTGTCCTTACCGCCCGCACTGTTGGCGGCGCCCACCAATGCGGACGCCGCCTTTCGCGGTGTTCCCGCGTGCTGCACGATCAACTTCAAAATGAGCGAAGCCGGAACCAGATCGCTCAATCCGTCGCTGCATAAAAGCAGAGCGCTATCGGGTGCAAATGGGGCTTCAATCAACTCGATGAATTCATCGTCATCGGGTGCATGCTCGTCTGACCCCACATCCCGAAACACTTCATTCCGCCGGGGGTGGCGCATGGCTTCTTCTTCCCCGATCTCGCCACTGTCCTCGCGCTCGCCTACCGGAGAATGGTCATGGGTTAATTTCTCTATCGTGCGGCCGCGAATCAGATACAGGCGGGAATCGCCGACGTGCCCCACAGTGACCTGCCCATCTTCCACCACCGCCACCGTGAGGACACATGCCATGCCCTGCCATAGCGGGTTGCTTTGGGCCAACCTGTAGATCTCATTATTGGCGAGCGTGATGCCCTCTCGGATGCGGTCCGCCGGGCTTCCGGTCTGGCGCTCCAGCCGGGCTTGCAATATGGACAGCGCTGTCTCCGCGGCAGTTTCACCGGCCGCATGCCCGCCCACTCCATCAATCACCAGGAAAACACCGCGATCGGGATCGCAATAGAACCGGTCTTCATTGTGATCGCGTTTACGGCCAGCGTCAGTGAGACCGGCGGCGATGTATCGGGTGGTTACAGCCATTTGCCTTTGTTCTTTGACGCAGCCGCCCACGCAAAGCACACAACTAAAACGAACAAGGCGATCAGGAACGGAATGCGTTCCCAATGCAGAGTGCTCATCCGCTCTCCGCCTGTTCGAATTGCAACGTCACAACGCCGGCTAATCCGATGGTGGCCCGGCGCGGCAGCGGCACTTCCACATTACGGTCGCGATCTTCGCCATCCTTGTTTTCCAAACTGCTAGGCACGCGATTGCCGTCCACCGTGGTTCCGAACTGGCTGACGTCTTTCAGGAAGAACTGTCCTGTTACGGGGTCGCGGCGCAGCCGGCAATGCTCGCGCGATACATCTGGTGGCGCATCCAGCTTCAAGTCCACCCAGAACGACTTGCCTCCGCGTCCGATCACCACCTGGTTCTTTGTCACCGGATACACTTCCGCCTTTCCCTGATCTTCAAAACGCAAACAGGCGAAGATTTGTTCCGGGGAAAGTTTGGAGGGCGCCGCGTTTGATGTAGACAGCTTCGAAGTCAACTGGCCATCGGAACTACGTTTTGTGATATTTCGCGTTAGGGCTCCGTCTCCGTACTCGGGGCGCGGAGCGGACGCCAGTTCCGAATGAATCTCAATTTCACCCGGTTGCAATTTATGCTCCTGGTCGGGATAAAAATCGATAGCCCAGTCGGCTGCCAAAATCTTGTACTCCATTTCGCTGGCGGCTGAAATTCCAAGCCGGCGCGCAATGGCAGATCCCTGCACGGACCGATTCAGCTCATCCAGCTTCTCTTTCAACGCCCGCTTTGTCTCTTCAATCAGATGGGCGGAGACGGGGCGCAACACATCGTAGTCGGTTGGATGCAAATATACATGAAAGATGGACGGCGCGAGCGTAGTGTAGCGAATCTTGAAGAGTCCCGAGTCCAGATTACGAAGGATCTCGTGAATGATGCCGTCGCCGGTGATCTGTTCCATCTCCATACCATGTTATCGTGTGCTCGGCATGGTGAGGCGCGGACCCGAGTTCACTGTTACGGAAATGGCGAGCTAATCACTACGGAGTCCTATTGGTGAAAACGACGAGGAGTCACCATGGCAGACCACACGACCATTAAGACCGAGCCCCCACAACAGCAAGACCCGAGGGAAAGGGGCAAGAAGCCGCCATTTCACGAGCCGCATCAATCTCCCCCCGGCACCGAAACCGGCATGGCCACTAAGCCCGATCATGGCGAAGAGTCCTATCGCGGTCATGGCAGGTTGGAAGGCAAAGCTGCCTTAATCACGGGCGCCGATAGCGGCATCGGGCGGGCCATCGCAATCGCTTATGCGCGCGAAGGCGCCGATGTCTTGATCTCTTATTTGAATGAAGAAGAAGACGCGCGAGAGACGGCTCGCTGGGTGGAGAAAGCCGGGCAAAAGCCGATTTGCGTGGCAGGAGATATTTGCGACGAACAACATTGCCGCCAGATGGTGGATCGAGCGTTTGACGAATTCGGCCGTCTTGATGTTTTGATCAACAACGCCGCTTTCCAAGCAACACATCAAAACATTGAAGAGTTCAGCTCAGAAGAGTGGGATTACACTTTTCGTACAAATATCCATGCGATGTTTTATCTGTGCAAGGCCGCCCTGCCACGGATGAAACCCGGCAGCGCCATCATCAACACGACTTCAGTGCAGGCTTATCAACCGAACTCCATGCTGCTGGCCTATGCGGCGACGAAAGGCGCTATCGTAACGTTTACCAAAGCCCTTTCAGAGTTGGCCATCAAGCAGGGAGTAAGGGTGAATGCGGTTGCACCCGGTCCGGTTTGGACACCGCTGATCCCTTCCACCATGCCGCAGCAGAAAGTAGAACAGTTCGGCAAAACGAATCCAATTGGCCGGCCGGCGCAACCTGCGGAATTGGCTCCATCGTATGTTTTCCTCGCGACGCAGGAGGCCAGCTTTATTAACGGCAGCGTGCTCGATCTGACCGGCGGAGAGATGCTTCCCTAAAAGGAGATTGCAAAATGGTACAAGAGATTTCAAGCGAACACTGGCGTGGGTTTTTCGATGACTTCAGCCGGAAATACCAGGGCTGGCACGCCAGCATAGAAGTGGAGGGCATGGATCGCCTGCCCGTTCACGACTTGCCCCTGGTGGGAATAACTGCCGATCAGAAGGACGGCGAAGAGTTGGTCTCGGTCATGCTGGGAGACGGCCCGGACGACCACGATACTCACAACATCAGCAACGCCTCCGTGGTTAGGCTGGATGAAGAAGATCGGTCCACGGCTGCCGTGACTATTGAGTCGTCGACCGGAGAGCGAACCCATGTGCGTTTGACCGCCCCAGGACCGGAGCATGTGGCCACTCTGGACAACGACAGCCGTGATTTAGGAGAGGTGCGCGGTGGCGCCGGGCGCAAGTGAAGTTGGAAAATCGGGTGTCTATCCAGTCTTGGCGATGGAGGGCGCCAGCCCCGACGCTCCGATTCAAGGAGAAATGTCTTGGGGAGGGCGATCGGCGGGGCCGAAGGCTATTCGGACCATGGCGATTCGGAAATTTCCACGCCTGAGAAAGGACGGGGACCACGGAAGCCGTGAATCACTCCAATCCGCAGTGAAGATATTGAACTCGTAAGGCTGCTTTGTGTCCTTGTCTGAGCAGAAGATCAGCTTGTAGCCATCGGGGGAGAACCTAGCGAACTTTAGATGAGAACAATTTTCTTCCAACCGATTTGTTCCACAAACTCGCAACAATCGGGAATACGGGTGACACCGGTTCTAAAAGCACCGGACTCGACGTCGCCACACTCGATTTGCTGTCCTTCACGCGCCAGACGGCGGAAGGCGCGTTTCCTCGGTTCGATTTTCCAACTACACTGGGTTCGGCGTGGGCGACACTGCAATCGCTCATGCGATCAAGCCCATCCCTACTTCCTCTCTGCTTCGTTCACGAATGTAAAGGATTCGCACAATCTCCGCTTCGGGTTTGAGGCTCGTGAGAAGCAGCATTACTCTTGAGCTACCGCAACTCCAGTGGGTCTTCTGTTCAATGGCCAGAGCACGATACAGACCTGAACGACCTAGTGTCTTTTGATGCGTGGTATCTCAAGTCCAAACACAACAGCCGGCGCCAATACCGTACCGTAGATTTGACCACGCCAGCCGGATTACGAGAGTCTCCCCTACAAACTTCACGATTGGATTGTGGTCGGCTGGCTCTGGCGACAACCGAACCCGCTGCAAGCCCACTATGCCAAGAATCCCGATCCAGCACTGCCCCTTCGCAGTTCAATGTCCCAGGCGGAGTATTTATTCGCCGGTGCAAACCCGGAAGCGCCCTTGCGCTTTCTGAACGGCTTTTACTCATGGACGCCGACTCCTTTGGAGCCGCCGGCTTTCCAAGGCTCCGGCGTGATGACCATGCAAAATTTGCATTTCGGCGCAAAACTTGCGTGCTCTGCAACCGGCTGAGGTCCAAAACAGGGGTTAGCGAGAAGTTCTAAGTTGTTCCACAGCTTCATGAAACGGCTCATTTCGGGACTCGCCCGCCTTGGCACGCGAATTGCCTTACCCTATCCGTCGGGAAGTAGTAGATAAAGGTAAGACGCCAGGGAGGAAAAAATGATCCATTTTATTGGCTTGATTCTGTTTGGCCTGGTAGTTGGGGTGATCGCGAAATTGTTGATGCCAGGAAGGGATCCTGGCGGGTTCATTATCACTATCCTTTTGGGAATTGCGGGCGCTCTAATAGGCGGCTATGTGGGCAGGCTGCTTGGTTTTTATGGACCGAATGAAGGTGCTGGCTTCATCATGGCAATCATCGGAGCCATTGTACTCCTC
>JBBPYD010000161.1:0-38446 GCA_038200305.1 Bryobacterales bacterium
AGCGGATTGAGACCCGTGTAACCCTGTCCGCCAGGGACCTGCTGCGCGAATCGGTCCAGGCGCGGGCGCACCTTCGGCAAAGTAGTGAGTTATGTCCGTATTTAAGGAGGAAGTTCGAAATGAAAATGAAGCTGCTTTCGCTTTGCGTGGCTGTCTCAAGTAGCGTCTATGGCCAGGCGACATACGGTACGATTTTTGGAACCGTCACGGACTCGTCGGGTGCTCGCTTGTCGAATGTGAAAATCACTGTCATCAGCCAGGACCGAGGGATCACTTTCTCCGCCACGACGAACGAATCCGGAAACTACTCGAAAACTCAGCTTCCAGCCGGGGCTACGAGGTGGACTTTGAGAGTCAGGGCTTCCAGCGGATCATCCAGAAGGATGTGGCGGTGAGCGTAGACCGCTCCACGCGCGTGGACGCCCAGCTTCAGGTAGGTGAAGTGCAAACGCAGGTGGAGGTTACCGACGCGCCGCCGGCGTTAGTAACAGACCGGGCGGAAGTAAGCACCAGTCTGGGTTCGAAGCAAGTGATGGATTTGCCGATTCTGAACCGCAATCTCACCTCCTTGCAACTGCTGATGCCTGGCGCCCAGATGCACGTGTTCCAACACGCCTCCGGCGAGAATCCGCAGGGCGGATTGCAGATCAACAACAACGGGCAACAATTCGGCTCGACCAATTTCATGGTCGACGGCATTGACAACAACAACCCCGTGCTGGGGATCATCAACGTGAACCCCACCGTCGATTCAGTCCAGGAATTCAAGTACACCACGGGAAACTACGACGCTGAGTTCGCCCAGGCAGGGGGCGCGGCAATCCAGGTGAGCACCAAGTCGGGAACAAACAACTATCACGGCAGTCTTTTCGAGTTTCTGCAGAACGACAAGATGAACGCCCGGAATTCCTTTAGCGAACCAAAGGGGCCGCCGCCGTTGCGTTGGAACCAGTTTGGCGGCTCGCTAGGCGGCCCCATCAAGAGAAACAAACTCTTCGCGTTCGGTAACTATCAGGGTACCCGGCGCACAACCGGCGCCTCGGTGCTGACAACCAGTCCCACGGCGACCGAGCGTGGCGGAGATTTCAGCGCCCTAGGAGTCCCGATTTTCGATCCGTTGACGGGCGACGCCAACGGCTTCGGCCGCACGCCGTTCGCGAACGGTCAGATCCCGGCGAGCCGGATTTCGCCGCAGTCCAAGAATCTGCTCGCCCTCTTGCCACTGCCCAACGTTGGCGCTCCAGGCGCTTTCAACAACAACTTCGTGGCTACCGGATCGGAATTGTTTGACAGCAATCAATTCGACCTCAGGGTGGACCATGATGTCTCCGAGAAATTCAAGTATTTTTCGCGCTACTCCTATGCCGGGTTCCTGAAAGATTCTCCTGCCGCCTTCGGGAAGCAAGCCGGCGGACCCGGCTTGTCGGGACTGCTGTTCGCAGGTACCTCGGAGGCGCGCACCCAGAACCTGGGCGCTGGAATCAATTACATCTTGAATCCAACTTTCTTAGCTGACTTCCGCTTCGGGCTATCGCGCTATCGCGTGGACGTCCTGCAAGGCGATTTCGGCTCCAACACCCTGGAAGCCGCGGGATTGCCCGGCGTCAACTTTGCAAATCGTCCGGCCTTTTCCGGACTCGGCAGTTTTCTGATCCCCGGTAACGGCGGCTTTAATTTTGGTTATGGCGGATCCGTCAATCAGTGCGGCTGCAATCTGCACGAGCGGTATCAGTTGTTCCAATTCGTCAGCACCTGGACCAAAATCGTGGGCGACCACAGTTTCAAATGGGGCGCCGACGTTCGCCGGGCGCAGAATATTCGCCCGAGCAACAATTCGACTTTCACTTTCAACCCATCCGTCACCGGATCGGCCGACATACCGGGCTCTGGGCTGTCGGGAGCCAGTTTCCTGCTCGGCTTGCCGAGTGGATATGCCAGAACTGCGGTGGACTCGCTGACAACCGATCCGCAAGACCAACAGTGGAGCATGTTCTATTTCGCGCAAGACACTTGGCGGCTAACCAGCAAGCTGACCCTCATCTACGGATTGCGATGGGATACATGGTTCCCGGACACCAGCGCTCATGCGGGCCAGGGATCGCGCTACGACGTCAGCACCAACTCTGTTCTGGTGGCGGGAGCGGGCAACAACAGCAAGGGGGCAAACGTCAATACGCAGTGGCATAACTTTTCTCCGCGGCTCGCCATCGCCTATCAATTGAACCCCAAAACAGTTGTTCGGACGGGCTTCGGCCGCAGCTACTATCAGGAGATCTTCGGGTTCACCTTTAACAATATTGCGTTCAGTTATCCAACGCAGATCGTGCAGTCGATTACGCAACCCAGTCTTTTCACCGGAGCATTCTCACTGGCGCAAGGGCCGCCCGCGGTGGTGTTCCCGCAAGTCCCGGCGAACGGTATTTTGCAATTGCCGAATGGGATCGGCCTCAACTATCTTCCAGCAGACATCAAGTACTCTTACGTGGATTCCTGGAATTTCTCGGCAGAGCGCCTGCTGGCGGGCGATATGACCGCGACGGCTTCCTATGTCGCCAACGTCGGCCGTCATCAGAAGATTGGCGTGCTAGGTCCGCGAGGTATCCCTCTCAACCAGGCCATCCCCGGTCCGGGGCCGCTCAATCCGCGCCGGCCTCTCTTTAACAAGTTCGGGCTCACACAAGCCATCACCGATCTTTCCCTCCGCGGCAGCAACAGCTACGAATCGCTGCAAACCAAGCTGACCAAGCGCTTTTCGAAGGACTACTCGCTCCTATTCAGCTATACGTGGTCCAAGACCCTCGATACGATTGGCGGGCTGACGCTGAACAACAGATTGAATCGCGGACTTGCCGACTACGACCGCGGCCATGTGTTTACCGCGGGACACATCTGGGAGCTTCCATTCGGCAAAGGCAAGGCTTTTGCCGGAAATGCAAGCCGTTCAGCCGCCGCAATCCCAATTGCATCCGGCGCATGGTGCCGCCGATGATCAGGTTCGTGATGCGGCCAACGCTGTTAGCACCTGCATCGATGGGCGATCCGGGCGACGCCCCTTGCGTCGTCGGGTTCGCCAGATTCGTCCGGTTCAAGACGTTGTACACCTCCCATCGGAATTGCAGACTCTTGCGTTCCGCGATCTGGAAGCGTTTATCGAGGACCGTCGGCCGTGAAAAGATTCGGGCCTCGCAGCGAGTTGCGTCCGGCATTGCCGAACAGGAATGGGCCGGGGATCCGGTAGGCCGCTGGATTGAACCAACGATCGCGGCTCTTGCCTCCGGGCACGTCATACGGGTCTATACCGGGGACGCGATCCGGACGAAAATCGGGCGATGGAATATCGGCGTTGATGGAGGCCGTATTGATCAGAGTTGGAGAAAACGGCAAGCCGCTCTCCACCGTGGTGATCCCGGAGAATTGCCAGCCACCGATGAGGTAATCGGGCTCGACTTCTGACGATGGGTTTTGCGAAACGGAGCCAATCCGGACGTTGGCTTTGTTCGTGCGAAACCTGACTGGTGGCTTCGTTGGCGACAGAGCCTGCTGCGAGGATGTCCCGGCCCAGTTGGAATTTTGCGAAATGGAGCCAAATCCCAGGTTGACCGTTGGCTTCGTTGGTAAAAGAAGAGAACGACCATTTGGGGTAACCAATCCTATTCGATTATCGAAGATCTTGGGGACAGTGCCTCTTGCGAGGATGTCCCCAGCTCAGTCGGGATTTTGCGAAACGGAGCCAATCCCGCAGCGGCTGCTATTGATGCTTACTGGTCATCAGTTTAGCCTTGGGCGGACGGACGGGAATTTTGACTGTCTGCATTGTCTTTTAGTTCCTGAGGCTTGCGGCGTAAAAATAGTTAAATAAACCCCTGATTCCGCTTTGGCGCGTGTTCTTCCCCGACGTTAGGCCCGGTATCGCCAGTCCTAAATTCCCTTGACACCACTGTAATATTCGTCTACTGTAGCGTTATCTGTAGCGATAGATATGGAGGTATTATGTTCGAGAACTTCACTTCAAAAAGAACATGGGCACTCGTCCCCATGTTCTTTCTTGCCGCCATCGTGCTGCCGACCCAAGTGAACACCGGAGCAATCGTCGGACGAATCACAGATCCCACTGGCGCTATCCTCACCAACGCCGAAGTCCATCTCCGCCACTGGCGTTGAGTTCAACAACAAGACCAATGACTACGCGACTATGCCTTTCGAGCGTTGCTCCCGGGGCCATACGATCTCACCGTGACGCAGCTGGGTTTCAGACCTACAAACTCTCAGGCATTGTGGTGGCAGTGGCCGAAAACAATACGCGGGATGTGGCGCTGGCTGTTGGTGAAACGTCCTCCTCGGTTACGGTTCAAGCGGAAACTGCCGCGATCGACACGGCCTCCGCGACGCTTGGAAACGTGGTGGCGGAGAAGGAGATTAGAGACCTCCCTCTGAATGGCCGGAATTTCACGCAACTCCTTACCCTGACCCCCGGAGTTGCGAGCACGGGCACGTCTGGAAGCTGGGGCAATCCACAGGTCGGCAGCTTCACTACTCCTTCCATCAATGGCCAAAGCACAAAGTCGACGCAGTGGTTGCTCGACGGTTCCAACAACTCATCGCCTGCCTTTGCGTTAGTCTCGATTGCGCCGGTCGTTGATGACATCGCGGAGTTCAAGGTCGTCTCTCACGCCGATTCGGGCCGAATACGGCGGAGTGTTGGGAGGCTTTGTGGATGTCGTCACCAAATCCGGTACCAACGACCTGCACGGCGGCGTCTGGGAGTTTCTGCGTAACGACGCGTTCGACGCGCGGAACTTCTTCCGTGCGGGCATCACGCCGCTGCGGCAGAACCAGTTCGGTGGAAACGCCGGCGGTCCGGTGGTTATTCCAAAGCTGTACAACGGCCGCAATCACACGTTTATCTTCGGCAGCTACCAAGGGTTCCGGCAGAGCTTCGCGAACTCTGGTTTGTACCGAGTTCCCACGCCTGCGGAGATGGCGGGGAATCTTAGTGGAGAGCGGCCGATCTTCGATCCTTTCTGTGCCCGACCGGACCCTGGCCGGGCAGGGCAGTTCCTGCGGGATCCATTCCCGGGGAACATGATTCCCGCCGGCCGGATCGATCCCATAGCAACCAAGATTGTCTCCACACTGTATCCGCAGCCCTTGAACACAGGTTTGGCGGGAACCAACGGAATCAACACCAGACCCAACACCACCGACCAGGATATGTACACGTTCCGCGTCGATCATCAAATGAGCCGCGATTCACTTTCTTATCGATACAGCCACGTCAAGACGCCGGTTGTGACGTCAGGTGACGGCGGCGGCGTTGCGGGAAGCACATTTCTGCGCGAAGCCGGCGGGTATAACCAGAGCGCGAACTGCACACACATTTTCGATCCGGCGACGATCTTCCACTTCCTGTTCGCGCGTTCCTATATTGACCTGACGCTGCGCAGCAAATGGGACAACGCAAACGAGTCGGACCTGGCGCCCCAGCTCTTCTCGGAGAGTTTCGCCTGCGGTTTTGTCGGTGGCTATGGCGGCAAGAAGTGTTACATCCCGTTTATTCAAATACCGGGTATTGCCGGCGTGAATGAGTTTTAGGCGGGCGTCGGCCAGACCGACATTTGGGAGTTCAAGCCTGACCTGTCCGTGGTGCGCGGCCGCCACTCCATGAAATTCGGCTTCAGTTATGCCACCAATCGCATGTACGCCACAACGCAGCGCGCGTTCGTGGGGTTCGACGGGGTTCAGACCGCGGACCTTCAGAATCCGGGCACAACCGGAAGCGGCCTGGCGTCCTTTCTGCTGGGCGTGCCGTCCGGTAGCGAGCGCGCCGACGCGCCCGGCTCCATGACGCCCGGCAAGGTGATCGGGGTCTTTTTCCAGGACCAGTGGAAGGTGAACAAGAGACTCACGATCAACGTGGGTCTCCGTTACGACGCGAACATTCTGCCGAACTTTGGCGACTCCGGTTTCTTCAGCAGCGATCTGCATGTGGAGAATCAGTACAGCGGCAATATGAACTTGCTGCGCGGCTGGTTTCTGCTTCCCAAGGCTCCGCCGTCTTGCGCATCCAAAGGGAGTGCGCCCTGCATTCCGACTCCGGATGGCAGCCTGCCCGCGCACGTGGAAGTGGCGCCGAACGGCCGCCTCTTTCAGAACAATTACGACAACTGGCAGCCACGCCTCGGTATCGCCTACACCATCACTCCGAGAACAGTATTCCGTGCGGGTTACGGCCGCTACTTCGACTCCTGGAGCGAGACGGTGCTGGCAGCCGAACAGCAGGAGGGATTGTGGCCCGATGTCCGGCGCATCTCAAATTTCCTATTGAACCGGACCACGGTGGAGGCGCGCTCAGCGAACCCACTGGCGCTGGCCGGCAAATTTCCCGCCGCCAATCCTTTCTCCCTCACCACGACGGGACGCGATCCTTACATGGGCAACGCCTATTCCGATCAATACAATGTGGGCTTCGAGCAGCAACTCAGCCAATCCGCCGTGCTAACGATGAACTTCGTTGGCTCGCGAGGCAGGAGGATTCCCACGGGAAGCATCTGGAATGTGGCGTTCACGCCGGGTCCCGGAGATCCGGTGCAGCGGCGGCCCTATCCGTACATCAATCCGGCGAGCGTCATCAGAGACTGGTCGCGAAACTGGTACGACTCGCTTCAGGAGACGGTTGACCAGCGCTTCAGCCGCGGCCTTTCCTACATCATCACGTACACCTGGTCGAAAGCGCTCGACCTCGGCAGCTCCGATGGCTTCGGCGGCAGCGCTATGGACGCATACAATCTGCGGCTTGAAAAGGGACCATCGAACTCCAATCTGCCGCACGTCTTCTCGCTCGCTTCCGTCTACGAGCTGCCGCTCGGAAAAGGAAACTTGCAATCCGGCCTGAAACCGGTCGACTATATCGTCCGCGACTGACAGGTGAATGGCATCTTGCAGCTTACCTCCGGCCGGCCATACGGAGTGAACCTTGCGGCGATGTGTTTAACGTGGGACGCGGAGATTGCTACATGCGCCCTCACCAGGTGGGCAATCCGGAGCCATCTAATCCCAATAACACCTCCTGGCTCAATCGCGCCGCATTCCAGGTTCCCGCGCAATACACCTTCGGGACGACGCTGGGCCGCAATACACTTCGTGGCGAGTCGTACTCGAATCTCGACGTATCGGTGTTCCGCAATTTCCGGTTCAAGGAACGGTTGAACATCCAGTTTCGCGGCAAAGCATTCAACGCTCTGAACCAGACTATCTTCGCGAATCCAGTATCCAATCTGTCGGACATAAACTTCGGCAGAATCTTCTCGACGCGCAGCACCGAACGTCAGCCTCAATTCGGTCTAAAGCTGCTGTTTTGAGAGACGGCTGCGGGTGGTTGAGGCATGGTGAATAGCATGTTTTTTTCAGGGTGCCGGCGGACGCTTTTGGCGGTAGTGGCGTTCCTGCCGTGCCCAATGGCCGCCCGCGCAACCTGTATCGATTCCGGTGCCCAAACACCGGTCGCCTGGAATGTTTCCGGGGTCGCCTGTGCCGAGTCGGGCGACCTCGCCGCCGCGGTGGAGGCGTTTCGCACGGCTCTCGATTCCACTCCGGATTTCGCATCCGCTTCCATCAATCTCGCCCGTGCGTACGGTTTGCTGAACCGGCCCGCCGCGGCGGTGGAGACTCTGAAGAAAGCCCTCTTATGCAACCGGGAACCAGGGCTTTCGATAACGCTCAGAGCGGCTCTTGCCGCCGCGTTGATCGCGCGCGGTAACGAAACCGAAGCCACCCGTATTCTGCAAATAATCGTCAGCGACAATCCGCAATCCGCGGATGCTCGCTTTCAACTTGGCTCTGTGTACGGAAAGCAGACGCTCTATCGCGAAGCCTTGGACGAGTTCCTGATGGCCCTGAAACTGGACGCTGCACACAGCGCCGCGCGGCTGGAAGCGGGCAAATCGTTCCTGTGGCTGCATGAGGCAGAACGCGCGGCGCTATATCTGGAGGAATATGTTGAGCGCGCCGCAGACAGCTTTGACGGCCGGTTATACCTGGGCCGGGCATATCGGGATCTTGGCAAGAACGCGGAAGCGATAAGGCAACTGAAGGCCGCGGCGCGCTTGAACCCGGCTTCCTACGATGCGCACTATTTCCTTGGCGTTCTTCTCGGCGAAAAAGACGATGATGCCGGCGCTATTCAACATCTGGAAGCGGCTCGCGCCATTGCACCGAAAACCACGGACGTGCGCTATGCGCTTGCGCGTCTGTATCGCAAGAACGCGCAGGAAGAACTCTCGGGCCGCGAGTACGAAGCGGTGCGCCGCCTGCAGAACGATCATTCGCTGGCGGACCAGGCAACGGCCCATCTGAATCGCGCCGCCGAATTTCTAACAAAGGGTAATCCGCGCGAAGCGGTCGATGCTTGCCGCCGCGCTCTGGCGCTCTCTCCTGGTGATGCTCGAATCCACTACAATCTGGCCCTTGCTCTGGCCGGCCTTGGCGATGAGGCTGGCCGAAAGGCTGCGCTCGACCAGGCTCTTAAAATTGACGGGCGAATGGCGGCGGCGGGGAACGAGCTCAGCTTGCTGCACCTGCGCGCGGGCAACAGCGCGGAGGCCGAACAGGATTTTCGGAAGGCGCTCGACTCCAATCCGGAGCACCTCGAAGCGCTAAATAACCTCGGTGTGATTCAATCGCGAAATGGAAAGACAGCCGAAGCAGTTGTTCTGTTTCAGCGCGCCATCGCCGCCAAGCCCAGCTTCTCCGAAGCCCAACTGAACCTGGGACTGACAGAGGCCGGCCTTGGCAGATGGGACGTCGCCAAGACGCACCTATCCCGGGCTCTGGAACATCCCAACCGAAAGGCCGAGGTTTACGCCGCCCTCGGGCTCATCGCGCTTCTTGAGAAGACCGCCGGCCTGGGTGGGAGATAAAACATGCGAAAGCAAGCGGCAATGCTCACACTTCTTTGCCTTTCCGTTCTTTCGGCTGAGGCAGCTTCGTTTGAAACGCCCGGCGGTCTGCTGCGAGTAGACATTACGAAGACCGATAGCGGCACGCGGGAATCCATTCAGGTGAAAGATGCCGGCCGCTGGCTTCCCGCTCTTTCAGTGATTGGCTCCGCACCGCGTGTGACGCCGGCTGAATCCTCTGAGCCGGACGCCTGCAAGACGCGAGTTGTATTGGCGCTGGGAACATCCGGCATCCTGATTCGCGCCGATTGCGGTACGGGCACGCTCGAAAGGCGGATTACCGCGGCGTCCGAGCCGGACGTCGTCGACATAAGCGTGAAATTCATTCCTAAGCCCGGCGCAAAGTTTCGCTCAGTTGAGGACCGGTACGATTTCATGCCGGAGCGGCGCTCGTCCGATTCGCCGCTGGCCGGCCCGCTTGACTTCGTATGGAGCCAGAACATCAAGGCAGATGCCGATGACGTGGTTTCGAGTTTCGACTTCAAATCGCCGGTAGTCATGTTCCAGCAAGACCGCGTATTTTCCGCGCTTATGCCGAAGCTGAACAGTGCAGGCCGCCTCCCGCTGGCACTCGAATTGGACGCGACGTCCGCCGCGCGGCCGTGGTTATGGCGCCGTTGCTTCGAAGCCACATGGCCACAGCTATTTTAAGCGTTCAGGGGAAGAGCCGATTACGCCACCGGCGAACCGATTAAAAATTCGTATGCGATTCTTGCATCCGCCCAACCGGCAAAGCTGGGATACCAGCGCGTGGTGCGGCGGCTATGGACGCAAATAGGCCGGGAGCAATTGTTGAAAACCGTCGATCTGCAGCGGAACGTGAAGAAGCCCGAACTCGAATTATTCGACGAGTGGAGAAAGGAAGCCTGGCATCGCTATGCGGATGAGGTCTACCATGAGTTGGACTGCAGCGGGCAGAAATGCGGTACTCTCGCCAGCAACAGAAACGTCTGGGGTGACTGAAAGAACACGCAGCCGGACGCATGGTTCAACTCCTGGTTTCAGACCTTGCGTACCGCATACGGTTGGCATCTTTACGGGCAGCGCACGGGAAACCAGGAGATCCAGCGCAAAGCGGAGAACATTCTAACCCTCGCACTGAAGAGCCCGCGAAAGGAGAGAGCATTTTCGACGATCTACCTGCTGAAAGACGACAAGTGGATACGGGAAGACGGCTGGGCCGGCTTCCCGGATGACTATCATGCCTTTTGCATGTCCTGGACCGCTTACTGGATGCTGCAGTGGGCGAAGGACGTGACGCCGCATCGCAGAGAGGAGATTTTAGCGTTTGTGCAGCCGTATGGCAATTTTCTAGTGAGACATCAGCTTCCCAGTGGCGTGATTCCGTCCTGGTATAGCGCGGACCTCAAGCAGAGGGAAGAATTTCGCGAGTTCAATGCGGAAACTGCAGGCTCTGCGCTTTTGTTGATTGAGCTGTCAGAGCTGATCGGCAACAAATCCTATGCAAACGCCGCCATCCGCGGCATGGAGTTTGTGACCCGCGAAGTGCTGCCTCGCCAGCGCTGGTTTGACTTCGAAACTTTCAAATCCTGCGCACGAAAGAATTTCGACTTCCAGGACAAGTGGACAGCGCAGTATCCGCAAAACAATCTCTCGACGATGCAGGCGGCCATGGCCTACGGGAAGCTGTTCCGGGGAACCGGCGACAGAAAGTATCTGGAACTGGGCCGACAGGTGCTGATTACCTGCTTCTGACACAACAGGTGTGGAACCCTCCGGCTTTCTCGCCGAAACTGGTAGGAGGATTTACTACGCAGAACACGGATGCCGAGTGGAGCGACGCGCGCCAATGCTACGCGGCTGTACTATTGTGGGACTACTACAAAGAAACCGGCGAAGCGGAGTATCTGGAGCGTGCCGTGGCGTCGGCCCGATCAACGTTCGCGGTCGCGCCTTGGGAGAATTGGGCGCACACATGGCATCGCAATGAGCCCGGCGCCATGACCGGTATTCACTGGGGGACGGGCAGCGCGATGACGTCGGTAGAGATGATGATGCCGGCCCTTGGCGATGCTTTTATCGATCTGAAGAGGAAGCACGGCGTTGGTTTCAACTCCTGCACTTTGCGGGACGTCAAGGTGGACGGAAATTCCATTCGCTTCAAACTGGAGGCGTCTCCTCGCCTGCGCTCGATTCACGTGCGGTTTGCCGGCGCCGATCCGGGCTCCAGGTACCGGATCGCGTGGAACGATAGCGCCCCTGAGGAGATCGGCGGTGAGGTTCTGGCCAAAGATGGATATATAGTGCGGAGATAATTTGATTTTTTTCAGACGGCTATTGAGGAATCCGCGGTAGTCTGCTGTCGGTGGGGTCGGCCCATCGGTCATTAGGAATGATTGGAGCCCAACCCGGCCGTAGGGGATCCTGGTCGTACGGATAACCGCCCAGCCGCTTATAAAGCTCGCTATACTCCGCCAACTTGTCGCGGTCGAGCTTCACGCCCAGCCCCGGACCCGTAGGCACAGCGATCGCCCCGTCTTCGTAGCGCAGTGGACCGCCCTCAATCACATCGCCGGTCAGGTGATGGTAATGCGCATCAGCCGCGAACGAGAGGTTCGGGATCACAGCCCCAAGGTGCAGCATGCTGGCCAGTTGGATGCCCAGTTCGCCCGAGGAATGAACGGCCACACCCAATTGAAATGTTTCGCAGACACCGGCCGCCTTTACGCACTGCCTGATTCCTCCCCAGAAGGTCGTGTCTAACAGAATCACGTCCACCGCGGTGTCGAGCGCGTTGGCGGCAAGCTGCTCGAAATTCACGACTACGGTATTGGTGGCAAGCGGAACGCGGATCATCTGGCGCGTGCGGCGCATGCCGTTCAGTCCGTACACCGGGTCTTCCAGGTAGTCGTTGTTAAGACCTTCGATGGCCTGACCGAAGCGGATGGCCTGTTCAGTGGACCACACGGCATTAGGGTCAAACCTGACGCGATCGCGAGGAAACTCATGCGCCAGCGCGCGAAAGACTTCCAACTCATAATCCGGATGGAATACGCCGCCCTTCAGCTTGTGGCTGGTGACGCCATACTTCCGTTTAAAATCGCGCGCGCATGTGAGAAATTGATCGATGGTGCGCACTTCGCCCTCGCCGGTCTTCGGGTTGGGATAGCGGAAGAACAGATACGACGCGAACGGCACGCGGTCTCGCAACCGCCCTCCCAGGATGTCCGAGACGGGCACGCCCCAAGCCTGTCCCAGAATATCGAGACAGGCGAATTCGAGCGCCGCCAGCACCTGCGTGCGGTTATTGTAAAGAGACGCCGTCGGGTTCGCGATCAGGAATCGCATCTCCTCGATACGCGCAGGATCGTGGCCGTTGAGGTAGCCCTTCATCGACCGGATCAAGGCTTCAGCCGATTCGCCTCCTCCGCCCATCTCTCCCAGCCCGATGAGGCCGTTGTCGGTCTCCACTTCGACGATGGTACGGACGAAACGGCCCCAATGGCAGCCGTTGGCGTGGCGAAGCGGAGCCTCCAGCGGCACCGTGACCGTGGTTGCGCGAATGTCGGTGATCTTCATCGGGAGTATATCGGCTGAGGCATGCTGCGGCGCGTCAGCCCCTCAATGCTGCGGGCCGGAGGCGGCGGAAATAGCATGCTCGCCGCATAACCAACCACGATCGTCAGAAGCGCCGCGATGAAGCCGTAGTAGAAGTTCGAAATCCTCCCCAGATACTCGATCGGCGGAGTCTGCATCGACGCAGGCAGCCACTGCCGCGAAGCCGGCAGGGCAATGGTTCCCAGGATTCCTACGATGCCGCCAATCAACACGCCGGGAGAGTTTGCGCGGTGCGATAGAAGGCCCAAAAGAAATATTCCCAGCAACACTCCTGAAAACGGATACATGATGATATTCAATACATTGATGATGCTGTTATGCTCACCAAGCGTGCGCACCCAGCAGGCGAGCGCAAGAATGCAGATGCCCGTGAGCAGCAGCAGAACTCGCGCCAGCAACACCGATTCACGATCCGAAAGCACACGTGCCAGCCGGGGCTTCACGAAATTCACTTGGATAGCGGCGGAAACAGCGGCCAGCCCGGATTGCACACTGGTCAGCACCGCGGCCACCATGGCAATCGTCATTAAACCGCGAGCGCCCGGAGGCAATACATTCATCACGAAGACGGGCAGCGCATCATCCGGAATGCGCATCAACCGGGCGATATCGGCATGCGTGCTGTAGAAGGCAAACATGATCAACCCGAGGAATGGATAGACAAGGCTCACGGGCTTTAGGAGGAATCCGTTGCGCCAAAGCGCGGCTTTCGCTTCGCGGTCGCTGGTAGCTGTCAGGTATTGCTGCAACATCACCTGGTCCGCGCCCGCGGTCGATAACATTCCGACGAAGCCAAGCAACAGACCGCCGGACAGGCTCATATCGCCGGTCAAACTGAAAACCGCCGGCATGTCGAACCTGCCGAATTCCTTTCCGATATCGATCACCCGGCCAAGCCCGCCGCTCGACCGCAGGCCCAGAACGATCATGCTGACCAAACCGGCCATCAATACAAAAAACTGCATCACGTCTGTCCAGATCACCGCATGCATTCCTCCGAGCAAGGCGAACGTAGTTGCAAACGTGGCAATCATAAAGATTGCCCACAGTTGGCCGTTCGGCACTCCATTCGCCGGCGTCCATCCCAGCATGATCGAAACCACCAACGACGCGGAATAAAGAATGGTGGCCATCCACGTAAGGCGAGCCGCGAGGAAAAACGCTGTGGCGGCCGTGCGCACCGAATTGTTGAATCGCCTATCCAGATATTCGTAGGCTGAGGTAATGCGCAACCGGAAGAATAGCGTGGGATAGAGCCACACGATGAACGGCACGGCCAGTATGATGCCGAACGTCTGCAGTCCAATCCAGACCGTGCCATCCGGCCGGTTCACCCAACCCGTCGATCCCAGGAACGAGTTGGTGCTGAAGACCGCCATGTACATACTTATGGCGATGGGCCAGCGGCTCATGGACCGCCCGGCAAGGAAGATGTCGTCCTGTCGCTTTAGTTTGCGGTAGTGGTAGCCGGCAATGCCCAGCAGGGCCAGAGAATAGATCGCAATGCAAATCCAATCCAGCCAGTTGAGCCCGTTAGTCATACCGTTTTCCAAAGATGCGCAACTATAACATGGCGCGAAAGCGCCCCCCGCCGCCGTTCCGCGAATTGGAACAGCCTGGCGCGCCGGAGCGCATATTCCGCTAACGTCTAAGCAACTGTAGAATCAGAATCACCGAGCGTGGGAGGTGGAAGGGATCTTTCACCGGCAGGCCGATGAGATCCGTAATCGGATTCCCTTTGCGATCCAGCCGCTGCCGCCATTCGCCGCATTGGACCATGGGGAAGTGCTCGAAACTCCACTCATGCACGCGCTCATACCAATCCACGCACCACGCTTCACCGGTTAGCTGGTGGGCGAGCAACAGCGCGTAAAGAGTTTCCGTATGGGGCCACCAGATTTTCTTTTCCGCATTCGGCAGGAACGGCGCATCCCCGTCCGCATCGATTCCGAGGAAGATGCCGCCGTATTCCGTATCCCAGCCGGCTTCGAGGTGCCAGCGTACAACGTCGGCGGCGCGGCGAACCATTGCCTCATCGCCGCGCCTGCGCGCCCAATGCATGACGAACCACATCGACTCGATAGCATGGCCCGGCATGACGCACGTGCCCTCATTCGGCGGTAGCTCGCGATAGTCCCGCGTCAGGAACTCGAGCAGCAGCTTCCGATCAGGCCGGACAAAATGGTTCATCACGCGATTGGCATATTCATCGGCCGCCGCTTCGATCGCTGGATCCCCCGTGGTTTGGGCCAGTTCATTCGCCACTTCGGTCAAGATCATGGGAACCGCGTGTAATCGGCGGCCAGGCGGCAGAGTGTACGGGGCCACTTCATGGAAATCCGGTTCTTCCACCCGCGCGCGTACGCGGTGGAAAATCTCTACTGCTTTCCGCAGCAGTGCATCGTCCGGCGCCGCGCGGCAATACTCACTGATGCCGTAAACCACAAAGCAATCGGCGTAGATGCTGGTGGCCCCTTCGATCGGTTTTCCCTCCCGCGTCGTGCGATAGACGAAGCGCGATTGCTGGTCCTGCGCATGATTCATCAGGAAGTCGATCGTCTGCCGGGCTAACCTCAGGAATTCGGGGCGCTGTTCGAAGCGGTTATGGAGCGCGGAAAGAGTCCAAACAAACCGCGCCTGCGACCAGGTGTATTTGTCGGTGTTGATCGGTGCTCCGTCTTCGTGCATGCAGGAGAGCACGCCGCCATACTGCTCGTCCACTCCGTGGCGCATCCAGAATGGAATGATGCCCTCAGAAAGTAGCCGCCGGTATTGTTCGTAGAGAGCGGCTTTGTTCAATCGAGGATCTCACGGCCTATCTTTTCGGCAGCGCTGAAAAGCTTTGCCAGTAAGCCGGGAATCGCTGCTTCGCCGAACCGTTCTGGCGTATTGGAAATGCTTAACGCGGCCACAAGCTTGCGCCGCCGGCTTCTCACAGGTACGGCAATACAGCGGCAGCCTAAGGTGGCTTCCTGGTCGGAGATCGCGTAGCCCCGGTGCACCACGTGGTGTAACTCCTGTTTCAATTCTTGCGGCGAAACGATTGTATACGGCGTGAAGCGCTTGAGATATTGATACGGTCCAACGAAATCCCGGAAAACTTTCTCATTGCTGAACGCAAGCAGGATCTTGCCCATGCCCGTGGCATGCGCCGGCCCTCGGAAGCGGGGCGAGGAGGTAAACACTATCGCATCCCGACCGGCGCTCCGCGCCAGTTCGAGTACATCGCGCCCATCGAGCTCGCCCAGGTGGGCGATCGAGCTGGTTTCGTCGGCGAGACGTCGCAATACCGGCTCGGCCTTCGCTAACAAACGGCGGTCGAACCGGTAAACATTGCCAAGTTCCAATGCGCGGTTTCCCAGGCGGTAGCGGCGGTCCGGCGTGCGCACCACAAAATGGTATTGCTCGCAAGTGGCCAGTATCCGATGTACAGCGCTTTTGCAGGAACCCAGGTAGTCGGCGATTTCGGTTACGCCCCACTCGGGGTGATCCGCTGAGAAGCAACAGAGCAATTCCAGCGCCTTCGACACAGACTGAACTCCCTGCTTCGTTTTGTCCGACTGGTAAAGTGACCCATGCATAAAACAGGAACCCCGTATTGCAAGTGTTCCATTATACTCTTTGGTGCCCGCCGTTGATGCCGAAAATAGCAGAAGCGTGGCGGTTTTTCGCCTGAATGAATGAGTGGCGTTCTATCTCGTGGAACGGAGTGCTGTCGCCATTGACGCGCGGACGCTGCGTACCGCATTCTTTGGTAAGGAGCATACCTTGTCTCCGCTCGAACCTTTGCGTCCGGGCCGCTTGATTCAAGTGATCACCACCTGGAGGCCCTACCGAATGCGTGTGCGCGCGATTGGCCTGATATTGCTTTGCGAGTTGTCTGCCGCAGCCGGGCCGACCGTTGCGGCCGGGCCGACTTTTACGAAAGATGTCGCCCCGATCCTTTACAAATACTGCGTGAGCTGCCACAGACCGGGGGAGATTGCTCCCATGTCGCTGCTCGATTACTCGTTGGCTCGTCCCTGGGCCAAGGCTATCCGGGCGTCGGTCGTCACGCGCAAGATGCTGCCGTGGTTTGCGGATCCCAGGTATGGACATTTTTCCAACGATACCCGGCTGAACGATCGCGAGATTGAAACGGTCAAAGCATGGGTCGATGGCGGGGCAGCGCAGGGCAACCCAAAGGATCTGCCGGAGCCTCCGAAGTTCGCCGAAGGATGGCGGTTGGGCGAGCCGGATGTCGTGATTGACATCGGACAGGACTTCCAGGTTCCCACGGGTAAAGATTCAACACGAATTTCGTCGTCCCCACGCCGTTCACGGAAGGCCGGTGGATTCGAGCGGCCCAGATTCTGCCGGGAAACCGCAAGCTGGTCCATCATGTGCACGTCGTCTTGATCGAGGAGAACGCTAAGTTACCGGCAGCGAACCAGCCCGCCCACGACGGCTTTAGCGTGAAGAAAGGCAGTTCGACGCGCGTTCGGGACGATGCCCCTGTGGTGAACGACGCCTGCGCCGCCAACGCCAGCCTGCCGAGTTTAAGCGGGTTTGAGGAAGGTTCGCTGGCCGCTCTGCTGCCCGGCAAGCCGCCGGATGTTTTCGACGTCTTCGGCGACGGCAGTACCGAGAAGTACATACCGGCAGGAGCGAAACTGCGTTTTGAGATTCACTATGCCAAAGTCGCCAACACCGAAACAGACCGGACCAGCATTGGGCTGTATCTCCTGGATAAGGCTCCTGAAAAGCCGCTGCATCGCGTGGATCTCCGAAACAGGTTCTTTCTGATTCCCGCGGGCGCCGGAAATCACGCAGTGCGGCGGTGTTACGACGTGGAGCAGGACAAACTGCTGGTCGCGATCACACCGCACATGCATTACCGCGGTGAGGACGCCACTTATGAGTTGGTCCACGCCGGTGGCCGTCGCGAAATTCTCCTCGCAGTCCCGCGCTACGACTTCAATTGGCAGCTACAATATCGCTTCCAAAAGCCGGTACTGATGGAAAAGGGCAGCCGGTTGGAGATTACTTTCCATTACGACAACAGCGCGAACAACCCGGCGAATCCGGATCCTTTGGAGGCGATTCGCTGGGGTCACCGGACCGAGGACGAAATGATGGCCACGTGGACCGAGACCATCGATGTTTCGCCGGCCAAGCCAGCGCCCTCCGAAAGATGACGATTCCCTTTGGAAGCTCACAACGAATGCATGACAACAATCTAAACCTCCGGATTCTCCCGAACCGGCGAGAACTAGGGTCGGCCGCGGGTGCCGCCATCGCCTCGGCCATGCGCGCCTGCCTCACCTCGCAAGGCTTTGTGCGAATGATCTTCGGGTCCGCGCCTTCGCAAGATGAGACGATTGCCGCGCTCGCGGAAGCGCCCGGCCTGGACTGGAGCCGTGTAACGATTTTTCATCTCGATGAATACGTCGGGACCGGCGCCAGGGAGCCGCACTCGTTCCGGCGCTACTTGCAGGAGCATCTTTTATCGCGCGTGCAGCCGGCCGCGTTTCATGGCATTCACGGCGAAGCGGCCGACAGCCAGGCGGAGTGCAAACGCTATGCGGAGTTGCTGGATCGGAATCCGGCCGATATCGCGCTGCTTGGGATCGGTGAAAACGGACATCTGGCATTTAACGACCCACCCGTTGATTTCAACGATCCCGCGGCGGTGAAGGTAGTAGAGCTTGCCGAGTCCTGCCGCATGCAACAAATGAACGACGACATCTTCGGCGCGGTGGCGGACGTGCCGCGTTTTGCGATTACGCTGACTATACCTGCGCTTATGCGGGCGCCGGCGATCTTCGTAATGGTGCCCGGCCCCACCAAGGCTGCCGCGGTACGCTGCGCACTGGAGGGAGAGATTTCACGGAACTGCCCAGCGTCCATCTTGCGGACACACGGCCGCGTGGCAGTTTTTTTAGACCTGGAATCGAGTTCCCAACTGGTCGATATTCCGGCGGCAGTTCGCGTTGAACGCGGCGGCGCGGCGCGGGATCGAATATAGCGCCAGCTCCAAATTTATGTCTTGGCAAGTCCTCGCCTGGCTGCTGTTCCGTATTATGAAACGCCGCGCCTTCTTCCATTGACTTGTTCGCATTGCTCTTCATACTGGAACCAGTCCAATTTTGGGAAGGAGAAGTGAGGGTGAATCCTTGAGCGGCGAAAAATGGCGGAATCCGGTACGCGTGCGGCTGGAAGCTGGCGAATCGGTCTATGGGATGACGCTGACCAGCAATAACCTCGACACGGCGGCTTTGGCGGCGACGCTCGGCTTTCATTTTTTGTGGGTGGAGATGGAGCACTCGCCGATATCTCTCGAAACTCTGCGCGGCGTCGTTCTGGCGACGCGGGGACTGCCAGCGATGGTGTTCGCGCGTGTGCCCGTGGTGGAGACGTGGGCGGCCAAGCGCGTGATGGACCAGGGTGTCGCCGGCGTGATCTTCCCATTCTGCTCAACTCCCGAAATGGCGCAGACCGCAGCGCAATCTTGCAAGTATCCTCCGCACGGGCGTAGAGGATCGGGAGCAGGCATCGCGACAACAAGTTGGCCTGAACCTGGCAGATACCACGATTCCGCTGACGCGAACATGATGGTGATCGCGATAATTGAAGAGCAGTCGGCGGTGGAGCGCATCGATGAGATCGCGGCCACCCCCGGCATCGACGTCCTGTTCATCGGGACAAGCGACCTATCGTTTTCGATGGGAATGCGCGGGCGTCAGGACGAGCGGGCGTTACATCGCGCGATCGAGCGCGTCGGCGAAGCCGGCCGCAAATACGGTAAATTCTTAGGCTGTCCCGCAGGCAGGCCCGAGCAGGTGCGTGAGTTTCAACAACAAGGTTTCCAAATGTTTCAGGGCGCTACCGACATAAACCTGATGGCAGCCGGCGCGCGCCGTTACCTGGATGCGCTCGGCATCACTGCCATCCCGCGGTAACTTCCTCGCCACCGGCTCGTTCTATCACGCGGAACACAGCGCCATCTTCCATTGACTTGTCCGCGTTGCTCTCCATACTGGAACCAGCCCAAATTTTCGAAAGGAGAAATCACTTGCGTTTTGTCATGCTCGTTGTGGGATTGTGCTTGTCGGCCGGCCTTGGCTCCGCTCAAACTTTTGGATCTATCGTAGGAGAAGTGAAGGATGCATCCGGCGCAATCACTCCAAACGCGCCCGTGAGCGTTACGAATACCGGCACCAACACGTCCCGCTCGACGACGACAAACGAAAGGGGATTCTACAGTTTTCCGTCTCTGGTCCCCGGAATCTACCAGATCAAGGTAGAAGCGCTGGGATTCCAGCCAATGGTGCGCAACGACATCGAACTCCAGGTGCAACAGACAGCCCGCATCGATTTCACCCTCGCCATTGGGACTTCGACGCAAGTTATCGAGGTTAGCGGTTCGGATCAACTTCTCACCACGGAAAGCGCGACTGTGGGTACGGTGATCGGGCAAAAGAGTATCAACGATCTGCCGCGCGATGGACGTAACTTTCTGCAGTTGGTCGCCCTCAGCCCGAACGTGACTTACGGATTTTCGCCTCCCTCCGCTGCAAGCGTGCGCCAAGGGGGCGACCGGGGCAATCAGAACATCTCGGTTTCCGGCATGAGAGGCACGTGGAACAACTATACTCTGGACGGAATCTCGAACCTCGACGTCAATTTCAACTTATACATCCAGCTTCCTTCCGTGGATGCACTGCAGGAGTTCAAGGTGCAAAGCGGTATCTACCCAGCGGAGTTTGGCCGCGAGGCTTCACAGATTAATGTCTCCACGAAGTCCGGCACAAACGCCTTCCACGGAGCCCTCTTTGAGTTCCTTCGCAATAGCGAACTCGATGCCAAACCCTACGATTTCATTGGCACCAGCCCCACGAAGGCGCCGTTCCGTTGGAATCAGTATGGCTTCGTGCTCGGCGGCCCTGTCTGGATTCCCAAATTGTTCAACGGAAAGAACCGGCTTTTCTTCATGTCGAATTATGAGGGATTCAAGAGCCGCCGTACCGATCAGGCATTGTATACGACGCCTCCCTCGTCCTGGAGGAGCGGAGACTTTTCTTCCTTCGCCACTCCCCTCCTCGATCCTCTTACGCGCACGGCCGGTCCGAACGGCACTGTGACCGCCACTCCGTTCGCCGGAAACCAAATCCCTTCCACCCGTTTCGATCCAATATCTCTCAAGCTTTTTCAGTTCCTGCCGCTGCCCAATCGCGATACCGCAAATAGCACGAATCCGCTGAACAACTACCAGAACCCTCAGAAGACCACCATCGACAAGAACCAATTCAATCAACGCATTGATTTCACCGAAAGCGCCAATTCGCAATGGTTCGGCCGCTATAGTTGGACGGATGAGTACACGTTCACGCCATCGCTCCCCATGAGCGGAGGCACGCTCTACACAAACTCCCGGCAGTACGTGGTTTCCAATACCCGGGTTTTCTCACCTTCCAAAGTGAACGATTTCCGTTTTGGCTACACCATGCTTTTCAATGCCCTGGCGCAAGAGTTGAGCGGGAAGAGAGATGTCGTGAAGGAACTGGGGTTACCCATTCCGTCAGGCGGTCCGCAGAGTTGGGGAGTTCCGGGCGTCAACCTCGCTCTCAACGGCCTCAGCAATTTCGGCAATAACACCAACGGGCCATTCGTCATTGACAACAAGATTGTTCAGGGACTGGACAACTTCTCCTGGAACCACGGCAAGCACGCACTGCGGTTCGGGGGTGAGTACCGCTGGGATGTTTACAATCAATACGGCAATCAATACGTCCGGCCTTATTTGCAGTTCAACGGCCAGTACACCGCCAACCCGAATACTCTGGCCGGCGGGAATGCGGCGGCGGACCTTCTGCTGGGCAACCCGTTTCGAACCGAGCTGGCCCTCTCGCTGGCTTCAGGTGATCTGCACGCAAATAGCGCTTCGTTCTACCTGGACGACACCTACAAAATCACCCCGAAGCTGACCGTCACTCTTGGTTTGCGTTGGGAGCTGGTGCAGCCCTGGCTCGATGTCTCCGGCAACATGGTGAACTTCCAATTCAAGACCGCTCTCCCCTCCACGGCGAACGTGAATCCCAGCTTGCATCCTGTTTATGTGCGCACCGGTAAAGGGGATTTCTACGACGGAGTGAACTTCCGCTACAACAACACGGCCACCGCGAGGGACGGGCGCCTCGGAGACCGGCTGGTCAACACGGACTGGAGAAACTTCGCTCCCCGGTTCGGCATCGCCTATAGCCCTTCGAACAAGTGGGTGGTCCGCACCGGGTTCGGGATTTTTTATTCCCAGGAATCCGCCAACTCGAAGTTCGATTTGAGCCGCGGCCTGTCCGGCCGTTCAACTCAGATACCCGATCCGAAGGCGGCGCCGACCCTCTCGTATCTCAACTTCTACAATCCGGCGTCTCTCCCTTACCGTCTGGACCCCGGCCTGACCTGGGCCGTGGGCACCGACCTTCACACTCCCTATTCGATGATGTACCTGTTCAATATTCAAAGAGAGCTGGGCAACAGCTCGACCCTCGAAGTTGGTTACACCGGAGTGTTGCACCGCCACCTGCAAATTCAGACCAATTTGAATTCTCCAGTGCCGGGGATTACGGCTGTGCAAACGCGCGCTCCATACCCGGAGTTTGCCGCTGGAATTGAGGCCACCGAGGGTTGGGGCGTGGGCAACTACAACGCGTTGTCCGCGAAGTTGAGCCAGCGCTTCAAGTCGGGATTAACCACCCTGGTCAGCTTTACGTGGTCCAAGGCGCTTGACGACGGAAGCGCCATTCGCGGAACCCTTGGCGATCAATACCCGGAGAACCCGCATTGCATCCGCCAGTGCGAGTACGGTCCTTCCGGCTTCAACACGCCGGTTCGCTTCGTGAGTTCGATCCTCTACGAGTTGCCGGTTGGGGAAGGCAAAAGCTTCCTCAATCGAGGCGGCATTCTCAACCAGGTTGCGGGCGGCTGGCAGGCCAGCACCATCTTCACCACCCAGAGCGGCCGCCCGCTGTACTCAATCGGTTGGGACGCAGCCGGCCAAGTCATCCCACCGGACTCGAACCGCTATAACGCCACTGGCATCGACCCGTACCTGCCCTCCGGAAAACGAAGCGCGAACCAGTGGTTCAACCTCGCGGCTTTCAGCAATGTGACGGCCGGGAATTTCGGCACCATCGGCCGCAACGTGCTGATCGGCCCTGGTGTTTGGAACCTCGACTTTTCGGCGCTCAAGAATTTCCGCATCACTGAGAAGCATAGCCTGCAACTCCGCGTGGAAGCATTCAACGCTCCCAACCATCCGGCGCTTGGAAACCCCATTAGCTCCTGGGGCTCGCGCACCCAAACGCCGGCTCCCAACTTCGGCCAGATTCGAGATACGGCAATCACGCGCGGGACGGCTTTCGACATGCGTCAACTTCAGGTCGCGCTGAAGTACATTTTCTAGTGCGGGTGGCCAGTGCTTTGGCTTGCGTAGATGACTCTTCTGAAGGTGCATATCAGAACCGCCTTCTGGTCGGATGCTTTCTCGATTGCTTCGGTCCTGTTCGAAACATTCGTGGAGTATCGGTCGTCATACACGCCAGAGGCATTCGAGGCGAGGCTCCTTCCAGCAACGCGATTCAAAAGCGGATGCAGGAAGGTCCGCTCTGGGTCGCCGTCAGAGAGGGCGCGATCTTAGGTACTGTGGCGGCCATCTCCAGGGGCGGCGACCTCTACATCCGGGGCATGGCCGTCTTGCCTTCCGCAAGGGGGCAGGCAATCGGTGAACTGTTGCTTGAACACATCGGGAAGTATGCACTCGCACACGGCCACAAGCGCCTCACGCTCAGCACGACTCCATTCTTGGATCGTGCCATCCGATTGTATGAGAGTTGCGGATTCCGGCGAGTCGAGGAGGGTCCTCATGAGTTGTTTGGAACGCCACTTTTTGCGATGGAAAAGGTGTTGCATCGAGCAGGCGCCATGACAAACATTGAGTATTCGTTCCGGCCGGCAACCGCCGCCGATGTTTCAGCAGTGGCTGCACTCGTTAATTCCGCCTATGGTCACTACATCGAGCGAATCGGGAGATTGCCTCGCCCGATGACTGAAGATTACGCAGTGATCATCGGCAATGGTCGAACAACTGTCGCCGAATACCGGGGAACCATTGCCGGGGTCCTTGTACTCGCCGTTAACGACGAAGGATTTCTTATTGAGAACGTCGCCGTCGATCCTTCCCATCGCGGGCATGGTCTTGGAAAAGGCCTCCTCCATTTCGCGGAAGCCGAAGCCCGGCAGGCGGGATTCGATTCCATTCATCTATACACTCACGAGAAAATGACGGAAAATCTCGCGCTCTACTCAAGGATTGGATACGTCGAGTACGATCGTCGCTCGGAGGGGAAGTTTTCTCTCGTCTACATGAGAAAGCATCTTGGATAGACATAACGATTGGCCGCATGTTCCGGCATGCCGCACCGGGAATCTTGATTGGTCAGGTGCTGTTGCCACCGGCGCGGTTCGCGGCTCGCGTTCCTGTACACGATGGGGAATTGCAGCGAGTGCGCGCTCATGCAGTTCAACTGCGGCGTTAATCGCGGTGCGAAAGCGGCGTCCTAGTCCGGCTGCTTCGCCTTCGTACCAGTCCTGGGCGTCGAGCAGTTCGGCGCGTGCGGCCTGCGTGAAAACAACGTTGAACACTACGGGCAACGTTGCTCGAGTTCGGCTTTCAAGGCGGCCCAGGTGACGCCCTGGTGGCGGTCCTGATCCAGCAAAGCAAGGCGGCGGTCAAGTTCGACCCGCTGCGCTTGGCTCAACGGAAGTTGGTTCTGTTCGAGACTGTCCCAAAGCTGCGCAATCAGCGCAACGCGCTCCGGCGGCGACAGGCGGACAATCTCATCGCTCGTAAGCAGTTTCATGCTTTGAGAGTACGCAAGAAAGCCCGTCCAAAGCAACGCCGCTCTATACAGGTGCGGCCAGCCACGCGCATTTGATCCGCCATGGCCGGCCGGAGTTTTCTCTCGTCTACATGAGAGAGCCTCTTGGATAGACGCAATCGTTGACCCCTGTTCCGGCACGCGGAACAAGGCTCGTCCGCGATTGACGCCTGCTTCCACTAGCCTTACACTACGGATGCTTTGAAGATTCGAATTGGTCCTATTAACGCAGCCACACCCACGCCTCTCAAGGGAGATGGCTCCTTTGATCGGGAGGCTGCGCGGCGCTTGTGCCGCCGCTGGTCCGATGTCGGGCTGGATGGGGTTCTCCTGCTCGGAAGCATGGGCGAAGGCATGCTGCTCCCGGATGTGGTACGTACTGCTTTTGTGGAGTGCGCGCTCGAAGATGCCCGAGATAAGCTGACATTATTCGTGAGCGCCGCCGACCGTACCCCAGAGGCCATGCGCGAACGGGCTCTGCGTTACGCGTCCATGGGTGCCCCGTGCATTGTGCTTTCCGCTCCCACGGGCGTCACTCCTCACCAGGCTGTAGCCCAGGTTCTGGCTGTGGCCGACGCGTGCCCCGCCCCGTGTGCCTACTACGAAGTGCCCGCGGTCACCGGAGTGGCCCTAAATCTAAACCAAATTATGGAAATATTGTCACATCCCAATATTTGCGCGCTCAAGGATTCCAGCAACAATGCGGTACTCGCGCAGGCACTGACCGCGCCACAGTTTCACCGCGACGGAGTGAAACTTCTGGATGGCGTGGAGTATCGCGTCACGTATTCCGCGGCTTTGGGCTACGACGGAGTGCTTCACGGCGGCGGCGTGATGACGGGACGCGGCGTGCGCCGTATCTGGACCGCCGCCAAGGCCGGGCAGACGCGGGAAGCCATTGAGCTGGATCGCTTGAACAGCTTGTGCCTGGGCAGAATCTATAACCATTTTGTCGGGCCCGTTCAGAACGTTGCGGGGCAGAAGTTTGCCTTGAAGCTGATGGGAGTGTTTTCTGACGAACGCACGATGGTTAGTCAGCCATTGGATGCGGAAGCACAAGAACGGGTCGCGCATGTACTGGAACAAAACCGGGAGTGGCTCGCTTGCCCGGCGCAGGCCGATACGCCTGTGCTCACGCACCAGTAGGGAATTGAGAAGAGAAAGAGGCCGACAATGAACAAGAATATATTGCTTTCGCTGGGAACACTGCTTCTAGCATCATGGGGCGCGGTGCCGGCCGTGGCACAGGTGCTTTACGGTTCCATTGTTGGACGCGTAGTAGATCCGACCCAGGCGGCTGTTCCAGACGTCACCGTTACCGTCAAGGACGACGCCACCAACTTTACGCGTCAGGCCACGACTAACGAAGTCGGCGCGTATACCATTGCGACGGTTCCCGCGGGCGTCTATGAACTGACACTTACCAAAGCCGGCTTCGGTGCGACGTCGCGGAAAGGGGTCGAGGTGTCCATCAACTCGGTTACGCGCGTCGACCTGACGGTGCAGGTGGGGACAGTGGCCACCTCGATTGAGGTGTCAGCAGGAGTGGCCGCGCTTCAAACCGATCGCGCCGAAGTACGAACCGACGTCACTTCAAAGCAGCTTGGAAATCTTCCAATTCCCCCCGGGCGGAACTATCAGTCCCTCTTCAAGATGATTCCGGGCATATCTCCGCCCGCCAACGGAAACTCGGTAGTTGCCGACCCCTCGCGATCTCTTATTTTTAGCGCCAACGGCTCCAGCCGGAACTCGAACAACATGCGCATTGACGGTTCCGGCGTGAATAGCGTCTGGCTGCCGCAGAATGCGGCTTACGTTCCCACGCTGGAAGCCATTGAAACGGTCAACGTGGTCACCAACTCCTTCGACGCCGAGCAGGGGCTGGCCGGCGGCTCCGCCACGAACGTGTTGATCAAGAGCGGTGGGAACCAGATGCACGGGTCGGCGTTCGAATTCCACAACGACAATGCCACCAAGGCGCGGCCGTTTTTTCTGCCAGCCAACCAGGGAAAGCCCAAGGCCGTCTTCAACCAGTTCGGAGGCACCTTCGGAGGGCCATCCGCAAGGATAAGCTCTTCTACTTCGGCAGTTATGAGGGCGCGCTCGATCACCAATTCGGATCCTCCTTCGCAACCGTACCTACCGATGCCATGCGCCGCGGCGACCTCTCCCGTTCTCCAAATCCGGTTTACGACCCGCTGACAGGCACTGCCGACGGCACCGGACGAACTCCCTTCCCGGGCAACCAGATTCCTGCCGACCGCTTCGATCCGGTTGCACAGAAGATTCTCGGTCTCTTCCCTCAGACTTCTGACCCGACGGCCCTTACGAACAATCTCTATGCAGGCGGGCCCTATGGATTTGACCGTCACAAAGCCGATGTCAAGGTGAACTATAATCCGGCGGCCAACTTCAACATGTTCGCCCGGCTCGGCGTTGTGAAATATACTCTGTCTACAGTCGGATTGTTGGGCGACCCGCTGGGAGGCCCGCCAGTGGTATCCGCCGCGGGAGCGCCTGGCACTGCGTTCGGCACCAGCTACAGCGGTTCCATCGGCGCAACCTATGTCGTCAATCCGTCGTTCATCCTGGACGGCAGCTTCGGCTATACACTCATGGATACGAACCAGGTGCCGCTAGGTGTGGAGAAGAACGCCGGACGCGAGTTCCTTGGCATCCCCGGCACCAACGGCACCCGCGCTTTCGAGGGCGGCTGGCCGCGGTTCGTGGTGGACAACTATACCAATTTCGGTTTCGACGGAAACACAACGCGTCCCATCTATTGGCACGACCCGCGCTTTCAATACACGGGAAATGCAAGCTTGACGAAAGGTCAACACAACCTCCGCTTCGGCGTAGACATCTCCCGCCAACATCTGAATCAGGTCCAGCCTGAATTCGTCGGGGCCTTCTTCGGGGCGTCCGGAGGCTTTGGCTTCAACGGAGGAGCGACCACCGTGCGCGGTGGCGCGTCGCCGAACCAGTTTAATAGCTTCGGAGCGTTTCTGTTGGGCCAGGCATCCACCCTCGGCCGCACGCTGATCGTTCCGGATAACGGAGTCACCACGCGCGCAACGCTGTTCAGCATGTACGCCCGCGACCAGTGGCAGTTCAACCGCCGCCTAACAATCTCGTACGGTCTGCGGTGGGAGTATTACCCGATGCCCACTCGCGCGGACCGCGGTCTGGAGCGATATGATGCGGACACCAACAAGATGCTGATCTGCGGCGTAGGCGCAACTCCCACTAACTGCGGCGTCAGCGTCAGCAGAGCTAACTTCGCGCCTCGCTTCGGATTGGCTTACCGCGCCTCCGATACTTTCGTTCTCCGTGCCGGCTACGGTATCACGGTCGATCCGTACAGCCTCTCCCGCCCGCTTCGCACCAACTATCCAATTCTGGTGGTGTTGAACGTTAGCGCGCCCAGCGCGTTCCAGGCGGCCGGAACCCTTAAGAACGGAATTCCGGCCATCACCTCGCCGGACATTTCGAAGGGCGTTGTGGACATCCCGGGCAACGTTGCCGCAAACACCGTGTCTACCAATTTCCGGCGCGGTTACATTCAAAGCTGGAATTTCACGGTGGAAAAAGAGATCAAAGGTGGACTCTCGGCGCAGATCGCCTACATCGGTACGCGGCAAATCCGGCAGCTTGGATTCCTGGAGTTGAACTATGGCGTCCCCGGCGGGGGCGCCGCTGGACAGGCGCTGTTTCAGAAATTTGGCCGCAGCGCCACCACGCCGCTGGTTACCAGCCTCGATAACTCTCACTATGATGCTTTGCAAACCGAGTTGAAGCGCCGTTTCGCCAACGGGTTCCAAGTGTCCGCCGCCTACACCTGGTCGAAGTCGATAGGCTTGTGCTGCAACGATAACAGCGACGGTAACCTTGGCATCAACATCCCGCAATACTTGAATCTCAATCGCTCCGTTTCCGGATTTGATCGCACGCACAACTTCCAGCTTTCTGAGGTCTACGAGCTTCCCTTTGGCAAGGGCAAACCGTTCGCCAGCCATGGCTTGGTGGCGGCGATCGCCGGCGGCTGGCAGTTCAACGGCATCCTCAGCGCGTATACTGGGGTGCCGTTCTCCGTGTCCGCGGCGGCCACATCCCTAAATGCTCCGAACAATACCCAACGCGCCGACCAGGTGAAGAGCACTGTCCAGATTCTGGGCGGTATAGGCAAAGGCAGTTCCTACTTCGATCCGCTCGCTTTCGCGCCGGTAACCACCGCGCGCTTCGGCACCGCCGGTTACAACTCCATCCGCGGCCCCGGCGCGATGAACGTTGACGCCGGACTCTTTCGTAGATTCAATATCACTGAGCGTTTCGACCTGGAGTTTCGCGCGGAGGCGTTTAATTTCACGAACACACCGCACTTCGCCAACCCCGGTAGCAACGTGTCCAATCTCCAATTGAACACCGATGGCTCGATCCGAAACCTGGGAGGATACTCCGAAATCACAAGTGTGAATGGCGTTGGCCGCGACGGGATTGATGAGCGAGTCTTTCGTTTCGGGCTCCGCCTCAGCTTCTAGTACACTACTTCAGCTCAATAGGATCTCCACCTCGATCCACGTTTTCCTTCGTAAAGACACGAGACTGGAGCGTAATCTTCCGGGGCACGGACTGCCCTTGCAGAATCTGACGGGCCGTGTAGATGGCTTCCTTTCCTCCGGTCGGGTATAGAAAAGTGGCATTGACGATGCCGTCCCGTACATAACTCTGCCCCTCCTGCGGAAGAGCATCAATCGAGACAAACAGCATCTGCTTTTCTCTACCGGCCGCCTTGGAAGCCAGATAGGCGCCATGAGCGCCGGGATCGTTGTGGGCATACACCACGTCGATTTTAGGAAACCGGGCCAGCGCCGATTCCATCTCTTTGCGGGCCTGCGCTTCCAACCACTTCATGTCTGCCTCGAAGACGATCGTCAGGCCGGCGCCACGAATCGCCTCGCGGAACCCCGCATCCCGATCCTGCGCCGGAATGGACGTCATCAATCCCTTCAGTTCTACCACGTCGCCCTTGCCGCCCGTCTTTGAAACAATCCATTGCCCTGCCGCCTGGCCAATTTTCCGGTTGTCCGCTCCAATGAAAGTGGTGAACTGTTCCCCCATCAGGGCGCGGTCCAGAACGATCACGGGAAT
The DNA here is from genome assembly GCA_038200305.1 of Bryobacterales bacterium. Lineage (GTDB taxonomy): Bacteria > Acidobacteriota > Terriglobia > Bryobacterales > Bryobacteraceae > JANXXV01. The sequence goes on from JBBPYD010000161.1 coordinate 29,597, forward strand.
TCCGGCCGCATGCGCTTTTGCAACCGGCTCAGTCAGCGGTTGGGCTTCGTTCGGACTCACCAGAAGCAGATCCACTTTGGCGCTCACGAACTCTTCAATATGCGAGCGCTGCTTCAGCGTATCGTTCTGCGCGTCCTTGAAGATCACTTCCATGTCTGGAAATGCGGCGGCCGCCGTCCGAATGTCGGAATTCATCTGGACGCGCCACGGCTCACCAAGATTGCACTGGCTCATGCCCACCTTCCAATGGGTCTTCGACTTCTCACCGGTCTTCACAGTTGATGCGCCGCCACATCCGCTCAGCATCATCAGTACGGCAATCATCCCTACTTCGAGTTTTCTCATGCTCCCCTACCTCCCCTTCGCTGCGTCAGCACCGCCAGGACGATAATGACTCCCGTCAACATAAGGCGGTTCGCTTCAGGTACGGCGTTGATCGAAAGAATCTTTTCGAGATATCCGATAATCACGGTTCCCAGCAGCGTCAATCCGACGCCGCCACGCCCGCCGGTGAGTGAGGTTCCCCCGATAACAACCATTGCGATGGCCGTGAGTTCGTAGCCGCTGCCGGCCTCCGGATCTCCCTGCTGTTCCTGCGCCGCCTGACAGATGCCGGCAATCGCGGCCATGGCGCCGGAGATGGCGTAGGCCGCGATCTTCGTCATCCCGACGGGAACTCCGGAGAGCCTCGCCGCTTCTTCATTTCCTCCAACAGCGTAAACATATTGTCCGAAACGATGCCGGCTCAACAGCACCCAGCAGAGAGCCGCGCACATTAGAAAAATCAACGTAACGACTGAGATATTATCGCCCGCGAAGCGCGAATCGATCTGCCGGAAGATGGCGGGAAGTTGTATGGAGTGGTAAGTGCCGTCGGCATTCGGAAGCGAGGTGGATACCTTTACTCCGCCGCTGATACTCTTGGCTAGTCCCCGCGCGAAAACCATCATGGCAAGCGTGGCGATGAACGGTTGGATGCGAAGACCGGACGTAAGCGAGCCGGAGACTACGCCGCACGCCAGTCCACACCCGATGGCCGCAACGATGGCCAGGAAAGGAAGCCACGCCCACCAGATGGCGAATATCGAAAACGAGATCGCGCTGAAAGCGAGGATACTGCCGGCGGCCAGATCGATACCGCCCGCAAGAATCACGACGGTCATCCCACAGGCCAAGATTCCCGTTACCGACGCTTGCCGCAGCGCGTCCCGATGTGTCCCTGCCTGCAAAAAGGCTCCGTCTCCGTTGAATATCAACCCCAATAGAAAGACAAGGAACAGAGCCAAAACCGCGCGTGCTTCGGCGCTGGCGAGAAAAGCCGGTTTTTTCAAAATAGCTGTCATTGAGTTCCTAACCGCCCCATGGCCGCCGCGAGAATCTTCTCCGGATTTGCCTCGGCACGCTGCAAGCTGGCGGTAACTTCGCCCCGGTGCAGCACAAGGATTCTGTCACTCAACGCAAGCAACTCGGGAAGGTCCGTGGAGTTGAGCAGAATGGCCATCCCTTCCTGTGTCCACTGCTGGATCAGCCTGTAGATTTCTTCCTTGGCGCCCACGTCCACGCCCCTGGTTGGCTCGTCCAGCAGAAGCACGTGGGGAGTGGTGAGAAGCCATCGGGCTAGCACGACCTTTTGTTGGTTGCCGCCGGATAACTGCCACGCCGCGGAATGCAGCGACGGCGCTTTCAGCCGGAGCGCGCGCACCTGGCGGTCAGTTGCCTCGCGTTCCGTCGAGCGCCGTCGCCAACCCCAAGGTGACAGGCTGGGGAGCGCCGCAATGATGACGTTGTGAATGATGGATCCCTCCAGGTTCAAGCCCTTCGATTTCCGGTCTGCCGTAACCAGCGCCAACCGGTTACGCATCGCATTTCTGGTGGAACGGATATTGACGAGTTGTTTGTTCACCCAAATCTTCCCGCTGGTTGCGTCTCCGAACGAGCCGAATAGGCCCTCCAGCAACTCCGTGACGCCTGACCCTTGCAGGCCAGCCAGCCCGACGATCTCGCCCTTGGAAACCGTCAGACTTACGTTTCGAATGATTTCCTGACCGCCACGGCCCCGGACCGAGAATCTTTCCAGGCGAAGGCGCTCCTCACCCACCGGCACGTGTTCGCGAGTTGTAACCTGATTCACCTCACGGCCGACCATCCATCGAATCAGCTCGCGCACAGGCAGTTCCGCGGCCATTTTAGTGCCGATCCAGGCGCCGTCGCGGAGCACCGTGATGCGGTCTGCCAGCCGCTCGATCTCCTCCATCTTGTGCGTGATGTAGACAATCCCCCGGCCTTCCTTCTTCAGTTGATCGATGAGGCCGAACAGCCGGTTCACGTCGGACGCGGACAGCGCGCTTGTAGGCTCGTCCATCACGATCACGCGAGCATCCCCCAACAGGGCTTTCGCGATCTCCAGAAGCTGCTGGGCCGCCAGCGGCAGATGGTCCACCGGGCTATCGGGGTCCGCAGCAAGGCCCACTTTTGCCAGCCACCCCAGCGCGGCTTGGCGCTGCTCGCGCCGCCGGACCAGTCCGAATCTGGTTCGGTTGCGGCCGAGAAAAAGATTTTCAGCCAGCGTCATTCCCGGAACAAGAGACAACTCCTGGTGGATGACCGATACTCCGATGCGCCGCGCTTCTTCCGTTGAACGCAGGCGCCGCGCGTTGCCGAAGTACTCAACTTCCCCTTCCCAGTCCTGGTAGACGCCGGCCAGAATCTTGATGAGCGTGCTCTTGCCCGCTCCATTCTCTCCGGCGAGAATGTGAACCTCGCCCGGAAAAATGTCCAGACAGGCATCGGTAAGAACGGCTGTGGGGCCGAACTGTTTCCGAATGTCTTTCATCCGAACCAGAGGGAGTGGCGTCATTTTGAGTTACGGCTTGCCGATGGTCGGACCCTCCACGTTGATGAGACGCGGAATACGTTGATCGAGTGGAGGCAGCGGCTTCCGAAGACGATGCGGCCCTTGTTGATACCAGTAGGCCACCGTATAGAAGTTATCGGAACGATGGTTTGCGTGCCCGTGCTCTATCGTCATCTTGAAGTAATGGTCGAACGGCACCGGCGAATCGGTGTGAAAGCGGTACACCATCCATTTTGCGCCACGCGAATCGCCGCCGTTTTTCGGATTGCCGTAATGCCTATAGGCAAAGGTCGGCAGGCTTGTGGGAAAGGGAGAGATGCCGCAGCCGCCATAGCACCACGCTCCCAGGTAATAATCTTCAGAACCCGTACCGTTGATCTTGGGCTTCTCCTTGTTATCGATGAAGATCATCTCATCGCCTTCCCCCCACCAATCTCCCTGGTTTTGAAAGATGCTGTGTGTCACGCCTGCAAAATGACCTTTGCCTTCGGTCTCCAGAATCACGTAATTGCCCGCACCCCGCTCGTTCGGATGGTTGTTGACTTTCGCGTCGCTGTTTAATTTCCAGTCGCTGGTCCAACCTGGCGTGGGAGTGGCCTGCCGGTATTCGGCATAGAAATACGCTATGTCCTGAGGCAGACTCTTCTGCTTCTGCCAATCGATGTTGAAGTAGAAGGCGCCCACGGGGACAGCGCCGTCGTTGGTGATGGTGATCTTCGCGGACTTGCGAAACGGCATGGGGAAGTAAGAGTTCAGCGCCTTCTGCGAACCCACCGACAACGGTCCCGATTCATACATGAAGTATTCCCCGAGTCCGAGGCCGAAAAAATCTCCGATGGGCGATTCCACCGCGGGCAGCGTTTCGCCGTCCCAGTACATGCGCAGCACCAACGACTTTAGATGATAGCGGTCGGCGGTGGCGATGGTAAACCACATGTGAGTGATGGTTCCGGGGCCTTGTACATCTCCAAGGACGCGCGTCTCGCCGGGCTTGATCTGGTTCTTACTTCCGCCGTCGTCGTTTCCGCCGGCGCGGTCATAGGAGGACAGACGCTCCTGCGAATAATTCTTCAGCAACGGAAGCTGCGAGAGATCTTCAGCGGTTGCTGTAAAAACAATGGTGGAGACAAGCATGAATGCGAACAGGTGTTGGATCCGCGGCATGGGGAAAGTCCTCTTCAAGGAGAATTGACCATCAGGTACGTCAATAACTGTAACGTAATAGATATCGCTATAGTACACTGATTGTCAAGGTGATTTTCGCGTGAGCGTTGTCGCAGGAATAGATTTTGGGACACTAAGCGTCCGCGTTTGTCTGTTCGACAGCCAGCGCGGCCGCTGCGGCGGCGGCAGTGCCGAATACCCGCTGCATCGCCGGCATGAAGATCCGGACTATGCCACGCAACGTCATCAGGACCAAATGGCAGCCCTGGCGCAGGCAATGGCCGCCGCACTCAACTCCGCGGGGATACCCGGCGAATCCGTTTGCGCACTTGCAGTGGATACAACCGGTTCCAGCGTGGTACCGGTGAACAGCCGTTTGGAACCGATTGCCGATTACTATCTGTGGTGCGACCATCGCGCCTGGCAGGAAGCACGGCAGATTACGGAGGCTGGCCGAAGCGACCATCTTGAGGCGCTGAACTGGTGCGGCGGAAGCTACAGCTCCGAATGGGGCTTCTCCAAAATTCTGCACTGGCTGCGCAATAATCCCGAACGCATTTCTGAATTCGAAACCGCAATGGAGAACTGCGACATGGTCGTAGCTACCCTTTGCGGCATCGACAACGCAGATGAAATTCCGCGCTCCATCTGCGCCATGGGTCATAAATGGATGTGGAATCCCGATTGGGGCGGTTTTCCGTCTGAGCAATTCCTGGCTAAAGTGGACCCCTTGCTGGGCATGGTTCGAGGCCGTCTGCAGGGGCGGTTCGGAACCTCAGAAAAGATTGCCGGACACCTCTCGCCGCATTGGGCCGCCAAGCTTGGACTCAAGCCGGGAATACCCATACCGGTTGGCGCCCTGGACGCACATTGGGACGCCGTAGGATCTGGAATTCGCCCGGGCGATGTTGTGAACGTGATCGGAACTTCCACCTGCATCATGGCGGTAACATCCGGGGCGAAACCAATCCCCGGCATGTCGGGCGTGGTGCCCGGTTCCATTCACCCGAAGCTGACGGGAATTGAATCGGGTCTGGCGGCCACGGGGGATGCCTTTAAAGCCATTGCGCGGCGGGCGCAATCCACCGTCACGGAACTCTCCCGCGGACTGGAGAGCTATCGCGCGGGACAGACCGGCATGCTGAGGCTGACGTGGGACAATGGCGACCGCACTGTGCTCGGAAACCCCAGGCTTGGCGCAGTGTCGCTGGGGGGCACGCTTACCCACTCTGCCCAGGACGAACTATTTGCCGCCATTGAGAGCACGGCCTTCCACACACGGATCATCTTCGACCGCATGAGAGAACACGGCGTACCCATCAGCCGCGTGATCAACGGCGGAGGCATTCCACGAAAAAATCCGGTGTTGAATCAGGTCTACGCAAACGTGCTGAACACGCCCGTTCTGGTTCCCGATGGTGACGTCACTGGTCTGGGCTCGGCAATCTTTGCTTTCCTTGCCGCAGGCAGTTTCCAAACGGTGGAAGAGGCACAATCGGCGCTCTGTCCTTCCTATCGCATTTACGATCCGGAGCCCAGCGCTCTGGGCACGTACAACCAGATCTACGGATTCTTCAGAACGTTGTATTTTCAACTTGGCGAAGGCGAGATTCTGCCGGCCCTGCGGGCGATTGCCGAGACAGTAAAATGAACCACTCTGTTAGAGGAGGCGTGTTTCCAAATGTACTGCGAATTGCCTGATGTGCCCGTTCATCAACCTTTACAGCCAAGACAGGTGTACATGGTTGCAAGTGGAGATTCGCGCCCTGCCGCGAACAAGACCTGCTGGCCTGCCCAAGCTGGCGTAGAGGAGGCCGTCAAGAAGGTCTTCGAGGCAGAAGGCTGGAACGTATTGCGAGCGCACGCCTATGACGACAGCCAGGGTCACGGCTTCATTTCCGGACAACGCATGGGTATGGATGTGTTCGAAACCATTCCGTCCGAAGCGCCGCTTCTCGTCGTGGAAGCCGTGTGGCAATACAGTCATCACGTTCTGCCGGGCCTACGCAGCCATCGTGGACCCATCCTCACCATCGCCAATTTCTCCGGACAATGGCCGGGTTTGGTCGGCCTGCTGAATCTGAACGCCTGCCTTGCGAAGGCCGGCGTTGCCTACAGCAGTCTGTGGAGCGAAGATTTCGAGGATGCGTTTTTTCGGGACGGAGTGAGGCGCTGGCTTAGCGAAAGCAGCGTTTCCCATGATGTCTCGCATGTTCGGCCATTCGATGCCCGCAAGGTTCCGCAGGAGTTGCACGAACTCAGTGCAGGCTTGGCCGGTCATCTTCGCCGCCACAAGGCCATTCTTGGCGTCTTCGACGAAGGCTGCATGGGAATGTACAACGCCATTATTGATGACGAACTTCTGAACCCTCTCGGGATTTACAAGGAGCGCCTGAGCCAATCCGCGCTTGTTGCGGAAATGCGGCGGGTGCCTGACGCGGAGGCTTCGGCAGTCCGCGGATGGCTCGAGGACAAAGGGATGCGGTTTCAGACCGGACCGAATCCGGAAACAGACCTGACGGATCATCAGCTTCACGAGCAATGCAAGATGTACATTGCCGCTCTGCGCATCGCGAGTTCGTTGGGATGCGATGCCATCGGCATTCAATATCAACAAGGATTGAAAGACGTGGTGCCTGCGTCGGATCTGGCTGAAGGACTTTTGAATAGCGCATGGCGTCCGCCGGTCTTCGATGCGGCAACCGGAACGGAGTTGTTCGCGGGTCAGGCGTTGCCGCATTTCAATGAAGTGGACGAATGCGCGGGCGTGGATGCGCTTGTAACCAACTGGATCTGGCGGGCCATGGGCTTCGACCCTTCGACTACGCTGCACGATTTGCGATGGGGGCAGCAGTACCGGTGCGATCGATTCGACGAGTTCGTCTGGGTGTTGGAGATTTCAGGAGCCGCGCCCGCGAATCATTTTGCGCGCGGATATCGCGATGCCGTCAGTGAACGCCAACCTCCGATGTATTTTCCTCTCGGCGGCGGCAGCTTGAAAGGGGTTTCAAAACCTGGGGAGATCGTGTGGAGTCGGATCTTCGTTGAACAAGGCTGTCTGCAGGTTGACCTCGGCCGCGGTACAGCCGTCGAGCTACCAGAGCAGGAAACCCAGCGGCGCTGGCAACAGACCAGCTGGCAATGGCCCATCATGCATGCCGTGTTCCACGGCGTCTCACGCGATCAGATGATGGCAAGGCACAAGGCAAATCATGTAAACGTTGTGTACGCTCCTTCGCCTGAGGAGGCGGATCGTGCGCTTATGGCGAAGGCCGCGACTCTGCACGCGCTCGGGTTGAAGGTTCACCTGTGCGGGACGGTTTGAGCAGACAACCCGTGGCCCACCAATCGTTGGGTAACGATCTGGACGCTCGCGGTGTCTTTGAGTTGCCGGTGGTCTGCTCCGGTTAAAATCCCCCGCTTTCACGACGGGTGCTTAACCGTTTTGGGGTCGCGGCCCGAGACCGTGTGTACGCCTCGGCGGGGTCAAGGTTCGTGCGCACCGCGAGTTCGAGTTGGTGGGAAGGACCGGGTGGGCTTGCGGCGGAAGATCTCGTCGCAAGCGGGAACAGACTGCGGGTAGTTGTTCCAACGCTGCCGCACGGCAATTCTCTAGTCGTCGAAGCCGATGACATTCTCAAGATGCTCTCCGAGGTCGAACCCGATCCGGAGGTGCGCGAGAGTTGCGGCTGGAACTAGGTCGCTGACCGCCTGAAGATTTTCTCATAAAACAATTTCATTCTGAAATGTTTTGGCGCATACTTGTGGTATGGCCCGTCCAGCCCTACGTATTGAGGTCACAACCAAGGACCGGAAGGCACTTGGAAAGTTGCTGAGCGGCGGTGTTCAGCAGGTGCGAGTCGTGCTCCGAGCTGTGGCGCTTTCTCAACTGGCCAAGGGCGTCAGTGCGCCACGGATCTCCGCCGTTATCCCGCTGACTCCACAAGCGATTCGTAAAGTCGGCCATCGCTATCGACAAGAAGGCCTCGATCGCGCCCTCTACGAGAAGCAACGGCCGGGAGCGGCGGAAGTGCTGGATGACAGCCAAAAACAGCGCATCATTGCCATGGTCTGTAGCGATCCGCCAGAGGGCCGCGCCCGCTGGACCGTGCGGCTCGTGGTGGAGGAGGCCGTGAAGCGGCGACTGGTTCCACGAGTGGGAAGGGAAACCATACGCGTTCTGCTCCTCCACCACGACCTCAAGCCGTGGCGGGAAAAAAATGTGGTGCGTGGCCGACCTCAATGAAGACTACATCGACAAAATGGAGGCCACCCTGGAGACGTATGAAAAGCCATTCGATCCGCAGGAGCCAGTGGTCTGTCTGGATGAGAAGCCGGTTACGTTGCATGCCGATTTCCGCCCGTTCTCCGCAGCCGCACCGGGACGGGAAGCGAGACGGGATAACGAATACGAGCGCTGCGGTACGGCTAATGTTTTCTGTGCGGTAGAGCCTAAAGCGGGCCGCCATTTCACGTTTCCCACGCCGGATCGTTCGGGGTTTGAATTCGCTCAGGTCCTCTTCCACCTGGCCCTTGAATATCCGGAAGCCAAGACCATTCATCTGGTGATGGACAACCTGAACATCCATCGCCCGAAGTCCCTGACCGATCTCTACGGCGCCGAGGTGGGCGGTGAAATCTGGGGCCGATTCACCGTTCACTACACGCCCACTCATGGAAGCTGGCTCAATCTGTTAGCGCCGAAATAAAACACCCGCACTATTGCCGGTTTTGTCGTTAGAAATGGCGCTGGGCGCGAGCGCAAGGCACACCAATGCGGCGGCGCGCCAACGTATGGGGCATAGCGCGTCTGGGGATTGCACGATGACGGA
>JBBPYD010000162.1:0-5061 GCA_038200305.1 Bryobacterales bacterium
AAGCTGGTTGTCGATGCGCCGCGATTCGTGGCGCTCCGTGGCGACGATGTGCAAACCGCCAAGTTCCACTACCTCGTCATGTTCGACGTCGGTCTGTTGCCTTGCTTCATCCAACATCGACTGCCAAAGCTCATTGGTCATGGTCTCGGGATCGAGATTCGCCTTCCGCGCGCGGTCTCTTGCCAGGAACTCCGCGTTACCGCCGAGCAGAATATCCGTACCGCGGCCGGCCATGTTGGTGGAAACCGTAACTGCACCCTTCCGCCCTGCCTGGGCGACGATGGATGCTTCGCGTTCGTGGTTCTTGGCGTTCAAAACCTCATGGGGGACGCCCATCTTTTTCAGAATGCCGGAAAGCCGTTCCGACTTTTCCACTGAGATGGTGCCCACCAGCACCGGTTGGCCGTTTGAGTTCAGTTCCTTGATCTCTTTCCCGGCGTTCCGGAACTTCTCTTCTTCCGTGCGATAGACAATGTCCTGAAACTCTTTGCGCTGCATCGGCCGGTTCGTGGGAATCGCGGTCACTTCCAGCTTGTAGATCTTGTAGAACTCGGCCGCTTCCGTCTCGGCCGTACCGGTCATGCCGGCAAGTTTCTTGTACATGCGGAAGTAGTTCTGGAAAGTGATGGTGGCGAGCGTCTGATTTTCGCGCTCGATCTTAACGCCTTCCTTGGCTTCGATGGCCTGATGCAGACCGTCGCTCCAGCGGCGGCCCGGCATGATGCGACCGGTGAACTCATCCACGATGACCACCTGATCGTCCTGCACAAGATAGTCCTTGTCGCGATGAAACATCACGTGCGCTTTTAGCGCCTGCTGCACGTGGTGATTGATTTCGATACTCGCCGGATCGTAGAGATTGGCGACGTTCAGCAGCCGTTCTACTTTTGAAACACCTTCTTCGGTCAGGGCTACCGTGCGGTGCCTTTCCTCCACGGTATAGTCGCCGGTGGTGTACTTCTCGCCGGGCTCTTTGCCTTCGATCACTTCTCCGCGAATCAGCTTGGGGATAATCCGGTTGATCTTGTAATACTTATCGGTGGATTCCTCACTCGGGCCGGAAATGATGAGAGGCGTTCTAGCCTCGTCGATCAAAATCGAATCGACTTCATCGACGATGGCGAAATTAGGCTCGCGCTGCACGCAATCATCGATGCGAAATTTCATATTGTCGCGCAGGTAGTCGAAACCGAACTCGTTATTGGTTCCGTAAGTGATGTCCGCGGCGTAGCTGTTTTTGCGCTCCTGATCGTCCAGGTCATGCACAATCACGCCGACAGTAAGACCGAGAAACTTGTACAGCCGCCCCATCCATTCCGAATCGCGGCGGGCCAGATAGTCGTTGACCGTAACCACGTGGACGCCTTTACCTTCCAGGGCATTCAGGTAAGTGGGCAGCGTGGCGACCAGCGTTTTCCCTTCACCGGTTCGCATTTCAGCGATTTTGCCTGCGTGCAGAACGATGCCGCCAATGAGCTGAACATCGAAGTGCCGCATATTGAGCACGCGCCGGCCAGCCTCGCGAACCACGGCATAAGCCTCCACCATGAGATCGTCGAGGGTGGCGCCATTGGCCAGACGCTGCTTGAATTCCAGGGTTTTTGCCGCAAGTTCGGAGTCGGAGAGTTGTTGTATTTGCGGTTCGAGTGCGTTGATGGCGGCGATGGTGGGACGCATCGCCTTCACCTCGCGTTCGTCCTTAGTCCCGAAAACTTTTGCAAGCAGCGTGTCAATCATAGAAGAGCGTTCTCTTTAATTTTATCAGGAGATACGGAAGTACAGTGAGAAATGTAGCGAAGTCCTATACATAGGATGAGTTCATCGGCTCAAAGCACCAAAAAAACCACTTACCCGCAACTGCGGCTACATACCCATTTCGTCAAGGGTCTTCTTCATCAAAGCGCGTGCTTCCGCATCTTTGATGGCGCGCCGGCTACCCGGCCGTTTGAGCAGCAGCGAAGTGGCGCCTGGGGCAGAGTCCAGTTTTTCCGCTATTTCCCAACCTTCTTCCCCAAGCGTGTTCAGTATGGAAACCAGGTCCGGCGAAGCACTGGCCAGCAGAGTGGCGAGTTCTTCAAGCGTCTCGCCGCGCATGCCTTCGGCCGATTGCAGGTCGTACCGGACCGCCAACACCACACCACCTTGCAATTCAACGGAGGCGTACTCCCATTCGGTTTTCAGATGCTGCCACATAAATTAATCGTCGTTGCCGAAGATGTTCGAAATCGCCCCGAGCCCCTTGTGTTCGTCGCCACCGGTCCTGGCCGGCGCGAGTTCGCGCCGCATCTTTTCAAGTGTCATGCTTTGGATGATGATGCGGCCGGGTCCAGTGAGCGTTGCAAGAAACAATCCTTCGCCGCCGAAAATCGCGCTCTTGATACCGCCTACCATCTCAATATCGTAGGCGACCGATTCATCGAATGCTACGATACAGCCCGTATCCACCTGGAGCACCTCGCCTGGTTTCAAAATAAACTCGACGAAATCGCCACCACCGTGAATGAAGACGGTGCCGGGGCCGGTCAGCTTCTCAAGGATGAAACCTTCCCCGCCGAAAAATCCCGCTCCCAGCTTTTTTACGAACGCGATGTTCAGTTGCACCGTGGGCTGCGCAAATAGGAAACTGTCGCGCTGCACCAGCACACTTTGGCCCGGTGCGAGATCGAAGACCTGGATGCGGCCCGGATAACTACCGGCAAAGCCGACCTCGCCGTCCGCCATGGCTTGAAAATACGTCATGAAGAGCGATTCGCCCATCATCTTGCGCTTCACTGCTCCCCAGATCTTGTCGCCAAGCGTTTCGCCGGTCATCCGGGTTTCCCATTGGATATTTTGAGTTTTATAGACCATTTTCCCGGCCTCGGCATAGACCTGCTGGCCAGCCTTCAGCCTTACGCGGGCAACTTGGAGGTTATCGCCCTGAATCGTATAATCCAGCGGTTGTGCGGCGTAAGCCGGGGCTGCGGCGGGAGGCGCGCCGGGCACAAGCGATTGGCCGCAACTGGGGCAGAAGCGGGCATCGTCTGAATTCCTTGCGCCGCAATTTGTGCAGAACACCATAGTTATTTTGCATCCTTAGAGTCCGTTAGCATGGAAAGTTCCGGGAACCGGACACCTGAAACACAAGTCTACACTGGTAGTATCTTTCATGAAGAGCTTTGCGCGTTACCTCGCCCCCCTTTTGTCTCTTAGTCTGTGCCAGGCCCGTCAAGATCCCACCGTTTGCGGAACACAGGCAGACCGGGCTCAGGTAGAACTGCATCTGCACCGGAAAATGGCACGCTCTCTCAAGAAGCGCAGCCCGCAAGCCGCGGCGCTAGCCGCATTGCCGGACTCCGGGCAAATCGCCATTATGGACGATACCGACGGGGTGGTCGCACGAAGAAATGTTTTTAACTTAAACCAGAAGACGGTCCGTTTTCTGCCGTCTACGGCAACAGCGGCACGCTATCGCACCGAGGTGGCGGGTGACACCTACGATACGGCCGCGGCGGCTTCCGGTGCGCCGGTGAACGGCATCGGCGATGACGATACACGCGAGCTGGATTTACCCTTCGCCTTCCCTTTTTTTGGCGCACAGTACCGCAAGATTTCTCTCAACTCAGATGGAAATCTTACCTTCGCCCTTGGCGATGCGGGATCGGGCGAGCGCTCGCTTGGCCGTGTTACGGCAGGCCCGGCCCGTCTAGCGCCTCTGTTCGACGATCTCGACCCTACCAGGGCCAGCCAAGGCATCCGTGTGCTCTCCGAGCCAGGCCGGTACGTAGTGAGCTGGGTAGAAGTGCCGGAATATTCGGATCTGGGGACAGGACCGTTGCAAACCTTTCAAGCACGGCTCTTCCCGGACGGCCGGATTGAATTCGCGTATTCCAATGTCAGTGCGGCGGAAGCCGTGGTTGGAATTGCACCTGGGAGGCTGCGGGGCGCAACCAGCGTGGTCGATTTCGTAACGGGAAGTACGCAGGAATTTACGGCTGCGATTGCCGAACGGTTCACTGCCACCGATGAAGTCGACATTTACTCGGCGGCCCAGAAGTTCTTCATCAATCATGAGGATTCCTACGACTACCTGGTGATTTACAACATGCTTGGCATTCCGGCCAGCTCAGGTGCGGTGGCATATGAGGTGACGATCAGGAATAACCGCGATGGCTACGGCGATGGAAAGGTGGACCTGGGATTCGAAGCCGGATCGAACCGGCGATTGCAGGCCATCTTGAACATGGGGCCTCTGAGTCAATATCCAATCGACCCGAATGCCATCGTGCAGGCGCGCTCGACCAGCAGGGACACGCCATTGACCGTGCTGGGGCATGAGGCGGGACACCTGTTTCTGGCGTTCGCGAGTGTACGCGAGCCAGCAGATGCGGAGGCGCGCCCCATGCTGGGACGTGCGCTGGTGCACTGGAGTTTTTTGTTCAACTCAGAAGCATCGCTGCTGGAAGGCAACCGGATTCGAGACAACGGGCCGGCCGCATCTCCGCGCTTCACAACAACGGCTACCGTGGAAGGCTATTCTCTGCTAGATCAGTATCTGATGGGCTTTATCCCTCAGCAGAACGTACTGCCGACATTTCTGGTGCAGACTCCAACGGGAACCGCGGCGCGGGCTCCGCAAACTGGAGTCAGTTTCAATGGAACCCGGCGGGATATTCTAATCGACGAGATCATTCAGGCTGAAGGCCGGCGGATACCGGACTACACAGTTTCGCAGCGGCACTTTCGCCTCGGATTTGTTCTGGTGACCAAAAACGGAGCGGCACCCACGGCAGAACAGCTCCAGCAACTGGATGCATACCGCAGCCAGTTTGAAAGCTTTTACAACCGCGTGAGTTCGCAGAACGCGACGGCGGACACTAGCCTGAAGAAGTCTTTGCGGGTCTCTACGTTTCCTGCGGCAGGCGTGGTGGCTGGGGGCACGGCGACGGGAACAGTGGCCGTGGAGACTGCGGTTGCGGCGCCGCTCACCGTGTTACTCGCATCGCAAAACGGAAGGGTTGGCATCCCGGCAGCGGTCACCATTCCGGCCGGAGCGGCTAGCGCCTCCTTCCAATTTTCCGG
>JBBPYD010000163.1:0-6574 GCA_038200305.1 Bryobacterales bacterium
CGTGACTTACTTCTTCAACGGCGGGAATGAGAAACCGTACGCCGGCGAGGAACGGGAAATGGTGCAGTCGCCGAAAGTGGCCACCTACGATCTAAAGCCGGAGATGAGCGCCGCCGGCGTTGCCGATACGGTGATCGCGGCGATTGAGAAGGACAGCTTCGAAGTGATCGTGATGAATTTCGCCAACGCCGACATGGTGGGACATTCAGGCAGAATGGAGCCGACCGTACGCGCCGTGGAAACCGTGGATGCCTGTCTCGGCCGGATCTATCAATCGCTGAAACAAAAGCGTGGCTCTTGGATCATCACCGCCGATCACGGCAACGCCGAGAAGATGATCGATCCGGCTACCGGCGGACCGCACACCTATCACACCACCAATCCCGTTCCGTTCATTTATGCGAGTGAAGATAAGGTGAGCCTGCGGCAGAACGGTGCATTGCAGGATATTTCGCCCACTATCCTGGGGATCATGGGAGTGGAGCAGCCGAAAGAGATGGAAGGCAAAGATCTCAGGACGCCATCCTGAACTGACGCTTTAACTCGATCCTGAAAGGAAGGTGCTTATGATTTCCTTCGATGATGCTCATCGTGCAGTCCACTATCCAGAGGATCGCCGATTTCGAATTTGGGTCCGTCCGTCGATCTTAGTTCTGCTTCTTTCTCTCGTCCTTGCTTGTCTGGTACTCGCCTGGTTCCAGCACGCTATATATGGCCTGCCCCACATTGCGCCGTCGCCTGCCTCAATCGAGGGCGCACCCAGCGGTCCGCATGGGTTCCCGGTTTGGATTCGCTGGTGCCATTTCTTCAATCTGTTCTTCTTATTTATGCTGATTCGAAGTGGCCTGTCCATCCTGATGGATCACCCGCGCCTTTACCTGAACGATCACTGCACACCTGGCACGGAATGGATTCGCTTCACGCCATTGCAAGTGCCCAAAGACCGAATCTGGACCGCAAAGCAAGATGCGCGTTACATCTCGCCCGCCGTCGCGCTGCCGGGCTACCGGCACACTGTGGGAGTAGCGCGCTCCTGGCACTTCATCAACGTATATGGATTTGTGCTTACCGGCGTGTTTTTTGTTTGCGGTCTGCTCACCAGCGATCAGTGGATGCGTCTGGTGCCCACTTCAACCTCAGTGTTCGTGCAAGCGTGGAACACATTTGTCCACTATGCCAATTTCCATTTCCCGCCTGAGCCGAATGGCTTTTATGGTTACAACGCGCTGCAACAATTGGCTTATTTTGCCACCATTTTCATCATGGCTCCGCTCTCAATCCTCACAGGTCTTGCGATGTCTCCCGCGCTGGTAAACCATTTTCCCCGCTATACCAAAATTTTTGGAGGGCGGCAGGCAGCCCGCTCGATTCATTTTCTGATTCTCGCCGGCTTCATAGGGTTTGTGGTGGTGCATGTGACGCTGGTCGCTTTGACAGGTTTCGCCCGCAACATGAATCACATTGTGCTCGGTACCGACGACCTGCATCCAGCCGGCATGATTCTCGGCTTCATCGGCATTGCCGCCGTACTCCTTTCCTGGGTGGCCGCGCATTACATCTCCTGGTACTTTCCACGAGGGTTGCAACATGCACAGAAGGCCATTACACAACCCGTCAAGCTGGTCATTCTTGATCGGCTTATCCCGATAGAGCATTACACGAAGGACCAAATCTCTCCACATTTCTGGCCTAACGGCAAAATGCCGGAACGCGAAGACTGGAAGCAGCTTGCGGCTGGGGGCTTCAAGAATTATAGGCTGAAAGTTTCCGGTTTGGTGGACAACCCCGTAGAGCTTTCCCTTGACGAGATCCGCGCGCTGGGAACCGGCGAATTTATCACTATGCACCACTGCATTCAGGGTTGGTCCGGCATTGCACAATGGGGCGGCCTTTCTATGCGAAAGCTAATCGAACACGTAAAACCCAAGCCTTATGCCAGGGCCGTCGCATTCTATTCGTTTGGCGATTCGCTGTATGGTGGTTCTTACTACGACACACAGGACATCCAGAACGCGATGAAGCCGGAGTGCTTGTTGGCTTTTGAAATGAACGGTAAGCCCTTACCGGAAGTCTACGGAGCGCCACTTCGTCTCCGCGTGGAAAATCAGCTCGGTTACAAAATGGTCAAGTGGATCGAGCGGATCGAATTTGTCGAATCGGAGAAACTGCTCGGCGAAGGTGAGGGCGGCAGTAACGAAGACGACGAGTACTTTGATCTTCTGCCGAACATCTAGATGGAAAGCAATGGACCCGAAGGACCGCTGAGCGGGCGGGCAGCGCATGTCTCCCAACTCATCCAACGGCTTCGATTGAGCTGGCTGCTCGCCCACTTGCCGCCGACGGTGGTGTGGGCAAGTTACGTGTTCGTGAACAGTTTCATCACGATCGCTCTGCTCGCCGTCTTGGCGCTGGTGACCCACAATCCATTTGTCTTTCCGTCGCTCGGGCCCACGGCCTACCTGTTCTTTTTTACTCCCCTTGGAGAATCATCCAGCCCCCGTAACGCGATCCTGGGACACGCAATAGCGCTGGTCTGCGGCTTTGGCGCGTTCTCCCTCGCTGGTCTGGTCCAGTTCCAATACGCGCCCTACGGCCAAATCTTCTGGCCGCGAGTTTTGGCTGCTGCGCTTTCGCTAGCATTGACGGCGGCCGTCATGGTTCTAGCACACATCAACCACCCGCCTGCTGGCGCTACTACCATGATTGTCTCGCTCGGGATCATTTCTGAACCGCGGCATCTGGCCATCATTGAGGCGGCCGTTGTATTGCTCACCGCACAAGCCTTCGTGATTAACCGGCTCGCGGGTTTGCCATACCCGGTCTGGCAACGGGTCAAGCACAATCGCAAATAGTAGCGAGAAGACGTCAACGCTGAAAGTTAGTGTGAGTCAAGGCACCGATGGACCGGACGATTCTGCGGCCGGTCTCCTGTCCATTCTTATAAAGAACCAAAGAGGCCATCACGTCATCCGACTTTCGTATGTAATCCAAAGCGCCATTCGCCAGCACGGCGGAGGAAACCGGGTAGCGGTAAGTTTGGTCGCCATCCACCACATCCAGCATCGCTGCCTCTGCATGAGTAATATCGCCGGCATGGGCATTCCAACGGATTCGCATATTGCCGGCCACGTCGGATGTCTGCAATTCGAAGGGTACGGATGTCGCAAAACCGGTGGCAATGGCGCTACTCCCAAATAGAAGCGCAAGACTCGCGGCGAATAAGATGACAGCGCCCGTCCAGGGCACCTTGTCCCACCGCCGTCTCCGGTGCTGGACTGGCGCGTCGAACGGATCGGCCGCCGTGGACATTTCGTTCATTTGGTCCGGTTCCCGCAATGTCTTCCTTTACGATATTCACCTTACACCATGTCAGTACGCGGCCCGAAATGATACTCTGAAGGTGATTGAGCCTGCCGTCCATCTGTGTTCTTGCCGTACTGCTTTGCGGCCCTGTGTTCGCCGCACCAAGCAAAGTAATCGCCATTTCCATCGACAGCGTTGTAAGTCCAATCACTGTTGAAATCGTCTCCCGCGCAATCGAGCAAGCCCAGCGTGAGCAGGCTCAAATGCTACTGATCCGCCTCAACACTCCCGGCGGCATGCTGGATTCCACGCGTCAAATCATCGAGAAACTCAACGCCTCGCCCGTTCCAGTGGTCACGTTTGTGACGCCAAGCGGTGGGCGGGCGGCATCGGCTGGCTTCTTCCTGCTGGAAGCCGGCGACGCCGCCGCAATGGCCGATGGAACAAATACAGGAGCCGCATCGCCGGTTCTGCTTGGGCAGCAGATGGACCCTGTCATGCGGCGGAAAGTTGAAAGCGATTCTGCTGCCGGATTGCGCAGTCTTGTGGCGCACCATCACCGTAATGTTGACCTCGCCGAAAAGGCGATCCGGGAAGCCAAATCCTTCACAGATGCCGAAGCCCTGCAGGACAACCTGATCGATCTGGTGGTGAAAGATCAGGCACAACTTCTGCGGCAGTTGAATGGGCGTGAGGTGACGCGGTTCAACGGGCAAAAGGTGACCTTCCATCTGGAAGACGCCATCGTCACGGAATACGAACCCTCTTCCCGCCAACGGCTCCTCGGCGCCATCAGCAACCCTAATATCGCACTGGTGCTGCTGGTCTTGGGAGTGCTCGGCATTTACGTAGAGTTCAATGCGCCGGGGCTTATTTTCCCCGGAGTCATCGGCGGAATTTGTGCGCTGCTCGCTCTCTCGGCTCTCAGCATGCTGCCGGTGAACTGGATCGGCGTTGCACTGTTAATTCTTGCCCTCTCACTGTTCGTGCTGGAGGCGAAATTCACGTCGCACGGAATTTTGGGGATCGGCGGGGCTGTCGCGATGGTCCTGGGAGCGCTGTTGTTGATCGATGGTCCGGCGGAGCTGCGCATCCGGCTCTCGACAGCGCTTGGCCTCTCCATTCCCTTCGCAGCGATTACGATTTTCCTGGCCACTATTGCGTTCCGCGCCCGTGAAAACAAGGTGCTCACTGGGAAAGGCACGCTCATCGACGAGATCGCCGTGGCCCGAACGCCGCTCAACCCCGAGGGCAAAGTTTTTCTGCAGGGCGAATACTGGGATGCGATCTCTTCCAGGCCCGTGGACGTGGGAACGCACGTCCGGGTCACCGCTGTGCAAGGATTGAAGGTTACAGTAGAACCAGTTTCTTGAGGAGGCTGTTGGATGTTTGACATTACAACGGCGATTGCCTTGGTAATCGTCGCGATCTATCTTATTTCTTCCATCAAGATTCTGCGGGAGTACGAACGCGGCGTCGTTTTCCGTCTGGGGCGTGTGCTGCCGGAACCGAAAGGGCCGGGCATTATTTTGGTTTTCGCCCCACTGGACCGCATGGTGCGCCTGTCTCTCCGGCTGGAAACTACCGAGGTGCCTCCACAGGATGTGGTGACACGCGACAACGTCACCGCCAAGGTGAACGCCGTTCTGTTTTTCCGCGTGGTCGATCCAGTGAAGGCAGTTTTGGCGGTGTCGAACTATCTCTATTCCACCTCGCAACTGGCGCAGACCACGCTTCGCAGCGCGCTCGGCGAAGTGGATCTGGATGAGCTGCTAAGCCAGCGGGAGAAGTTGAATATCCAACTGCAATCGACGCTTGACCTGGACACCGAACCCTGGGGAGTGAAGGTGGCGAAGGTGGAAGTGAAGCAGGTGGATCTACCCGAACAGATGATTCGCGCCATTGCCCGCCAAGCCGAAGCCGAGCGCGAACGCCGCGCTAAAGTCATCCACGCCGAAGGCGAATACATGGCCGCCGAAAAGCTCGCGATGGCGGCAGAATTGATTCAAAAACAGCCAGCCGCTTTGCAATTGCGGTACCTGCAAACACTGGTGGAAATTGGCGCGGAGAAGAACACCACTGTTGTGTTCCCCATACCAATAGATATAATTGCAGGATTGGGCAAATTGTTAGACCAAGCGGGCTCCCCCCGGAAAGAGTAAAGCCATAGAACCCTCCATTTCCATGCCGCGAAACGACGACGGCGAGTTTGAACTTATTCTGGGCAACAAGCAACTGCTCAGCGTCTTTTTTATCGTGGTTATTCTGTTGGGCGTCTTCTTCGCCATGGGCTACATCGTGGGGCGGAGCTCCGGCCCGGCGGAAGCCGCGAAGCGAAACCAGGCAGGCGATGCAGCGGCGCCCGCCCGGACTGACGCCCAGAGTTCAATGCCGGCGGCAACAACACAGACTTTGGTGGAACCGGTCACGAAGACAGTGGAAACGCCCGCGCCGACGCCCCCGGTGGAGCGAACGATCAAAGCCGCGGCGGTGAGTGCGTCGGCGGTGACAGAACCCGTTGCCGGCCAGATTTATGTCCAGGTGCTCGCGCTTGGGAAGCCGGAAGCCGAAGTGCTGGCTGAAGTGCTGGCGAAAAAGGGCTTCCACGCAACGGTGGCGCCAGGGCCGAATGACCGGCTCTTTCGGGTTCTGGTAGGGCCGGTGAAGGACGCCGGGGATGCAGGGAAGATCAAGGGCGATCTGGAGCAGGCCGGCTTCAAGGGAGCTTTTCCCAAAAAGTTTTAGCCGATGGATGGCCTTGTTCAAATCGCGGGTGCGAAAGCAGCACAGCCGCGGCTCCCGGAATGGCTGCGCAAAAGCCAAACGCACTTCGAATCCGTTACCCGGCTGAAGCAGGACCTGCGCCGCCTGAAGCTGCATACCGTCTGCGAGTCGGCGCGGTGCCCCAACATCCATGAGTGCTTCCATCGCGGAGCAGCCACGTTCATGATCCTCGGCAACCTGTGTACACGCGGTTGCGGATTCTGCTCAGTGCCGAAAGGCTCGCCTGAAAAGCGTGAGTTCACGCTCGATCCCGAGGAGCCGGAAAACGTAGCCAGAATGGCGGTGGAGATGAAACTCCGCTACGTCGTGATCACCAGCGTCAATCGCGACGATCTGGACGACGGTGGATCGCATCACTTCGCCCGCACCGTACGCGAAGTAAGGAAGGCCCTGCCCGATGCGCGAGTGGAGGTGCTGACGCCGGACTTCTGCGGCAATTTGGACGCGGTGGCAAGAGTGCTGGATGCCGGTCCGCACGTGTTCAATC
>JBBPYD010000164.1:0-14013 GCA_038200305.1 Bryobacterales bacterium
TGGGCGAACCGCGGAGCGCTTCACCGTCAATCAACGCTGGCGCTGGCTCCTGCGCTTCATTTTTCGCGATTGGCTCAAATCCCAGTCGCCCGACCCAGCCCATTTGCCCTTGACCGCTTTGGTTAACTGCCGGATTTAGGGTAAATGGTAAAACATTATTAGTGTCATATGTTCGAGCCATCCAAGAGCCCCTTTTAGCACGGAACCTGCGGGAGAACCCAAATGTAGTTGCCAAACACACAAGTGCTACATTTTGACCTACCAGAATGAAGAGTCCAATTCGCAATCTCCGGTGGTACATCGCCGGTCTGCTTTTTCTATCGACGGTGATCAATTACCTGGACCGCCAGACGCTGAGCGTCTTGGCGCCGCACATTAAGCGCGAGTTCTCCTGGAACAACGAGACGTTTGCGCTACTGATTATCTCCTTCCGTGTAGCCTATGCTATCGGGCAGAGCGTGTCGGGACGATTTCTGGATACCGTGGGAACACGGAAAGGCCTTTCGCTGACGGTAGCGCTTTATTCGATCTCGGCCATGGCCGCTTCCCTCGCCACGGGCTTGCGGAGCCTATGCGCATTTAGATTTCTGCTGGGGGCCGGAGAATCGGCAAACTGGCCGGGCGCCACCAAGGTAGTGGGCGAGTGGTTCCCGCGCAAAGAGAGCGGTTGGGCGGTGGCAGTGTTCGACAGCGGCTCGGCGGTAGGCGGCGCAATCGCTCCCCTGCTGGTATTCTGGCTCTTTCACACCTTTGGGGGCTGGCGCCCGGCCTTCCTTGTCACCGGTATTCTCGGCCTGCTTTGGATACCGCTATTCCGATACCTGTACCGAAGACCGGAAGAGCATCCGCGGCTTTCCGAAGCTGAGCGCACGATGATTCTGCGCGAGCGAGCCGATTCCGCCCCGCAAGGGGACGCCACTCCCTTGCCCTACGGCAAACTGCTCCGGCTGCCGCAAACATGGGGCATCATCTTATCCAAGACTCTGTCGGACCCGGTGTGGTATTTCATCACGGACTGGTTTGCCATCTTCTTGGTTTCGAGGGGCTACCGGCCGGAAGACAGCCTGCTGGCATTTTGGATTCCCTTCCTGGCTGCCGACATCGGGAACTTCGCCGGCGGCGGCGTCTCGAGTTACTTGATCGGCCGGGGCTGGCCGCTGTTACGCTCCCGCAGAATTGTCGCCATCGTCTGCGCGGCCGGGATGGCTACGCTGTCCATCGCCGCCCTGGTGGACAGTTTTGCCTGGATGGTGGGCTCCTTCGCCCTTGCGACCTTTTTCTACGCCGCTTTCTCTACCATCGTTTTAACTCTGCCGGCCGACCTGTATCCAACCGGGAGCGTAGCCACCGTGAGCGGCATGAGCGGCACCGGTGCGGGCGTTGGAACCGTTCTGGCCACTTATCTTACGGGTGTAGTGGCGGACCACTATTCCTTTCGGCCAGTTCTTCTAATGGCCAGTATCATTCCGCTGTTCGCGGGCCTGCTGCTATGGCTTCTGATACGCGAGAGAACTACTTTGGCTGATTAAGAATCTTCCAGAGCGTTCCGCCGAAGATGCGGTCCTGTGCTTCTTTGGATACGCCGCACGCGTCAAGCATACGGTGGTAGAGGTCGAGCTCTCGGTCAAACTCTTCCAGCTCGCCATTGAACACATCGGAGCCGAAAATGAGCTTCTCGAAGGCACTGGTCCCGGATTTGGGGGTGTGCGGGCTTACGACGCTGGACCACCAGAAAATCGATTTGAAGAATGCCAAGTCCTCGTGTTTTTTGGAGAGTGAGGAACCGGAAAGGTCGAAGAACAGGTTTGGATTCCAGCGTCCAATCTCGCCGGCCCAGGCATAGTCGGGATTGCCCAGGTGAGCGCCGATCACAGTCAGCTTGGGAAACCGCCTGGCGATCAGGTCGAGTGTCGCCACGCGCATGCGATCGGAGCTGACATCGGTGGGAACCTCGGGATTCATCCGATTCACGATGCCGGTATGGAACAGGATAATCATCCCGTACTTCTCGGCGCGTTCGTAAATGGGCCAGTAACGGCGGTCGTCGTAGGAGTACTGCGGCCCGCTGATCTCGCCCAGTCCGCGGAAGCCGGCCGCATGAAAACGATCGACCAGCTCGAGCACCTTCGGGTCATCCAGTTGAACCTGGCCGAGACCGAAGAGCCGGTTGGGATGGCTGGACATAAAGGAGCGAACATTGTCCAGATCCTTGGGCGCGGTAATCAGCAGCGCCACCCCGTCAACGGAGGTGAGCTTGTCATACAGTTTCGTAAGAAATGCCGGATCGCCGTTGTGATGAAGGTGCGCGTCCACCAGGCGCGGCTCGGCGCAAAAGGCGACGGTATACACCGCCAGAATTATCAGAGACGACTTCACAGTGGTATGCATTTACGAATCACGCGCCGGCAAGCAGTTCACGGAAGGTCCAATCCGCCTTTTCCCGCACGGTCAGGCACCCTTTGGCATCCGCATCGCTGTAGGCTTGCCGGACAGTCGCGGCGTCCATGCTCTTCCCCGCAGCGTTCAGCATCCCGGCGAGGGTGACCCTTCTGGGCGCGATATCCGAAACAATGGCGGGCAAGTCTGTGTGTTTCACAAAAGACATGCAGAAGTTCGCCAAGGGAACGGAATACTGTTCCGTTTCCAAAATGCTTTGGAAGGAGACGAGACCATCGGAGAGGTAGAGGCTCTCAATTGACGGATCCAGGGCCGCCGCGATGGCCGCGGGTACGGTGAGCCGGCCGTTGGCATGCAAGGCGATCCGCCGGCCAGGCTCTTGCAGCGCTTTTACCAGCGCGAGAACGTCGGTTACCCACTGCCCGAGCAGAGGCTTCCCCAGCATCAATGAAGCCCAAGCGTAATTCTCTTCGTTATGATGCGAACCCTGGTAACCTGAAGCGCCCCGGCCGTACTCGGGAGCCATGTCGCCAATCCCGCGAATGTCCGCAGCGCAAACGGTATACCCATGCCGGGCGAGCTGCTGGTAAATTTCCTGTTCATGCCAATAGACGTTACGCCCACCAGCATTCAGCATGATCAAAAGAGGCTTGGCTGCATCGGCTTGACGCGGCGCAAACAGCCACGCAGGCAGCGAAACGCCGGGAGCCGATGCGATATCCAGCGCCGCAATCGAGATGCCCCGGGAGGGAACACGGGATAGGACAGTCGCGGGTAAGCCGCCGGGGGGCCGGTCGCTGAACACAAGTTTGTCGAGTGGAACAGGCGTCTTGCTGGATACGCGCGAGCGGTTGAGGCTGAACGGCGTCTGGCCTCCCAACGCCTTAACGACGTTGCCTGATTTTGAAGCCCATAGCTGCTGATCCGGCTCCGGCGAAACCTCCGGCTCTTCGTCAATCTTCCTTTCGCTGCCTTTCAGATGATGCTCGAAAAAGTTGTAGACCTGCAGGCGGCTGTCGTAGGAGAGCCCGTGCGGAAGCGGCGTATCGGACCAAGCAAGATGGTCTGGCCTGCCGAGCACTTCATAGACACGTTTGAGCTTGCCGTATTCTTCCCACCCGCTGGCAACATAGTTCGGAGAGTAGGTGCCAAACTTATCTTTGTCGCTAATGGTAATCAGGAGCGGCTTGGGGGCGAACGGATAGAATAGATCCCAACGGTCGAAGCCCACCGGTCCGGAATGCACGAAATTCTGCTCTGCGTCGTCCGTGGAACCCGGCGGGTTAAAGTTGGCGCATGCCAGATTTTCCGTGTTGCCGCTGCACACCGCCGCGGCGGCAAGCCGGTTGTCTACGGCCAACTGCAGCATAGTGACGGTAGCGCCGCCGGACTGCCCTGTGGAGGCGAGGCGAGCCGGGTCTACCTTGGGGTGCGAAGCGAGAACATCCAGACTGCGCATCGCATCCCAAACCTGCATGCGCGTCACTGTATCGCCCAGCAACAGCATCTGGCGGCCCGGGTGTGTATGCTCCTCGTCGGCGGACCGCAGGCGGGACCGCATACCGGATGCATCCGGATAATAGATGCGTTCGCCCTGGCCCATAGGGTCGAACGCAAGCACGATGTAGCCGAGCCTGGCCAGAGCCTGGCAGCAGCGCTGGTAACTGTCCCCGGCCTTTCCGTTGGGCGTGTGTCCCATCTGAAAAAGGATGCCAGGGTAGGGCGGGCTCCCGCCTGTGGGAACGTAGAGGTTCGCCGCAACATACAGCTCGGGCTGGCTCTGATAGACCAGCCGCTCGAAGCGGTAACCGGCGCGGTCGAAGCCGCCGGTCTTCTGGACGTGTAATGGAGTGGATACCGGCTTGCCGCCCGTCAGACGCCAGAAGGTCTGCTCCACCCATTTCTGCCGCGCCTGGATTGCCGGGGCGGACGTGAGCTTGCGGATCTCGCCGTTCCGCCGCTCATATGCCTCAGCGGCGAGCGAGCGGAGGTAATCCGGCAGGCAGCGCGAATAGTCGCGATAGTGCGTGCCGGGGAATTTTTCTTCGGCGCCTCTGAGAGCCTGGCTTACGCTCAGGGCGGCGGCAGTGGACAGCAGGTCGCGGCGAGTCATGATCAGAAATAAAGCTTCAGCGCCATTTGAATGATTCGCGGATCGCGCGCCGAAGTAATGCGGCCGAAGCTGCTGGCGCTCACGCTGGTATTCGGGTTATTGAAATTGGCGTGATTCAGCGCATTGAAGAATTCAGCGCGATACTCCAAACGCCAGCGCTCGGTGAAATGAAAACTCTTGTGCGCGGATAGATCGATATTGAAGGTGCCCGGTCCGATCAGTGTGTTCCGTCCCACGTTCCCAAAGGTCTCAAGCTTTGCCAGCGTGAACGATTCCGTGCTGAACCATTTGGCCAGCTTCTGCGCCTTCGATCCACTCGTGTAGGTGGGCGTCGAGATCACATCGGCCTGATCGTTGCCAATGTTGGTCCCGGACCGTTCATCGCCCGAGGCGATGTTCAGCGGGAATCCACTCTGCCAGTTCCAGAGCCCCGAGGTTTCCCATCCTCCCAGCACGGCCCGCAGAACGCCGGCCCTGGGGGACGGCAGCTGCCAAACGTAATTGAGAATCATGCGATGCGGGGTGTTGAAATCGGAGACGCCGCGATAGGCCCGGAAGTTGAACGGATTGATTACATTGATGCCGTCCAGATCTGTTAGATAAGAGGCCCAATCGAGGCTGCGGCTCCAGGTATAGTTCGCGCCTACGGTAAACCCGTGTGAGAAGCGCTTATCGAAGGAAAGCTGCAGGGAATTGTAAACTGAATTCGCTCCCGAGGTGTTTTGAGTGATCTGCCCAAATTGCTGATAAGGGCGCCGCGATTGCGCATCGACAGTGAAGGAGCCCGGATACACCCGCGCAGCGTTGATATCGGTGTTGAACCCCAGGTGCGTGCCCCTGGAACCAACGTAGGCGGCGCGGACGAGAATGTCGCCTTTGACCTGATGCTCCAGGGCAAGATTGTAGCTCATGCTGCGTGCAGGCTTCCAGTCGTGCGCGTAAGAGACCGCGAGCCCGAGAGGCAGATCGAAATTCACATCTGAGGGAGGAATCAAGGGCGCAAACTCGGCCGGGAACGGGTTGCGGATACCCTGGTAGGGATTTGAGAACGGAACGCCGAAGCGGAGAATCTGTGGGCTGAAGGGCGCGCTATCCACCATGTTGTTGTAAGACTCGACGAAGGGCGGCTGGTAGAAAAGACCGAATCCTCCGCGAAGGACAGTGCCGCGTTTCGTGCCGAGATTATAGGCGAAACCGAGACGGGGCGAGAAATTCAACCATGTCGATTCGCTGCCGCCTGCAGGACAACCAGCGTCTCCCGCGAACAGATATCCGGTAGGCGCTTTCGGAAACCGCGTGGACTGCTTGCCCACAAGGAAACACTCCGTGCGGCCCAACTCATCGCCGTACGGAATAAAGGGATCCCAGCGCAGGCCGATATTGATGTTCAAATTGCGCGATGCGCGGAAATTGTCCTGAAGGAAGAGGCTGCCCAGGTTGCCGCGGCGCGCGGCATATTCGCCCCCGCCCTGCTGGAATCGATCGAGGAAGCCGACAAGGAAATCGGCACGCGCATCTCCGCTGTATGATGTCCCGCGGAACCGGAAGCGGCCGCCCTGGCGGAAGGAGTTAATCAGGTCGACTTTCATGCGCAGAATATCGCCGCCAAACGCAATTTCGTGTTTACCGGCGATCCAGTGGGCGCTGTCGGCAAAGTGGTAGCTCTCGCGCCGGAACTCGCCCGGTGCGCCGGTATTGATGGAAAAGAAGTTGGTCACCTCCACCCGTATTTCGGGAGGATTCTGGGTAGCGATGGGCAGTCCGAGACTCGGAAGGCTGAATGGAGCTCCACTCAAGGCGTTGCCGTCGTTGTAGTTCCAGGAGGCAATGAAGTTATTTACCAGACTTGGACTAAATGTATAAGTGTGGCTGATAGAGGCGCTCTGGTTGAAGAACTCGAATCCGCCCAAAGAGCGAAGCAGATCCTCGGCGCCGGACACCGCGCTGCGCGGATACCGTGTATAGAAATATCGTCCATAGATTCGCTGCTTTTCCGTGTTGTAATCGGCGCGTCCCAAGAACTGATTCTCGTGCTCGTTCACGGGCCGGGCAAAGACAAGCAGCCCGTCGGGCGAGGTGGGGACCGGCAGCAACTGGAGAAGTTTGGCGGTAATGGGATTGATCTGGCTGGCCGGTATGATGTTACCCGGATACGGCGACTTAGTAAAAGGGTCGACTAACCTACGGCTGAGCGAAGAGAAGTTGCCGGTCCGCTGCGCGGCAGTGAGTAGAAATGCGCTGTTTCCTTCCGTGACGTTGCGAATTTGGGTGCCCTGATAGCTGCCGAAGAAGAACAGGCGGTCCTTCTTAATAGGACCGCCGAGAGTTGCGCCGAACTGATTGCGCTTCAACTTGTCATGCTCGGGAGCGAAATAGTTTCGTGCGTTTAGCGCGCCGTTGCGGAGGAACTCAAAAAGGTCGCCATGGAATCTATTGGTGCCGGACTTGGTTATCACATTCACGACGGCTCCGGATGCCCGGCCGAACTCGGCGCTGTAGTTATTCGTCTGTACGCTGAACTCTTCCAGCGCGTCGGGATTGGGAAACGGATTGTTCACATTCGTGTAATGGTCGACGTTGCTGCCGCCGTCCAAATGATAATTGATGCCGTCGCTGCGGGATCCGTTGGATGTGATGGCCTGCGCTCCGGGGTAACTCGCGCCCTGGAGGACGTCGCCACTACCACGGGCGTTTCCCGCACTGCTGGTATTCAGATCTGCGGTGCCAGGGGACAGTAAAACGAGAGCCGCGGCATTTCGTCCATTTAGCGGCAAATCCACGATTTTCTGCGCACTCACCACCTGGCTCAGAGTCCCCGATCGCGTCTCGACCATCTGCGCATTCGCTTCCACGGTGACGGTTTCGGCAGCCGAACCGAGTTGCAGCGCTACGTCGACAGAGCCTGTGGAATCGGCTTTGACCTGGATCCCGCGCTGTTCGAAACGCTTGAATCCGGGCTTATCGACGGAGATGGAGTAAAGGCCTACGGGAAGAAGAGGAAACAGATATTCCCCGGCGTCGCCGCTTAACGCGGAACGCGTCAGGCCAGTGGCGGGCGCCGTGGCGGTTATCTTGGCGCCTGCCACAAAAGCGCCCGTGGGATCGGCAATTGTCCCCGCGATGGTGCCGGTGGGATCGGCAGCGCGCACTAGAGCCGCACACAAGAGTAGAGCAGGCAAATATTTCATTTGGAAATCCTTTAGTAAATCCGTCATCTATTATGAATTCAAAATCGGCAGCGAGATCAAGCCGGCTTCTTCGAGGCCGCGGGCGGCTGCTCCACAATCTCTTCGGCGTCCCTATCCCAGTAGAGCTTTTTTCCCTCACGGTAGCTGCGTGTCGCCATGACGACGGCCACTGAATGAGCGAAGCCGGTTTCAATGTTTCCGTTGGGTTGCTTTCGATTTCGCATGCACTCGAACCAGTTGTCGGTGTGCGCCTTGAGGTCATCGTTCTGATGGACGGGTGGAACGCCGCTCTTTCCGTGGAGGGTAACAGGTTGAGGCGTAGCGTCGGCCGATTTTAGATCGAACACCTTGTTGGACCGCCATCCGCTGGCGGTTTCGGGCACAAACCACCATTGCGGGCTGCCTTCACCGCCCGGCGAGTGCAACGTGCCGCGCGTGCCCTGAATGGTTGTGTGGTCGCCGTACCCGCTGCCGAAGGTGGTGGAGTAGGCATAGAGCACTTCCTTTTGGGCAAATGTGGATACACATTGAAAAGTGTCGGGATTTTCCCGAACGTCGTGCCACGCGAAGATACCGCCGTTAGCCACAGTGTCATCGGGAATAAACGTATCCAGGTAGAAGTGCGCTAATCCCGAGCCGTGGCTGTACCATTGATCGGTGATGCCGCCGGAAAAATCCTTGTAAATTCGAAACTCGAAATAGACCCGGGGATCGAACGGACGCCAGCGCCGTCCCATGAGCCAGCGCTTCCAATCGGTGTCCTGCTCCCGCAAAGCGGCGATATCGGCGTCGTTGGGAGAGTGCCAGCGAGGACCGTTGAAGTTCCAACTCTGGCTGATGGAAACCACTTTTCCAAGCTGGCCGCTTCTGACTATGTCGCGCACGCGCTGCTGATAAGGGTCGCTAAGCCACTGCGAGCCTAATTGGACAATCTGCTTGCCGGCGCGGACAGTATCGCGCGCCAGTTTGGCATCGTCGAGCGTATTGGCCATTGGCTTTTCGCAATAGCAAGCTTTGCCCGCTCGCACCACTTCAGCCAGCAGCCTGGCGTGCTGGTGATCGCCCGTGCCGATCATGACTGCGTCCAGATCGGGATCGGCCAGGACCTCCTCGGAGTACTGGTAAGTCTTAGGCTTTCTACCAAACAGTTCCTGCGCGTGGCCGGCCGATCTTTCACGGTTCACCGACCACAGGTCACAGACACTGCGCAGATCGAAATTCGGATCCGTGGCCGAGGAGAGCTTCAGCATTCGACGGTGGCCCATCGACCTGTGACCGCATCCGATTTGAGCCACCTGGATGCGAGAGTTCGCGCCGATTATCCGGTTATAGGAAACGGCGGTGAATGGCAGCACGGCCTGGGCAGCGGTTGCCTTGATGAGGCTCCTGCGTGAAATTAGCATGGTCATGAACTCCCTCCTGATTCATTCCGTCGCCTATTCAGACGATATAGGGAGCGCGGTAGGTGCGCGTGAGCAGCGCATTGGCTGCGCTGCCGTTCACAAACTTTGAGGAGGCGCTGTCCCATGCCAGCTTCTTCTCCACGCGATACTGATGTTCGCCAGATGGCACAACGCTGCCGATCCGGCTCCAATCTCAATGTCCGCATGCAGGTTCCGGAAATTGCGGGCGGCTGCTGCTGCACGCAGCGAGGAAATTTCTCATCTGGAGGACGGTCGAGTTGTCTCCCGGAGGGCTCTTCTCGTCCATCGTCTTCTCACTTGAATCGCCTTTGTAGACCTGGAAGCCGCTTCCATCGTTCCACATCCACCCGTCGCTGCCCAGGAAAAGATTCCCAACCGTGTTGCCGCCCTTAATGGGTGCGCCGCCCTCGGGACCGCCTCGCAGGCCACGGACTTCGAAGATAATCTCCTTGCCGCCTGTTGACACCATAGATTGCGGCATCTGAACTCCCAGTCCCCAACGGCAGATATCCATCTGATGAACGCCTTGATTCCCAAGATCGCCGTTGCCTGTATCCCAAAACCAGTGCCAGATGTATGCAAACCTGTTCTTCGTAAATAGACGCATGGGAGCGGGTCCGAGGAACTGATCCCAGTCGATTCCCGCGGGAACGGGTTCGGCCGGCGTCGTCCCGATCGACTTGCGCCGCTTGAAGCAAAGGCCCTTGGCAGCATAGACCTTCCCGATAGCCCCTTCCTGAAGCAGTTGCGTGGCCCGCACCACGTGGGGGACGCTGCGGCTTTGGGAGCCGACCTGGACCATGCGATTCGTTTTCCGCGCTACTTCCCTCACGCTCAACCCCTCATGGATGTCGTGGCTGGCGGGCCTTTCAACATAGACGTCCTTGCCAGCCTGGCAGGCCCAGATGGCCGCAAGAGCATGCCAATGATTCGGCGTGGCTATGTAGACCGCATCAATGTCCTTATCCGAGAACATCCGGCGCATGTCGAACTCGCCCTCAGGAAACCGTTTCAGCAATTCTCCGAGTCCTCGCCGTAGAGTCGCTGTTCTTGCGATCACCCGATCGAGGCTCGGGACTGGTGGCTTCTGCTTTGCCATGGTACTGCCGTTTCGGTGCGACACAACCAACTGTATTGTATCCCGCGCAAAGGCGGCCAGACGGACGTGATCCGCAAGTGATCTATCGGCTGCCTCCGCGTTGGAACCGAGGCAGCCCCGCGTCGGGCCGGCAAGTCTTTCTCCCTTTTCCGCCTTCGATCGGGGAGGACCATGCGTGCCGCGCGGGCAGGGAAATCGGATTTGAAAGCAGACCACCGTTCTGGACGCTGGCTGGTGCCTCAAGCAACCGCTCGGAGCTGAGGGCGCGTTGAGCGTCCCCGCAAGGGTGAAAATCAAGTTCTGCGATCCAAAGCTGATTTACCGCATCCGGCTCAACGTCGCGCGCCAGGTTCGGATAGATGGGCAGGTCGTGTTACGAGTCCGTAGTGAGCATGAAAACACGTCGCCGCAAACAGAGAAGATTATCTTCGCGCATCATTCGCAGGACCCGTTTGTGGTTCACTTCAAAGCCGCCGTGCTGCAGTTCGGCCGTGATTCTTCGATAACCGTAAGCGGGCCATTCGAGCGCGGCTTTCTGCATCTCGTCACGCAAATTCCATTTCAACCGGCGTTGTCTGCCGAGGTATCAGGGAGCGGTAATATCCGGCCCGGCTGAGCCCTGTTGTTTGACAGAGCGCGTTCACGGCTTGGCCTTTGCTTCAAACAGGCATCTGCGCCATTTACGACGGCTGGCGGGTGATGATCCCTGAAATGCTGCAAGGCCTTTTATAAAAAATCGTTCTCCATCGTAAGCTGGCCAATCTTACGCTCCAGTTCGCCAATGCGCTGGCTATCGGCCAAGGCCGGCAGACCGGATCCACCCCGGCCAACACCAGGAAACGCCGCTTGTTCACCTTTTGCGCGCCACTCTCCGTGCCAACGTTCCAGCAGCTTCGGACTCACTTGATATCTTCATGCGATTTCGCCGTTTGTGGAACCGGCGTCAAGAGCACGCATCGCGGCGACCTTCAGACCGCGACTGTACACGGTTCGAGCCAAATCCATTCCTCACTCCATTTAATGTATTTGGCCCCTTAACTCCGTGTCTCACTTTTGGGGTTCACTCCAAGCCCTTATCTCCGCCTCAACGCTCTGAATCGCATCCGCCAAAAAACGCACCAGACGGTGCACCCCCACACGCAGACTGCAACCGTTGCCTGAGCCTCTGCCTTTATATACCTTGACACGTATATGCTCTGTGGAGTATACTAAGAGAGTGGAATCTGTGTTCGAAATCATTGCGGAACCGAACCGCCGCGCGATACTGAGCCTCCTGGTCTCGTCACAACAGTCGGTTGGAGAGATCGAGCGTCAGCTTCGTATGCCGCAGCCGACCGTGTCAAAGCACCTGCGAGTGCTGCGCGAGGCCGGTTTCGTGGAATCCACGGTGGACGCACAGCGCCGTCTCTACCGGCTGAAGCCAGAACCACTTCAGGAGGTCGATGCCTGGCTGGCTCCGTTCCGTCGGTTCTGGTCCGCTCACGTAGATGCTCTCGAACGCCACCTCGACCACATGGATCAATCAACACCAACGAAAAGGAAGACAAGGAGAAGAAGATGACCGATCGCGATCAGTACACACCGGGTCCGGCCAGCGGCGCGGAGGTGAGGAAGGACGGAGAAAAGTGGACGCTCATTCTCATCAGAGAACTGCGCCACTCGCCGAAAAAAGTCTGGCAGGCGCTAACCGACCCGGCGCATCTGCGCGAGTGGGCGCCCTTTGAAGCCGATGGGAGCCTGGGTACGGTTGGAACCACGGTGAAGCTCACCACGGTGGGAGCGCCCACGCCGCACGTTAGCGAAACAACAGTGACGCGAGCCGACGCTCCCAAGGTGCTTGAGTACGGCTGGGGTGGCAACGATATCCGGTGGGAACTCGAAGCCTTTGGTGGCGGCACGCGGCTGACGCTATGGACCAACATCGATCGCCGCTTCATCTCAATGGGTGCTGCCGGGTGGCACATTTGTTTCGATGTTCTGGATCGCCTTCTCAGCGGAACTCCCATCGGCCGCATCGCTGGTGGTGAGGCGATGAAGTTCGGCGGCTGGCAGCGGCTGAACGCCGAGTACGCAAAGCAGTTCGGCGTTGAGACCCCCGGTTGGCCGCCCAACGCCCCGAAGCGTTGAAGCGTAGGAGGAGAACCCCATGGAATCGACTCTGCAGAAGCCACCCCTCGTCGCCGCCAAGACCACCCCCAAAGCCAAGACCATCGTCTATTGGATCGTCACCGCGCTCTTCTGCCTGCAGATGAGCTTCACCGCTTAAGCGGAACTGCGCCTGCCGCAGGTGGCGGAGGCATTCACCCACCTCGGCTTCCCCGCCTACTTCCGAGTGGAGCTCTCGTGGGCCAAGCTCCTCGGGGTGGTGCTGAGCTGGCGCCGGTGCGCCTCAAGGAGTGGGCCTACGCCGGCTTCGCCATCGACCACGCCTCGGCGCTCATCGCCCACCTCTCGGTGGGCGATGGCCCGGAGGCGTGGGGCTGGGCGGCGGCCACCGGCGTGCTCTGGGGGCTCTCGTACTTCTTCTGGCGCCGCCTGCAGGCCACGCCGACGAGCGACTGACCGCACACCGCCGGCGGTTTAGGCTTGCGGAGGGTGCAGGTTACGCTGAGCGCAGCTAAAATAAGTGCGAGAGTGGGCTGTACATGAAAAGGCCCGTCCCGGTGGAATCTGCCTCTGCATTCATCGACGAGAAGATCAAGGAACTTGGGGACTGGCGCGGGAAGACGCTCGCGAAAGTGCGCGAAATCATACACGAGGTAGACCCTGAGATCGTCGAAGAGTGGAAGTGGATGGGGACTCCCGTCTGGTCCCACGGCGGCATCGTCTGCACGGGAGAGACGTACAAGAAGGTCGTCAAGATGACATTTGCCAAGGGAGCTGCGTTGAAGGACCCTTCAGGTCTATTCAACTCCAGCCTCGACGGGAATGTTAGGCGCGCCATCGACATCCACGAAGGCGACAAGGTCGATGAGGCGGCCTTGAAGGATCTCATCCGCGCTGCAGTGGCGCTCAATCTATTGAGAAACCAGCGCAAAACGGCCGCAGTGTCAAGCGGGTCCGGCAAAGAGCAGCGGGTTCCTTCCCCTGCCTCCGGGCGCGCATCCGCGTCCTTTGCGCTCAAGGGCAAGAGCAAGCCGAAGCCCCGGCGAGCGAGCAGCAAGCGGGCCGACTAGCTTGATCGCAGGTCCCGGCTATATCTCCTCCCATAGGGAAGAGCTTTGGCACCTGCCTCATACGCCAAGCAGTTCGGCGTCGAGGCCCGGAGCTGGCCGCCGAAGGGCGCTCGGTCTTGATGGCGGAGGAGACTGCCATGTCTATGGAACGTCCATAGGGCCAACCCGGCGACTTGTACGGGGATCATGGGATGATGTTCGCAAAGCCTTCGCGGCCGCGAACAAAGTCAGTCCATCTTTGTTCAGTTTTAATTCAGAGGGCGCTTGCGAAAACTGTCAGGGCTTGGGCGTGATCTACACCGAGTTGGCTGCCTGGGAGAAGTCAAGTCGTCGTGCGAGATCTGTGAAGGCAAGCGCTTTAAAGATGAAGTGCTTGCTTATAAACTCAACGGCAAATCGATCAATGACGTTCAGGAAATGACGGTAGCACAGGCGCTCGAATACTTTGACATCAAAGCAGTCGTAAGCAAACTTCAAGCCATGAGTGATGTGGCACTCAATTATCTGACCCTCGGGCAGCCATTGAGTACCTTATCCGATGGTGAATGCCAGCGCATTAAACTCGCCAGTGAGTTGCATAAACAAGGGAGCATCTATGTCCTTGATGAACCAACCA
>JBBPYD010000165.1:0-14434 GCA_038200305.1 Bryobacterales bacterium
CCGCAGCTTGCCACCTCGCGGCGACTCCACTTCCACCAGACAACTCGTCACCGCACCGGTGGTCTCCGCCAGCAGTTCCACAAATGCGGGCGCAGCACGTGCTCTCTTGTTTGCCTGACGCCGTACTGGAGCGTTGCGCTGCTTGGCTTGCACACGCGGCTCGAATCGATCCGTCCACTTCTGTAGACTCGGCCGATCCACATCCAGCACCCGTGCCGTAGCCTCGATCCCGTCCCGCCGCGCCAGCTTCGCCGCGGCTGCCCATAACTCCTGCGGTAGCCGCGACCGCACCGCGTGGGCCTGGCGAAACTCCGAAAACCGCCGCCGCAACTGCTCCATATCCTCCCGATAGCCTGCCTCTTCTTGCACCATGCCCCGGCCTCCTACCCTCAACACAAGCTATCAGCCGTGCTCAGCCGCAGTCACGCACGCTAACCGGAAACTCACGAATGATTACGTTTTAAGGAAGACAAGCAAAAACTCTCCTTAGAAGGGATGAGGCTGTAAAGACGCAAAATCTTACATAGAAACGTGAGCACATCTCAGCCCGAAGGGCGCGACTGTGGGTTTCTCTTCCTTCGTTTCCACAGCCTGGCGTTACCGACTACAGGGTCTTCTTCTACAGGAAAAAGAACTACAGGGGCCAGCTATAAATTATTGAAAGCCAAGTATTTAGCCTCATCTAGCGCGACAAGACTATCTCGCACTGCGCGACAAGACTATCTCGACCCACATCGCTAAACCATTGATTTTCCATTGCGAAGGGCGCGACATAACCATCGTGGAAAAGTCCGGAAATTCACAGCCGCTTGTGGATTGCCGAAGCTGGTGAGATGTGAAGAGTTTCACCGTCCGGACCGAGCCGGACCGGACACTCCGGCCAGCACGCCCTGACCGTTGCCAGCCACCGGGCAATCGCGCGACGGAAGTCTCTTGTCCGAAGGTACTCGTCCGAACCGAGTTGGGCCTGAATTCCGGTCGGTCCGAACAGACGAATCCTCTCAGGGCCGCGGGCCGAATGGCAGCGCCAAGTGAGCCACAAATAGGAGTCGAGACAACCGGGAGAGTTGGCAAGACCCCGGACCACATTCAGTTCGCCAGGGATCGGGTGGGCACGAATCTCCTCCCAGAACTTCTCGCTCAGTTCAATGCGGTTCGGTAACCCGCTGAGGACGCCCTCATGGTGATCGTCGCGGGAATACCAGACGCGCAGTCGCTCGAAGAAACAGAACCTCGCGCAATCGAACACGTCCTGCCTCCCGGAATCGTCGCCTGATCCGAAGTAGATTGTGCTGCCGAAGACGCGCTTGAAACCATCCGAGAGCCGACGATAAGAAGCCCCGTTGTGAGGAAGGCCAAACTCTTCGAGGATCTGCGCGCCGGAATCAAACTGAACAATTCGACTCCGTTGGCGCACGGCCTGAGTCGCCGCCCCGATCGCAACGAGGCGGTCTTGACCGAAAGGAAGTCCGTACTCGGCGTGACCGTGGATCTGGAGGAAGAACCGACCATTTCTGCGGCGATGGATCAGGGTTCCAGCCGGTGGCCGCTTCAACGGCATTCCACAGAGCACGAATGGACGAGCGCTGTAAACGAGGTCCTGTCGATTCTCGGCGCGCTGTTGCCGCACGAGCTCGATGACCTCGACCTTCTTCAGCGTTTGTTTGGAACTCGTAATCTCCAGCCCGCGAGATTCGGCAAGCTTGCGAAGAGACGAGCCGATGTGTTCCATCCGGCGTCTTGTGCTGATCTGTCGCGGCCGAGCGTATGTGGAGGGGTCGGCCTCTTCTTAATGCACGAGTCGAAATACGATCGCTTTGTGACACCCGGTAGGGGAGATGTTTTCTACGCGCCTGATGTAAGAGTTCGGCGCGCCAAAGACTCAGGCCTGATGACGGAGGCAATTAATCGTGCCGAAGTTACAAGGAAATAAAATGACCGAGAACAACAGCGAGATCCTCTTAATTCATGAAGTCGCCGCAAATCTGCGGTGCTCGAAAGCGCATGTATACAACGCGATCAACGGCAAGGTTACAGGTGTCTCCCAGTTGCCCGCGATTCCGATGGGTCGGCGCAAACTGGTCCGTCGCAGTTCCTTTGAGTCGTGGAAGGCCGCGAATGAAATGACGTCGGCAAGTATGTCGGCAAAGTCGGTCCATGAGTGACGCGAGGACGAACAGAAGGCACAAAATGTTCGAGCGACAAGATTTCATTCAGCAGCTACTGAGTGCTGCATTCGCAAGCACTGAAGACGGGGCAGAAAACCCTGGCCCGATTTACAAGCCACAAATAGGGCGCTGGACGCGTGCGTCGGAAGATGATTCACGCCTAAACCATCAATAAATCGCCATGTTATCATCTCAGCCGGAAGTGATCGGCAGACTATTTCTCACCGTTGAAGAGGCTGCGCAGCGCTTGGGTGTGACGGCGGGCTGGATCTATGAGCGAACGAGGCGCAAGGCCATTCCTCACCGTAAACTCGGAAAATTTGTTCGATTTACGGAGGAAGATCTGCGGGCGATTATTGATGCGGCCGCTAAAGGCACGATGCAATGAGCCAGGGCGGCCATGTCGTAAAACCTACTGGCAAGCGCAAAACGTGGGCGATCATCTATCGCGATCCAACAGGCATCCAGCAGTGGGAAGGTAAATTTAAGAAGCGCACCGAGGCGCAGTCCCGGTTGAACGAAGTCCTCGGAGCCATCGATAAGGGAACGTACGCGACCATCGTCCGTCATATTTGAAAAAGTTCGCAGAGGATTGGCTGGCCGGAAGGCGCCAGATCCGCGGCAGCACGGAATCGGGATATGGCTCAATCATCAACAAGCAACTCGTCCCGCGCCTTGGAGCGATTGCGGTATCAGCTTTGCGGTTCGAACATGTTGACGCGGCTGTGAGCGGAATGATCGAAGACGAGCTTTCTTCGAAGACGATCCACAAAACACGGTGACGCTGCTGCGCACGATGCTTGCGGGCAAACGGGGGCCGAGCGCCCTCCGGCGGGGTTTCGCGTTCCACGATCCAACGATGGGGCTCGAACTTCCGCCACTGGAATCACGCCAGATCACGCCCCCGACACCGGAACAGGTCTGGGCACTGATCGGTGCGGCGAAAGAGTTGGGCGGGATCAGTTACGCAGTCACCTATACGGGTGCGTTTACCGGCGTGCGGCGAAACGAAGCTCTCGGGCTGCGGTTCAATGACATCGAATGGTTTGGCAACGAGGTGAATGTGCGTCACGCAATCTCCAAACGTCGCGGTACAGACGGGGCGCACAAATGGGAGTGGCACGTTGGACCGCCGAAGTCACGGAAGTCGTTACGCCGTATTGCGGCAACCGAGAGCGTTATGAAGTTGTTGGCCGATTTAAAGGTCGGGAAACCAGACGGCGCTTTCATGTTCCCTGGCAATTGCAGCGGCTTCATAGACCTAGATCAATTCGACGCAGAGGTTTGGAAACCCATTGCAGACAAGGCCGGTATGGCAGGCACTCGCTTTCATGATTTGCGACACTTCTTCGCCAGCCAGTTGATCGCGCAGGGCGAGACCGCCGCCTACGTTCGCGACCAGATGGGACATTCCAGCATCAAGGTCACCTTCGATACGTACGGACATCTCTTCCCGGGCCGCGGCAAGGAAGCCAGCGCCCGCTACGAAAAATCGATGGCCGATGCGAAGGTCCGCCACAAGGCGAAGGCCAGTGTTAGCAATTCGTTAGCAATTGACGGGGAAGAAGGGCACAAAGGAGGCGTAACCGGTTGAATTTATTGGTTGCGGGGGAAGGATTTGAACCTTCGACCTTTGGGTTATGAGCCCAACGAGCTACCAGACTGCTCCACCCCGCACACACATGGTAGCGTAGCGTGCGTGAGCCGGTCAACTTTCTTACTGCTAAACTGCTACCGGATTTCAGAAAGTGCAAGCGGCTGCACAATCGAGTTGCTGATATTGGAAACGATTTCTGGATCCGTCATGCCGGGTTGCACTCTCATCTTCTTCCACTGTGCATCGCCACCGAAGGCCTTCCAGGAGTTCTCCCGCGCCGCCAGATCGTCGAAAGCCAGCATGTAAACAAGATTCGGCATGTTGCGCCCCGCGATGGTTTCACCGAAGAAAACGGGCAGCATATTCAACCGGCGGAAAACATCGATCTCCCCGGCCCCAAACATTCCCACTTTGCGCTTCAGAGTATCCACATTGTTTGATTCATACATGCGGAGCTCGAATATCCGTGGAGCATGACTCTCGGTCTTCGGCGTCTCGATATTTGGAACGCTATCGAAAGCCCGCAGCAGAGTGGTCTCCATCCGCGCGTATCCCAGGCCGGCCGCGTGGTAACTCTCCCGTTCTTTTTCGTACTGCTTATCCTTACTCAGTTTCTCGCGCGCATCGTCCCACGCGGAAATCCCCGGATAGCTTGAGATCACGAGAACGTAAGGGCTGTCCTGAGAAATCAGACTTCCAAACAATCCCACCGGTCCGGAACCCGCTCGCCGGAGTGCGGGCAGATACGATTTGCTCATGTGATCGATGGTGCGCGCACCCATGCCATCCAGGGTATTGCGCATCTTGAACTGGCGCAGTTCGATAATCGACCTCTTTGATTCCGCCGCGCCCACGGGCATTGCCATCGCCAATGCTCCTCCAGTGCTTGCTTTCAGAAATATCCTTCGATTCATACCGTTTGACTGTATCGAGTCTTCTTACCGGGCCGCAACTGCCGCGCCGGGGACCGCACCAAAACGCCGGTCCCGTGAGCGAAACCAACCCACGGCATTCTGCAGATCCTGCGCGGAGAAGTCGGGCCACAGCCGATTGGTGAACAGCAACTCCGCATAGGCGCATTCCCACAGCAGAAAATCGCTCAACCGCTGCTCCCCACTGGTACGAACAAGTAAATCGACGTCTGGGCCAACTGCTGTGTTAAACGAATCGACAGACCAGTCGTCCCGCCCGGCACAACCCTGCGCGGCCCGAATCAACGCATCCCGTGAGGAGTAATCCACTGCGAGCCGAAGATGCAGCTCCCGGCAGTTTTGTGTAATCGCCTCGGCCGATTGGATCGCCGCCGTAACCATCTCCGGTAAGCGGTCCCGACGGCCGATCACACTCAACCTCACTCCATTCTCGACGCACCGTTCTACCTCCTGCTCCAGGTAGGTCCGAAAGAGCCGCATGATCGCGTCAACTTCTTCCGGGGGACGCCGCCAATTGTCGGAAGAGAACGCGTACAAGGTCAACGTACCGATTCCGCAGCCTGGGGCTGCTTCCACGGTACGCCGAACCGCACCGGCTCCTTTCTTATGTCCCATCACACGGGGTAGACCGCGCGCCGCGGCCCAGCGTCCATTTCCATCCATGATGATGGCTACATGCAAAGAACTTGTCATAGCAAAGTAGATGGGCAAAAAAATGTGCCCTATCTCTCCCGCATTGCCTGAATCAATGCTTCCATGTGGTCCAGGTATTTTTCCAGCGCCTGTCTCCCTGTAGGGGTTAGCCGGTACTCAGTCTTGGGCACGCGTCCTTCAAAGGACTTCGAGCATGTGATGTACTCCGCTTCCTCCAGCTTCCTGGCATGCACGCTCACATTGCCATCTGAGGTATTCAGCAGTTTTTTCAGATCGCTAAACGTGAGCGATGAGTTCGCGGCAAGCGCGCTCACGATGCCCAGCCGCATGCGTTCATGAATCAAACGGTCCAGATTCGCGGGCCGGCCCGTAGCCGCTGCGGCGCCAGCCGGCTTGTTGTCAACGATCTTTTGTGCAGCGGATTGCTTACCCACCATACCTCCTTGCGATCACAGTACCGAAAAGAATGTGAAGCCCCCCGAAGCCAGCCGCTAGAAACGCGTCATTCCAAACTGGCGGGCAAAAGAACGCGAAACCACCCAGAACGACGAATCCAAGCCCCATCACGGGAACAATTCGCACGGAAAACGCTCCGCCGGTCACAATCCCAGTGCCATACAAACAAAGCCACATGCCAGGCACCAGAGCGGGAACCTGCGCCCGGTATAACACCAGAGTAACCAATGCGCCCATTAACAAAGGCGGCGCGAAGCTAAGGACAAATTTGCGGCCTGGCGGAGAGAACAGAGACATGTGCGTAATCCGGGCCTTCCGCTCCATTGCAAAACCACCAATGGCCAAAGCGAGCATCGCTTCCAACAACCACACGATCAGCCATCCGCCAGAACCCTGAAAATGACCGATTGCGGCGGCTACCATCGCCGACACTCCCATCGCGACTCCGCCCCAGCCCGGCACGCCAGTGAACGGCCCAGCACGCTCCATCGTGTCGCGAATAAAGCGCAGGTTGTCCATCGCATGGGAGTGCAATCCCATTGGTTCTTCCGGGGCTGCCCGCATCCGCTGGACTGAAGCCATGATGAAAGCATACGCTCATTTTGGGAGTCTGGCAAGTACTTTGTTACGAAGAGTTATCTTCTAGACTAGCTGAGATTCCGGTAATTGACCACTTGAACGTTTTGTTCACAAAGCACGCGCTTCACTGCGGGATCGATCAGCGCGTTGAGTTCCTGTTCACGGCTCTCCTTCAGCCTGGTACGCGCGGCGCGAAGTTCCTCTGTGCAGAATCCTGGATGGCACATGAATTCGATGCTGCCTTCCGGCAAATTGCGGAACAGCCTTGCAAGCTCTTGTGTGCGGAATCGTCCGGTAAGCTGAAATCCCGCAAAGTGATCCGTAGTGCGGCACCCGTGTCTCGCAAGTCTGGCGTGAAAGTTCTTCCGCACCAGTTGTAGTGAGCCGCTGGTCAACTGTTTCAGCCTTGGCACGCCTTGGGAGCTGCCGCTGAGCGGAAAGTCGAAAGGCCGCCGCACCCATCGAATGGAGAACTCCTCCGATAGCCGGACCACCGCGTCCAGGACTCGTGGCAGCAGGTGCGTATGTTTGTGGGTATCCAGGTGGGTCAGCACAATGCCGGCCGCCAGGATCTTCTCCACTTGCGCGCGGAGCTCATTGTACGGATTCAACCGGCGCAACAGGACCGACTGCACCAGTTCTGTTATCGTGGCCGGAAGAGCCCGGCCTGGATCGCTTAACGATTGTCCGCCGATCAACACCAGGTGGCAACCGGTGTCGAGCGTGGGATTCTCACGCGCGAGCCGCACGGCATCGTCAAACGCATCTCCATTGGCCATCAAAGTGGCCGCGGTAAGGATGCCGCTGGCGTGCGCCTTGATAATCCCGCGATTCACATCCCGGGTGAAGCCAAAATCATCTGCGTTTATTACCAACTGCTTCAAAACAGGCTCAGCTTCACATGTAGGAACTTCTTCGGATTAGCCCTGAAGTCCTTAAGTAGTTCATGTAACTCACGAGTGGTTCCGTTGAGCGAATCGTATAGTTGTGGATTGACCATCAGCTGTCCAATGGTGCCCTGCCCGGCGTTGATCTTGTCCAGCAGCAAGTCCACTTTGCCGATAGTCACCTTCAACTGATCGTGCAGTTCATCGGTCTTCAACAGCTTGCCCGCGGTGCCTTTCCCAGCGTTCAAATCCCCAATCAGCTTGTTCAACTCACCCAGGGATTTCCGCGCGTCCGTATAAAGCGCCTCGTCTTTCAAGAACTTCCCAGCCGTGCCCTTGCCCTGTTCCAAATCTGCAAGCAGGCCATCCACCCGGGCCAGGGAACCGCGTACGTCCTTGTAGAGCGTGTCGTCGTAGATCAACTTGCCCATGGTTCCTTTATCGGTGGTGAGCGCGGTGGTGATCTTCTGGCCTTCCGTTACGATCGCGATGATCTTGTCGTAGAGCGTTTCATCCACCAGCAGCTTTCCGATGCTGCCGCGGCCAACCTCCACCAGGCCAACGATGGCGTCGATTCTTTTCACAATCCCTTGCAGGGATGTCAGCAGCGAGTATCCCTGTTGCACAACCTCATCGAACTCGCGCGTATCCAGGCTTTTTATCTCCGCACCCGGCTGTACGGCGACATTGCTTTGACCTTTCTTGATATTGATGTACTTGGTCCCGAGCACATTTTCGGCGCTGATCGCCGCCACCGAATCTACGGGGATCATTGGGAGCATCTTCTTTTCAATTTCAAGACTGATCTTGATGACACGCTGTGGCGTCGACTCGCCGGATAGGGCGATGTCTTTCACCTTGCCCACGGAAATGCCGTTCAGGCGCACCGGCGCCCCCTTCGCAAGGGCCGCCGAATCGTCCATATACGTATAAATGACCTCATCTTTCGAGAACAGCTTTGAGTTCCCGGTAAGGAGGAAGATCATCACAGCGAGCAGGGCCATGGCGCAAAGCGCCATAATACCCACACGCAACTGTGCCCAGCCTACTTTTTGTGCCGATGGCATAGACTCCGTCTCATGTTTTCACCGCCTTGAATTTGGAAATATAAGGATCGGTGGAGTTTTGCAATTCTTCTTCTGTTCCTTCGAAAACCAGACGCCCCTCACCGAAAACCATGAATCTGGTGCGCGAATGGATCCCCTCGTCATTCGGCGGAACCGGCTCAAGATGCCTACTCTCGGGATTGTACCGGAAGTTGGCAAGCAAATGCCCATCTTGATGCCGGTGAGTAACTATCGCCGATGTTGTATTCTTCGTATCGCGGGCTTTAATGATGAGCGCGACGATTGTATTCGCGGAAATGGGGTCGAGGCCCGCCGTGGGCGAATCATAAAGCATTAAAGGAGGCCCGGTAACCGTTGCGCGGGCAATACCGGCACGCCGGCGCATGCCACCCGAGAGTTCGCTTGGAAACTTCGCGAGCGTCTGTTCCAGTTCCACAAATCGCAATGCCTCACGAACCCGCTCTGGAATATCTTCTTTCGCGTGCGAATTTCCATTGGCCGCGGACTTTTGATTCAGCAGTGGATAAGCCACGTTATCCTCGATGTTCATTGAATCGAAAAGTCCTCCTTCCTGGAATAGCACACCAATCTTGCTCCGGATTGAAAAGAGATCTCTCTCCTCCAAGTCAGTGGTGTCCTGACCAAACAGAAAGACGCGCCCCGAATCTGGCTTTAATAGGCCAAGCGCCGCCTTCAGCGTGACCGATTTGCCACTGCCGGCGGCGCCATAAATGATCCTGGTGTCGCCCTCTTTCAACTCGAAGGAGACGTCATTCAAAGCCACGTTATCTCCGAACGTCAAAGATACGTTTTCTAACCGCAAGACGGATTTCCTCGTATCTTCAGGCATTTGAGTTTATTGCTGAGTAACGAAGATCCGCGTGATAAAAAGCGTAATGACGAAGACCCACACCGAGGCGACAACCACCGCCTGCGTGGTGGAACGGCCCACACCTTGCGTGCCGCCCGATGTGCGCAAACCGGAGAAGCATCCCACCAGAGCGATCACGATGCCGAAGATGAGTGGCTTCAAAAGCCCCTGCGCCAGGTCGTTCCACACCAGTATTTTATAAGCGCCGTTCCAATACTGCGCGGCCGTCTGGTCCAGCGTGAAGTGAGCGACAATGAATCCACCCACCAGACCCACGAAATCGGAAATGATAGTTAACAGCGGCAGCATCACCGCGGTTGCGATCAGCCGCGGAGTCACCAGTTTTTGAGTCGGATCGGTGCCGAGCGCGCGCATAGCGTCTATCTGCTCAGTAACTTTCATGGACCCGAGCTCGCTTGCAATACCGGAACCGTTCCGCCCTGCCACCA
Source organism: Bryobacterales bacterium (assembly GCA_038200305.1). GTDB lineage: Bacteria > Acidobacteriota > Terriglobia > Bryobacterales > Bryobacteraceae > JANXXV01. The sequence continues at coordinate 9,661 of JBBPYD010000165.1, forward strand.
GAAGAGCACTCAATACCGGTCCAAGCTCACGCACCAACGTAATGGCCACGATAGGCCCCACTTGCCCCGTGGCGCCGTAAGTGGAAAGCGCGCGCGACATCTGCAAAGCCATCACGGCGCCGCTGAAAAAACCGGTCAATGTGACGATGGGCAAACTGCCGACGCCGATGATATCCATTTGCAGCAGGATGTCGTCTGTATAATGAGGGCGGCGGAAAATGTTCTTGAATGCGCGGCCGGTCAGAAAGAAGAAGTCTTGCAATGCAAGAATGGGCTCTTTTAGAAAGTCGAGCAAACGGCAGCGGCCTCGTACAAATGCTAACACGGCTGCGCTTTACGGCCATGATATTTAAATAATGAAGGGACTAACAGATATTCCCGGCATCCGGGTGGGTCATGCCTCGGATTACGGGGCACTTACTGGCTGTACTGTAATTCTCTGCGAGGGAGGAGCCGTGGCAGGCGGAGATATCCGGGGCTCGGCTACCGGCACCGAAGAATTCGAGGTGTTGAACCCGCAGCATCTGACCACGCACATCCACGCGGTAGTCTTCGCGGGAGGAAGCGCCTTTGGGCTGGAGGCTGCATCGGGTGTGCGCAGGTATCTGGAGCACAAAGGGATCGGCTTCGATACCGGATATGGGCGTGTTCCCATTGTCACTGGAGCCATTCTCTTCGACCTCGGGGTTGGTAAATCCCACGTGCGGCCGACGCGCGAAATGGGCGAGGCTGCGGCGGCTGCGGCAACGGACGGTCCGGTGAAAGAAGGCGCGATAGGCGCGGGCACAGGCGCCAGCGTTGGCAAGGTTTTCGGCAGAGCGCAGGCAATGAAGGGCGGCATCGGGTCTTATACGGTCTCACTTGGCGGGGCTTACGCCAAGGTACTGGTGTCGGCTCTTGCGGCCGTGAATGCATTGGGGGACGTGCTGGATCCGAAGACCGGAAAGATTATCGCGGGCACGCGGAAGTCGCCGGAATCCCGCGAATTCGTGAACAGCGCCGAGGCAATCAAGCGAGGCTCACGGGCGAGCTTGAACAACCAGGGACACACGACACTGGTCGCCGTAGCAACCAATGCGCGGTTGACCAAAGTGCAGGCAACCAAGGTGGCGCAGATGGCGCAACACGGAATGATCCGGGCGATCTCGCCGGTTCACACAACCGTGGATGGGGACCTGATCATCGCGCTTTCCACCGGTAACGAACAGGCCGACATCAACGCGATCGGAATCGCAGCGGCGGAGGCCGTCGGTGAAGCGATTGCGCGCTCCGTGCGGAATGCGCAATCGCTGGGTGGTCTGCCGGGATTGAAAGAGTAATGCTCATTTCTTCTTACGGATATAAATCTTGCCGTTCAAAGTAGTGAACTGCATGTCTGGGCCGCCTCCGTTGATGGTCCCGTAGGCTGCCCGATCCAGCCGGACCCGGTATTTGCCGCGTTCGGAACGGCCTGCTTCCACAGCGGGCTGAGGACCACCTTCCAACTTGAACTCAAAGTCACTGTAGATATCGCCGTGATCCGATTTCAGTTTCACGCGGGCCTTTGTATCGGCCGGCAGTGTCACATCTATGTCGCCATTCAGCGAGCTGAAAGACATCGGCTTGTCCGGCCTGACGCGGTCGAACACCACTTGCACCTCTCCGTTCAACGCGTGAGCAACAACCGCGCCTGAAACATTCATCAGCTTGACTGAGCCGTTCACGTTATCTACATCCAACTCCCCATCGACTCCTTCCACCGTGATAGCGCCATCATTCACGCTGCGTAATTGAAGAGATGTCGCCGTGGGAACCTGAACGGTGAGGTCAACGTCATGTCCGCCGGACGTGCTGATACGGACCACATTTTCCTGCTCTTCCACCGTCAGGCCGGAGGTGCCGATGTTGAGACGGCGGAGTCCGTCGGCCCTCTTTGGAATGCCACGGCGATCCTCCGATCCATTGCGGGAGCGGGCCTCGACGATGACGTCTTTGCCGCTGTAGCCTTTGACCGTAATGCTGCCGTTGAGCAGGCTCGCTTTGAGCATTTTGGGACGGGAAGCGTCACTGAAAGGAACAGTGACCCGGTCGACTCCGGGGTCCTGGCCCCAGGCCACGCTGCCCGCCAATACTGCACTGATTAGAAAGACGCTCTTCATGAGAATAACTAGCCTCGTTTGATGATTCGGATACTGCCGTTCAATGTGTCGAAATGATGTGTTGGGCCGCCCGCTCCGATGCGGAGACCGCTAGTGCGATCGCTGCGATAGACGTACTTCGTGCCATGACGCTCGGCTACAGGCGCCACCGTTGGAAGAGCATTGACATCGAAATCCGTATAGATTCCGCCGTTGAAGGTCTTGCAGCGGAAGTCGGCGGAGAGATCGGGCCGGAAGGAGACGGCGAGTTCCCCGTTCACGCTCTTGAAGGAGCACGCGAGTTTCGGGTTCTCGCGGAAAGTGACCTTGACGCCTCCGTTTACCGTGGTGGCGTCACCGGACCCGGCCATCTCAAGCAACTCAACGCCGCCGTTGACGTTGTGGACCGTGAAGCCCGCATTTGAATTCTCAGCTTTGATATGGCCGCCGTTCACAGTCCTGAGATCGAGTACGGCATCGTTGGGAACCTTCACCTGGAAATCGAATGCGACCCGGTATCCAGTGCGTCCGTGTTCATGGACGCAACCATCCCGGCATCGAAACGGCCCGTCAACGTAAAGCCGGACGGTGTTGCCTTGCTGGCCGAGGCCGAGCTTTACGTCGCGCCGGGCCTCCTGCATTTTCTCCGGGGAGTCGGCCGTCCAGCGTTCATTTACGGTGATCTGGACGTCGTTGCCAGCATAGGCAACCACGTCGATGGAGCCGTGGACATTGTCGACGATCAACTTGCGGCCGCTGCCGGAAGAGTAAGTGAACGTTTTCTGGGCCGTGTTGTTTTCAACGATTTCAGCCCGGCCGGTACCTACGCATACCACGGCAGCGACGATCATGATCCATTTCATGCGATTCTCCATTGGACGTTTAGCCTAATTGCTGCAACGCGAGCTCGATGCGCCTCTTCACGTTTTCGTCGAGATTCTTGCTCGCAAGCAGCGATCGAATTGCCGGTACGGCCTGCTTGTCGTGAAGCTCTGCAAGCAGATCAATGATGGAGATCTGGATGAGCGGCGAGGACTGCCTGGCTAACGACTGCGTTAGCCCTTTCCGCGCAACCGGGCTATCGGCGAAGGTTCGCAACGCATCGACGGCAGCCAAACGCACGTTCACGCTCGTATCCTGATTAATGGTGTGGAGCAACGCGGAAAGCACATCGGTATCGGACTCTTCAACGCGGTAGCTCCAGTTGACGCCTCGCAGGCGGTCGCTCGCGGACTGCTGCTGCAATAAGGAAAGGGTGACCAATTGACGCATGCTATGAATTTCTCCACGAAGCTGACTGATTTCGAGGTTAGCGTGTTCGCGCCCGGTGGACAGATGGCCTGCAACGAGTCCGGCGCAGAGCAACCCGAGGCTGAGAGAAAACTGCAGGGCGGGCTGCTGCGGCCACCAGCGCCACCAGGAAGCAGCAGATCTTGTTCCGGCGCTTTCACGGCGGCCCTGCTGATACGCCTCCAGCATTTGATAGAAGCGGGTGCGCATTTCCGGCCCCGAGTCCGGTTCCGGAATGCTTTCCAGTTGATTCCAAGTGGTGCGCATACTGTCCGCCTCCAGGCGGCACGAGCGGCATTCCAGCAGATGGTTTTCGAATGCAACGCCAACCGCCGGGTCAAGACTGCCGGCGAGATATTCAGCCATGTGTTCTCTTATTTTTTCGCAGTTCATGACGCCCTCTCTCCCGACATTTCCGCAAAAATCTGCCCTAGCGCCCGGACGGCGCGATAGACGCGGAGCTTCACCGCGCCCACTTCACAGCCCAGAATTTCTCCGATCTCGTGATATTTCAAATTCTGGTAACGGCTGAGCACCAGCACCTCCCGCTTTTCGGCGGGCAGGGCGGCCATGGCCCGCTGCAGCATCGCGACCTCCTGCCGCTTGCGAAGACGCTCGTCGATATGCGGCTCCAGGCTGACCGGCTCGGGTTGCGATTCGCTCCAGGCGGTCTCACTCTTCCGCTTTCGGAACATGTCGATCTGGGCGTTCCGGGCGACCTGATACATCCAGGCGGAAAACGAAGTCTTTGGAACGTACGTTTCGCGAAACTTTAACAGGCGGAAGAAGACGTCCTGGACGAGATCCTCACTAAGATCGCGGTTGCCCGTAAGCCGGAAGAAGAAGCTGAAGAGCTGGCGGTGGTGCCGCTCGAATAGGACCGCGAGCTTGCCAACCTGGCCGTTGCGGACTTCGAGCATGAGCGCCTCATCAGTTAGATTACTCACCGCCGCTGCTCCGTGCCGTTCGTTCACAAATGGGATACGTGACACGCGGGCAATGGTTACCACCGGCATCGGCGGCTTGGGTTCGTTTGTGCAATTTCGGTTTCGCACGGTGGCGGGAAGGTGTCCGGAAATGGGATTGGGTTCGTTTTGTAAAATCTGGTTTTGCGGGTTGACCTGACCCTCCGGAATGGTGAGAAGAGCAGAATACAGCCTCCGGCGGCGTGGGTTCGTTTGTGCAATTTCGCTTTCGCGCGGCGCCGGGAAGGTGTCCGGAAATTGGATTGGGTTCGTTTTGTAAAATCTGGTTTGCGGGTTGACCTGACCCTCCGGAATGGTGAGAAGAGCAGAATACAGCCGCCGGCGACTTGGGTTCGTTTGTGCAATTTCGATTTCGCGCGGCGCCGGGAAGGTGTCCGGAAA
>JBBPYD010000166.1:0-8501 GCA_038200305.1 Bryobacterales bacterium
CGAGTCCCGATTGCAGGGATGCCTGTTTCGCGGTACTGAGCGGAACATAGGGTACGTCGTCGGCTGACGCGAAAATGGTGGTTCCGAGCGCGATCTCATTGGCCTGCCGCCATGTATTATTGGGTTCCCGCTCCACAGGCGCCGCGGCAGGCAACGAGTCGATCTCGACGGAATACCTCGATGGATGTACCGTGCCGGAAGATTCCAGCCGCAGTTCCACCGGAAGATCGTTTGGCGGCGAAAAGGTGCTAAACAGATCGGCGTCGCCGAGGTGCAGCACCTTCTCAATAATCGTGACAGAGCCCTGCGCCAGGCGGACACGGAGCCGCCCGTCAGGTCCGAAAGCATCCGGACTATCTACCGAGAATGCAAAGCTATAGGGAACCCCAGGCGCAAGCCGAGGAGCCGCGATGGCCGCAGTCTCCAGCACGCCTGCCTTGCGGAATACATTCTGTGTGCCGGGCGGGGCGGCCACGACAGACGCCGCCAGCAGAAATAAGAGGCATTGGCGGATCAAGGTAGTTATCAGCTTACCTTCTGCAAGAACTCTCGGATCTTTTGCTCCTCGTCCTTAGCGGGTTGCTTGTGAAGAGCGAGATCCAGTTCCTTTTTCGCCGATGCCTTATCACCCTTTTGCACCAGGGCCATGGCAAGGTGATAGTGGAATGTAGCGCGCTCCGGCTCCTGGTTTATCAATTCCTTGAAGATGGAGATCGCGCTGTCGCTGAGATTCTTCTTGATGTAGATCAAGCCCAGCGTATCGGAAATGTTAGCGTCCCGCGGATACTGTTGCTTAGCCTTCTGCGCCATGGTGAGCGCCTGATCGAGATCGGCTCCAGAATCGGCCAGCATATAAGCCAGGTTGTTCAACGCGACCGGGTGATTCGGCTGAATCTTCAATATCTGCTCATAGAGCGGCCGGGCCTTTTCCTTTTGCCCGGAGCTATCGGCAATCAAAGCGAGTTCCATATACGAGGCGACGTTGTCCGGCGCCAGATCCTTCGCCTTGGTGAAGCTGTTGGTGGCGTTAGGTAAATCGCTCAACCGGCGCTGAGTCTCACCGAGTCGAATCCAGATGTCGGCCGAACGGGGATACTTCTCCAGAGCCTTCTTGTAACTTGCTTCGGCATCCTGGTATTTTTGGGCGCGGACCGAAATGTTTCCCATCGCAACCAGATATTCAGTGCGGTCCGGAGTCTTGACTAGTTCGTCTCTCAGCAATTTAATGGCGGGATCGTATTGCGCCTGCATCGTATACGTTTCGGTGAGGCCCATCAGGGCGCGCGGATCTTTCGTTTCGTCGTACATCTTGCGGAAAACATCCTGCGCACCCTTATAGTTCTTTTCGGAAAGATCCAGGGCCGCCATTTGCAGCTTAGCTTCCCAAATTTGAGGGTTTTGAGCCGAGAAGGCGGCCAATTCCGTCCGGGCCTGCTTCACGTCGTTCATTCCGATCAAACCGCGGGTGCGTATCAGACGTCCTTGCAAATTGCCCGGCTCATAGTTCAGAATTTGGCTTGCCATTTGAACTACCTTGACGTACTCCCCCTTCTGCAAAAGGATTTGCGCGAGCGCGATGCGCGGCAGCAGGTAATCGGGTTTCAACTTAATCGATTCTTCAAATTGAATCCTGGCCTGCTGAACGTTTCCCTTGGACAGTTGGGCGCGGCCCAGGTTGAACCGGACCACCGGGTTATCCGGCAGACGGCTCACCACGGCCTGCAAATCGTTGATCGCGGATTGCAACTCTTCTTTGGATCCGTTCATCATCTGCAACGAGGCACGAATTGCTAGCGCTTCGTCGTCTTTCGGATCTTCCTTCAGGATCTGGGCCAGTATCCCGGTTGCCTCAGATTTCCTGTCCTGCAGAACCATAGTTTCGACCATGCGCTTCTCAAAGAGGTGCTTGTCCTTGTCGTTCTGTTTCTGGCCAGCCTCATACTGCTGCAACGCGAGGTCCAGATCTTTGATACGCAGGAAGAAGTCTCCCACGGCAAGGTGCGCATTTGGAAACTGTTTGGTGTTATCCGAGACGCGTTTCAGCGTGGCAAGCATTTCCGGCCGCTGCTTCTGCGAATAGTAATAGGCGGCGAGTTGAAGATAGTTATTGGCTACCTCCGGATTGTTTTCGACCTTCGACTTCATGATGCGCTCGGCATCGGCCGCGCGATGCTGCCGGCTGTATTCGAGAAACAGCGCATCATAGATGCTGCTGAGATGCGGATCCTTCTTGAGCATGGCGTAGGCCAACTTTTCGGCCTCGGCGGCGCGGCCATCGGCCACAAGACTCTGGATATAGATCACAGTCAAGTCCGGCTGCAGGGGCTTGATGGCGTTCGCTTTCTCAAAGAAGCCGATCGCATCCTTAGGTTTGTTTTCCGTAAGGGCGATGTATCCGCTCACACGTTGAAACTCGTAGGACTCCGGATGCCTTTTGGCAAGCCGGTCCCGGAGGCCCTGTAACTCGACGACCAAAGATTTTGGACGCTCGGCAGTTGCAAGATAGGCGTTTAAGTAAATGTTGATCAGCCGGGTGTAGGCATCGATATTATCGGGCTGCAGTTCGACGGCTCGCTGCAGGTCCCGGGCGGCTTCGATAGAGCGGGAGAGCTTGATCTCGGTGAGCGCGGATTTGTAATAAGCCTCGCCATAACGCTGATCCTTGCGGAGAGCGTTTTTGTACATGATCAAGGCTTCTTTATACTTTGCCTTTTCAAAGTAGCGGTTACCCCGATCGAGGTACTTCTTCTTCGCAACATTCGGATCGGTGTTACAGGCAACCGTAAACCCAAGTACTACCAGCGAGGAAACGAGCAACCGCTTATTCATAAGATCACCACCGTGGTCAACAATACACTTCAACATAAATCAACCGCGGAAGCAATCAGACTTTGCCGCTAGTCAATGGCAATAACAGGGATAACCGGACCCGTCTTTTGACTGTCCACTCCCCCTATCCGCAGGGTGACGGGCAGAGCATCCCCCCGGAGATGGGCGCCGGGGACTCGTAAGTTAATCTGATACACACCGACAAAACCGGGTGTAAGCCCACTCCAATCTACAATGATACCGGCCTCTTTGATGCGAGGATCGCCAAAAAACAGTTCCACCGGATCTGTTACGGCTAACGGGGTGACGGGCGCCGGATTTCCGCTTGTAATACTGCCGCCTTTGGTTACACCGAGGCCGGTGGCGTAAAGCACCAGAGGCTCGTCGCGTTTGGCCGGAGAGTCTTTCGTTACCGCACTACCGTCCTGATGGAAAACGGCGGCCATCTTCGTATCGGGATTGGCGAACACCGATGGCGCATACTTCGCTACGGTGATGGTCTGCGCGGTGGAGGCTGCCTTCTTATCGGCAGACCGTACGACCAGGGTGTAGCGGCCTGCAGCGGTTCCGGGCGGGATCTGGGCATTGATCTGACCGGGCGATGTCATAAACAAGGGCAAGGGCTGGTTATTTATGGTGACGCACGACCCGCCCAATAGATTGGGCAGAGGCGTGGCGCCGAACATGCCGGGACTCGCCAGGTTCCTGCCAAAGATGGACACAAGGCTGCCGGGGGCGAACGAGGGCACGTAGCTGGAGATGGAGACTACTCCGTTTGGATTTGAGATAGGCCTGTCAGTGAGATTAGGAGGATCGAGCGTGGTGATGCTCAACCCGCTGGCCGTGATGGCGTAAACCGTGGAGCCGGAAGCATCCACAGCCATGGTTCGTCCATTGGTGTTGACTCGCGTGGTTCCGACCGAGGTGGACGACGGGCCTTCCAGGGTGGCGGCCGTGCGCAGGGTCTGGCCGGAGTTCACGTCGACCAACTCCATCAACGAGAGATCGGTTGCCTGGAGCGCCGCATTGGCGTTTGCCCGGACTGGCTGCGAGAACCGCACAAAGGTGTTGGCGCCGGCGGCTGCCACGGCCGAAACAGGACGGGTTCCAGTTCCCGATGCCGCCGCGCCGACCGGCGTCAGGGCCTGGTTGAGGATGGTTCCATTGGCGAGAAAATAAGCGCCGCGCGGCCCTGCTGCTACCGGACCATAGAAGCCCTGAATGGGGGTGGGGAACACCTGGCGGCCCTGCACGAATTCATCGGCGAGGGCATCGTACAGGTAAACAGATCCGTTTCCGGCGAGAACCATGATGTATTCGCCGTTTGGCGTGGCAGCCATGGTACGCGGGAGCGGAAGGACGGTAGTGCCAATCACCGGACTGAGATTGCGCGGCACCGCGTTGTTTCCGACCACCTTCCAAATGGTCCCGTCACTCATGACGACCTGCGGACCGCGCAGACCGGCGGCGATGATGGTGGGCGTCACTAGCGGAGTGTTCTGGTTAAACGGAAGGGGCGGAAAGTGGACCCGGTCGACGGCTTGCATCTTATCGAGATCGACGATGCTGATGCTCTCGCCCCCGGTGTTCGCTACATATAACGTATTGCCGTCCGGGGCCAGGGCGAGGGACCGGGGGAGCTGTCCGGCTTTGACCGGCGGTAGGAACTGCTTCTTGCGGGTATCGAAGACCTCAACGCGATTCAGGCCGGAATTTGCAATGTAAAGACGCTGCCGGGTGTTATCCATCACCATGTCGACAAGCGATTCATTCACCGACAGACCAACTGGAACCGGAATGAGATCGGCCTTGGCGTCGGCATCGCGGAAATTCTGAAAGACCTGCACGCCGGGCGGAATATTGATCGCCTCATTGGACTGAATGAGGAAGGTATGCGACGGAGAGACGGTTCCAGGCACCCGCGCCGTAACAGCCGAAGTGAAGGTGAAATCGAGCTGCGATCCGTTCGCTGTATTAGTGGTGCGGACCTGGGGCGCCAGGCTTGTAATAGCGGGATTCGTCTGCCCGCCGCCTCCCGGAACGGTTGGAGCGGGAGTAATGACGGGACCGCCGCCTGCCCCCGGCGGAAAGACGATCACCACTCCACCGCCAATAGCGCCACCGCCGGCGCCCCCAACGCCGCCAATGCCGGTTGGACCCGTGGGCGTGAACTGGAGGACCTGGGCGCTGGAAGTCAGGCGGCCGCGTCCATCGTTCTTAACACTCACGCTGGCGGTCCGCTGCGATCCTGTGACACCGCACTGATCGCTCGACAGCAGCACGACGCTGGAATCGGGATTCGCGATGGGGTTTTGATTAATGGTGGAAACGGGGAGAATGACAAAGCCGGATTCCGACAGCGCGTAGATGGTGGCGCCGTCCGAGGTGATGATCATCCGTCCGGCAAGATTTTCGGGCAATTGCAGGCCGAGCTTGATCAACAGATTATCCGGATCGCTCACCATCAGTTGACTGATATTGGCGCGGGCCGGAGGGTTCTGAAATGGCGTGATGTCGAAGGCGGAATAGATGACCGAGCCGTCGGGCGCAAAGACGCTGCCGCCCTGGTTGGTCTGCGTGGTGAAATTCGTGGTGGGAGCAAACGGGTAGGGTGAATTCGCCGTGTTCTGCTGGGCCAAAATCTCCAAGGTTTGGGAATCGAAGAGGCTCAAACCAGTCATAAATCGGGAACCGTCCGCTGCGATGGAGAGAACGCTGGAAACGTTGTTCACCGTCCTGCTGCGGAGAACTGTACCCGATGCGACTTCATATAGGAAAGCGGCCCGCGCGGTGGCGTTAGGCAGATTCACACCGGCAATGTAGCGGCCATCGGCACTGGCGATGAGCTGACTCTTCGAGGCGAGGAAAATGCGTCCGGACACGGGCGGCAGTTGGGGAAGCTGAGGCGCTGGGGGCGTGACAGGGACGGCGCTGAGGCTGCTGGAATCAGTGACAGCGGGATCGAATACGAGCAACACGTTTTGGCTGTTCCCCGTTCCACTGCCGATAGTGGAGATGAGAACGCGTTCATCCAGGCCGACCGCGACACCTTCGGGCCGGACAGGCAGGCTCACTCGGTTCGTTACGGCCTGGGCATCCAGGTCAAGGATGTTGAGCGAAGAATCATCGTACGAGGTCACATACAGAAACTTGTTATTGCGGGAAATGGCGGCGGATAGGGGCGTCGAGCCGGTCTTTACAGGAGTCAGGAAGCGGCGCTGGGAGATGGAGTAGATCTCTACGCGGCTTTGGCTGGTGTTGACGAGGTATAAACGGCCCCGGCCTTCATCCAGAACCAGATCCGAGGCTCCGCCGACCAGCGGGACGACGGTTCCGAAGGTGGCTGCAGAGGCGGAGGTAGAGAATGCGAGGAGAGCCAGACAGGGGGCGAGGATGATGCGGCCTAAGTTCATTAGCTCCTCTCCTGAACCCTTTTGGCTGATAAAAGTTCTCATCGGAGGGCCGCCATTATGGTTCCCGTCTGTTTCAAGAGAGCGAGTTTGGACTTTTCGAGTACGTTCTGCGCATCGTAGAAGGCTGTCCACTTTTCGGTTTCGAGAGCGCGAAGATCTTCTACCTGCCGCAGGCTGGCCCGCCCTTCTTCCATTTGGGACAGCAGGATGGAGATCTGCTTGCGCGTGAGGTCGAGGTCCATCTTGGCCATTTCACGGCTGGTTTGCGCGCGACGGACATCCTGAAAGCTCTTGCGGGTATCCAGGGTAATGCGATCGCGGGTGGACTGGACTTGCAGACGCAACTGACTGATCTCCGCTTCCGCGCGATATGCCTGGGCCCCGCTTGCGGACCCAGTGAGCAGGGGAAACTGAATAGAGACCCCCAACTGTCCGTTGTTTCGCTGGAAACGGCGGAAAAAATCTTCGAAATTGTGGCGGGCAAGCATGCTGTATTGCGCTACGAGGTCGAGCGTAGGGAGCCGCGCGGATTTGTAAGAACGGAGTTCAAAGCCTTTGGCCTGCAATTGGGAAATGAGCCTTTGGACCTCTTTGCTGCTGGCGAGCGCACTTTCGACGGCGTCCTCTTCGGTGGAGGGCGTGGCGGCGGGGCGGACATCCCCGTCCATCGGCCGGACACGATCAGCCGGTCCAAATCCAAGAACGAGGGCCAGCGAGGTTTCGCCGTACTCGGTATCCATATCGAGGGCCTCCACGCGCTGTTTGGCGCGGGCGATATTGAAGTCGGCAATCTCGGCGTCGATTGCGAGTTGTTTCCCTTCCTGCACACGCAGCCGGACGGTTTCGGCGACCTTTGTATAACTATCCACCTGACGGTGGGATATGTCGCGGTCCTGGGTGATCCGCAGGACGTCCAGGAAGAGGGCTGCGGTGCGGTACGCGATGTCCTCCCGCTTCGCGTTTTGATCGATTGAAGCCGTGCGCGTATTTTCCTTGGCCTGAGCGACCAGAAAACGCTGCGGAGCGTTATAGAGGCTCATGATCATTTTGCCCTGGACGATGGAGGGGGCCGAGCCATCAATGCTCATGGGATAGCCGGTGCTGTAGGCGAGGCCGCTGCCCGCGACGATCTTGGGGACGAATGGGTCTTTTGCGATCCGCACGGCCAGACCGGCCTTTTGTTCGTCTATGCGGGACAGCACGATGTCGGGGTTTTGTTTTAAGGCAATTTCGATGGCGTCGGGCAAGGAAAGGGTATGGACTTCGGCATGGAGGACGGGAAAGACCGCGAGCAGCAGCAATACTGTGCTTTTCATAATCACCATGGTAGGCCAGTGGGGAGGGCGGGGCGGTTTTTGCGAAACAGAGCGAAATTGGATTTGGTGATGCCGGATATGCGGAATTGCCGAGCAAAGCCAATTTGGGATGTTGCGTGACAGCAGCTGGTTTGAAGACTCGGGTGTAGGGTGTGATGGATTTTGCGAAACAGAACGAAATTCCGCTCTGGGCGGGTATCGAAATTGCCGAGCAAAGCCAATTTCGGACTGCGTGACACCCAGCCGGCTTTGAAGGGCTTGGGTGTAGGTGTGACGGATTTTTGCGAAACAGAATGAAATTCGATTCTGGGGCCACGGCGCCGAAAATTGCCGAGCAAAGCCAATTTGGGTTTGGGTGTGGATTGCTGCGCGGAGTTGCCATGGACGCGCGGTCCCGTGCGGTGGTCAGATCTAGCACTTCCATCGGCTATGTTTTAGCACGGGTGGAATCTGGGATTTGAGGATTGGGCGGTAAGTACTTTGGTTTGTTGCGCGAAATCGTTGAAATAGTTGTGAATGCAAAATCTAAGCAGCTACCTAAACCGAAACCATCTGATTCAGCAGGTTAGAGGGCAAGTTTTCGAAGAAGTTTTCGAAGGAAGGATCGATAAAGGTTTCACCGCTTAGAGCCGAGAAGGAGAATGAATGCTGAGGGCATAACCGATGCGGACGGTAGTGTCCGAACACAACGGCGATCGTCTTAGCGCTCGAACCCGAAGTTGTCATATCCCCTTTTACTTCAACTAGAGTGGCCATTGGCCGGTGTTCGCCGCTACGATGAGATCAGCAATAGAAACAGGGGTTTTCTCTGCATACTCCTTTCGTTTGACCGAAGGTGATCTCAAGACTAAAAACAGATTCGGCTCGGGTCTGAAATGCTTCTCAAAATTCAATGCTGTCAGATCGACTTGGAGTTGCCCCCATATTTGGGACAAACAGTTAA
>JBBPYD010000167.1:0-3621 GCA_038200305.1 Bryobacterales bacterium
GGCGTAAGGCGACGCTGTCCGAAATCTGGTGGGCGGCGCTGGCGGCCTAATCAGAACGGCCCGGAACCGAACAGGCGAGATTGGCCAAAATTGCGCCAGCTCTGAGTTTGCACCAGAGCCGAACTGCCGACCCTTGAACAGATCGGCAACGGATGCCGCTGAAGTCATTCCGCGATTATCCGACACTCCGCGAGTTTGCACCAGAGCCTTCGTGATGAACGGCAAATAACTACGCGACTTTTTCGATCAGGTCCGCCAGTTGCACGGGCGTGTCCACGCGTTTGCCGGGCTCCATTGATGGGCCGATCGCTACTGCCTCTTCGTGGCCTTCGAACCAGACCAGGAATGTCGCTTTCCCGGCTTCGGAAAGCCGCTGCTGGTTGAGCCACGTGTAGTAGGCTCCCATGTCTGCGTCGATCAGCGATCCCTGGGGATCCAGTTGCGGCGCGCGCTGCGATTCGGCCAGCAGCTCATTCATTGGTCTCTCGCGCTGCCGTGGAGTGAAGCGCGCGAACAAGGTGACGGGTTGCGCGCGCCGTAGCGCCTCGCGCGCTGCCCACTGCACAAAGGTTGTGGCGAAGACTTGTGTTCCCGAGCCTTCCGTTAGCACGCTGAGCTGAAACCGGCTCAGCACCGCATCGCCGCCCGACAGGCCGATCTCCTCCGGCCGGATCCGTGCCAGCATACTGCGGAAGGCCTCGGGGTCGAACACGCTTCGCTCGTATGTCCTCTGCATGCGGCTCTGCAAGGCCGCGCGGGCCGGCGATAGCGAGCCGTAGGAAACGCGGGCAATCGCGCTCTGTGAGGGGGTCGCGTCTGGACCGCCGTCGATGTACCAGTGGCTGTACGGCTCGGGGTGCGCCGCGGCGCGTTTCTCAATTGCGCCCAGCATCCTGCTCAGGCCGTTTTCGTGCGTCACCTGGGTGAAGCACACGCCATGCGGAGCCAGCTTGCGGAACAGAGGATACGAATTATCCCGGACACCCGCGCCGATCACCGCAAGCCCCAGCCGGTGCGTGGGCAGCGCTTCCTCCCGGCCGGCCTTGCTCGACGTCTGCACATAGTCGATGGCCGCCGCGCGGAACTGGTCGATTTGATGTGTGTTCCAGAGGTGCGCCGAAAGCTTCTCGGAAAAGGCGGCGGGCGTGTTCACCCAGTCGGTCTTTTCCAGATCCGGCGAGAGGCGCAGTTCCCCGAACGATGCCATAATGTGGCGAAACTCGTTGGCCGGCACGTTGGCCAGATATTGGAACTGCCGGTCCAGGTCCTTTCGCTCGGCCGGGAACTTCCAATCGTATACAATTAGCTCTCGCAGCAGTAGCGGAACGAAACTCAACGGCAGGCGCCGCAGGGTCTGAATCTGGGCCGCCGCCACACGCCTGGCCTCCGGGGGATACCCGCTGAAGTGCTCAGTTGCAAGTTGGTTCGGAAGCATGGTTACGCCACCTCCGCGACCGGCTTCCCACGGGAGTACCGGGCGTCGAAGCCCAGCAGTCCTCCCAATGTGGGAACCAGGTCGATGGATTCGATCGGCCGGTCGACCACCCTGTTTTGCTGGACGCCCGGCCCCAGCGCCATCATCCAGGTGGTGCGCGACATCGCGTCTCCCGTGCGGTGATGCTGGAATCCGTTGCCGCCGGAGTCGATGTCGGAATCACGCCCGAAATCCGGCAGGATGAACATCGTCGTCTTGTTCGCGTACTCCGGGTCTTTCTGGATTGTCTGCCAGATCTCGTAGCAAAGCCGGTCGGATCGTTGGATGCCGTCCAAATACAGCGAGAACGTGCCGGAATGTGCGATGTCGATATCGTGCAGCGTGATCCACAACAGGCTGGGCGCGAACCGCCGCATCAGATGCTTTGCGATGTAGACGGACATCTCATCGGGACTCGCAAGACTTCGCGCGTGCGTCACGAAATCGTCGGCGGACAGCTTCAACACTTCGCTGAGGCGATGTAACTCCGTCTCGCGCCCGGCCAGCGACGGAGCGTAGAGCGGCGTCTCGTAGTTGTCGCGCAACAGGTGCTCGTAGCGCGCGCCGCCGGCGTTCGACAGCGCCGCCGAAAGCAGGCGCTTGGGCAGAATCACGCCCCCGCCCAGCCCGGCCCCGTACGCCTTATGCCCGCTCTCCCCAATCCGGCTGAAGCCATTGCTGGGAGCCACCACCCAGGCGTCGGTCGCCGGGCGTTTCAGATCCTTTCGAAAATATTCGAACACGGTAGGATATTCAGGCGAGACGGTAGCGAAGTTATTGAAAGTTTCGTAAACGCCGGTCACAATGCTGGCCGTCGCTACGTAATGGCCAAGAATGCCCTTGTTCACCACCTGGGAGAAAAACGTGCCTTGCGGGACCAGATACTGCAGCATATACGGAATGTTCTGCTGCCCGTCCGGCAGGAACGTCTCTTCGTCCCGCGCGCCTCCGCCGAACGTCACAACCACGGCTTTCCTGCCGCGCTTATCCTGGCCTGGCAGCAGGGAAGGACCGAAAAGAGTCGCCGCTCCCGTCACCGTTCGCAGAAAATCACGCCGTCTGCTGGACAATTGGGCCGGAAGCATGCCTCATAATACAGCGAATCCTTGTCACTTCACCCAAGGAATGGAGCGCAACTCCTGCCGCCCCTCAGTGATCGCAATCGTCCGGCTCCCCGCTACCTTCCGCCAGCTCTGCGTCTCGCCATTGGGCCAGCGAACCTCAATCCGGTCGGCCTCCGCTGCTCCTCCCATCCCGAAATGGAGAGTGAACGCATTCTGGGAAAAGTAGCTTCCGCCGCTGGTCACTTCCGCGATCTGTTTGTGCCCGGCCGCCTCCACAGTGCACCTCGCGCCAATGGCGCTTCGATTCGACTTGGTCCCTGCCAGCCGAACCGCGATCGCATTCTGCCGCGGACCCACATTCTTCAACACCGTGGGCTTCTCATTCATGTTGACGATCACTATCTCGGGCCGCCCGTTGCCGTCCAGATCGCCAGTGGCGAGCCCTCGTGAAGGCCGCGCCATCGCCAACGCCGGACCTGCCGAATTCGTCATGTCCGCGAAACTGCCGTTCCCCAGATTCCGGTACAGCAGCGTCTTCTGGCGGTACTTCTCACCAATTGCCGAGCGGTCGATCTCCGGATACACATGCCCATTTGCCAAAATCAGATCGGGCCATCCATCTTCATCCGCGTCCAGGAACGCAATCCCCCAGCCCAGCAGTTGATTTCGACCCAGGCCCGCAGCCTGGGAGACATCCTCAAAAGCTTTGCCGTTCTCGCTCGCGTAAAGCGATGGCCGGTCACCTGAGAAATTGGTCTTTGCAATATCCAGAAATCCGTTCGAATCGAAATCAGCCACCGCGACACCCATGCCCGCCTGCAATCTGCCGTCCGCATTGTAGGCGACTCCCGCCACATCGCCACGCTCTTCAAAGGTGCCGTCATGCCGGTTGTGATAGAACAGGCTTGGCGTCTGGTCGCAAGCCACATAAATATCGGGCCAGCCGTCGTTGTCGAAATCCGCTACGGCGACACCGAGTCCGAACCGTCCTCCCGGTTTTAGAATGCCCGCCCGGCCGGACACATCCGTGAACGTCCCATCGCGATTGTTGTGATACAGCGCGTTATGCCCGGTCTGTAAACC
>JBBPYD010000168.1:0-4305 GCA_038200305.1 Bryobacterales bacterium
ACCCGTCCTAGAGGCCCCCCGCGCGGCGGTGACCAAACTCAAGCCGCCCTCAAGGTGATGTGAAATGGAGCCAATTGGAGCCAACCTGCTTATTGGTGCTTGGTGAGTTTCCGATAAGCGTGCGTGAAGTCTGCGGGGCATAAATGTTACGGTCATTCTTTACCGGCGAAACCGGTGAGAAGGAGTGCCCAAGTGACCCAAAACAAAAGCTCCCAGATTCCCGATATCCAGGAGGTTCAGTCGCGTTTAGAACAGTGGCGACAAAGCCGGCCAAAGAGAGCTCCCATTCCAGACGAGCTGTGGGCGGCGGCTGCTGCATTGGCCCGCCGCGATGGTGTCAACCGGACGGCTGCGGCGTTGCGTCTCGATGGCGGCAAGCTAAAACGAAAGATGGGGACATCGGTAGCGTCTGCCAGGAAAGCGCCGCCTGTTTTTGTCGAATTAATGGCGAACGGCACTCCCGGTCGCTCCGAGTACACCTTCGAGTTGGAAGGCGGTAATGGGAAGCTGCGAATCCACTGCGAGGGAACGAGTGCGGCAGAGTTGGCGGCGCTCACCCGGGCTCTTTGGGATGTCGTCCATTGATTCAGATCGCGCCGCAGTTCCGGATCCTGGTTGCGATAGAGGAGATCGATGGACGCAAAGGGATTGATGCCTTGGCCCAGTTATGCCGGGCGAAGTTGGATACGGATCCTTTTTCCGGCTGCGTGTTCATCTTCCGGACGCGCCGCAAGACGGCGATAAAGTTATTGGCCTACGATGGGCAGGGCTTCTGGATCGCCACCAAACGGTTATCCAGAGGTCGTTTTCAATGGTGGCCAACGGGCACGGAGCCGGCGCAAACCCTTCGCGCCCATCAGGCGCAACTGCTGCTGGCCGCCGGAAATCCGGACGCGGACGCTCCACCGGTGTGGCGGCCGGTGAACACCTAAAAAACACTTGCGTTCCGCTGTTCACTCTGTCAGACTGACCACAAGATGTCTTCCGAATGGAAGTATCGCGGCCGCATAGTTACTACGGAAGAAGTGGCATTCATTCGTCAGCTAATCGCTGACAACCCTACGGCGAGCCGGCGTAGACTGTCCGCGCAACTGTGTGAGGCCTGGGATTGGAAGCAAGCCAACGGCGCTTTGCGGGACATGGTCTGCCGCGGATTGATGCTCATGCTGCACCGTGGCGGAGCGATCGAGTTACCGCCAATCCGCTTCCAGGCCCTGAACCCATTCGTGCGGCGGGAAGCTCCCGCCTCCATGCTGATTGACACAACCCCGCTGCACTCGGCCCTCCGTGAACTGCAACCGGTCGAGTTGCAGCAGGTGAGGCGCACAGGCGACGAACCGCTGTTCAACAGTCTCATGGAGCAATACCATTACCTGGCCTATGAACAACCGGTGGGCGAGCAGCTGAAATACTTGGCATGGGCGCAGGGCCGTCCCATCGCCTGTCTGGCGTGGAGTTCGGCGCCGCGCCACCTGGGCAGCCGCGACCGTTACATCGGCTGGAGCGCCGAAGCGCGCCGGCGCAACATTCGCTTTATCGCTTACAACACGCGGTTTCTGATCCTGCCGTGGGTGCGTGTGCCGCATCTGGCATCCCACATTCTGGGAAAGATGACGAGCGTACTCGCGCAGGACTGGGAACGGATTTATGGCCATCCGGTGTATTTCGCGGAAACGTTCATTGATCGCGGGCGATTCCGAGGGACCTGCTACCGGGCGGCCAACTGGGTGTTGATGGGGCACACGACCGGGCGCGGCAAAAACGATCACACCAACAAACCCAATCGTCCGATCAAGGAGATCCTGGGTTTACCTCTAACGCGGCGTTTCCGCGAGCTACTCAAGTAGTTATGAAAGCAAGACCACGACGACGGATCGACATTAATATCGAGGAACTGGACCAGTTGATCGATCGCAGCATGCAGGCTCCGCTAAGCGCGTCGGAAGGCGAGAAACTAAAGACCGCTATGCACGCGATGGCTGAGAGGCTGCTGGGGAAGCGAAACACTGAAAAGACCAATGCTGTTCTGGAAACGCCTCCCACTACGGCCACGGAATCGACGTCCTCTGACAAGAAAGTCATTCCGGCAGGACATGGGCGTCACGCTGCGGCGGCGTTTACGGGTGCCGACAGGGTTGTAGTCCCGCACGCATCGCTACATTCGGGCGATGCATGTCCGGAGTGTCAGCGGGGAACGGTCTACCGCCAGAAAGCACCAGCGACATTGGTGCGCTTCGTGGGCCAGGCTCCGCTGAAGGCAACCGTGTTCGAGATGGAGCGGCTACGCTGTAATGCCTGCGGCGAGATTTTCACCGCCGCGGTGCCGGAGCAGGCCGGTCCAGTGAAATATGACGAGACTGCGGTCGCAATGATTGCCTTGCTGAAATACGGCACCGGCGTACCCTTCAATCGACTGGAGAGACTGGAACAACAACTGGGGATGCCGTTATCTGCCACGACACAGTGGGAACTCATGGAGGCAGGCGCTACTGAGATCCGGACAGTCTGGGATGAACTGATTCGGCAGGCGGCGCAAGGCAGTGTGGTGCACAATGACGACACGGGGATGCGAATTTTACGGTTGGTGCGTGAGCCAGGCGATAAGCGTACCGGCACCTTCACCACGGGGATCATATCGGTGGTGGGGGCATGGAGAATCGCGCTGTACTTCACGGGATGGAAGCATGCGGGTGAAAACATCGCGCAAGTATTGAAACTGCGTGATGACCAACTGCCGGCGCCGATTCAAATGAGTGATGCGCTTTCGCGCAACACGTCAACGGTGAAGGATCTCGATATCCTGTTTGCCAACTGCCTCGCTCATAGTAGACGGCAGTTTGTGGAAATCGTGGATAACTTCCCGGACGAATGCCGTTATGTACTGGAGACGCTGCGCGATGTTTATCGGAATGATGCGGTGACGCGGGAGCAGCATCTGTCGCCGGAAGACCGGCTGCATTTTCATCAGGAGCACAGTCAAAAGCCGATGACAGACCTTCGCGACTGGATGGAGGCGCAGTTCGCCGAACATAAAACCGAACCGGACTCGGGGTTGGGCAAGGCGTTCTCCTATTTACTCAATCGCTGGGAGAAACTGACGCTGTTTCTCAAACAACCGGGCGCCCCGCTCGATAACAACATCGCGGAAAGGGCGTTGAAGAAAGCCATTCTGAACCGCAAGAATGCGCTTTTCTACCGGACAGAGAACGGAGCCCTGGTAGGGGACCTGTTCATGAGTCTGATCCACACCTGCGAACTCAACGGCGTCAATCCGTTCGAGTACCTCACGGCACTACTGCTGCATGGGGAGGACCTGAAGCAGAACCCGTCGGCGTGGATGCCGTGGAACTACCGCGATACCCTGACCCGGTCGGCGGCGTCCGCAGCCGCGTAGTATCATCACTTCTACTTGGCCGAAAAGGATCCACTGCGGCCATGGTTAAGTGACACTCTGAAATGGCCGCCAAACGGGCCTTTCCTAAGGCCAAATCCGCCACCGTTTTCGGCCAGGCACGGAAACCGGCGAAAATGTTCCGCGCCGGCCTGTACGCCCGTGTCTCCACCAACGATCAGCAGACGCTGCCCATGCAGAATCGCGCCATGCGGGAGTATGCTGCCCGGCGGGGCTGGACCATTGCCGTGAACGTTCGTGAGGTCGGCTCCGGTGCGACGAAGCGAGAAGCTCGTGAGAAACTGCTGGAGGCCGCACGCCGTCGCGAGATCGATCTGGTGCTGGTGTGGCGGCTGGACCGCTGGGGCCGGTCGGTAACGGATCTGCTGGCGACACTCCAGGAACTGGAGCGTCTCGGAGTGGACTTCGTGTCGCTGACCGAGGCGCTGGACCTCACTACACCCGCGGGCCGAGCGATGGCGGGGCTGCTGGCCGTATTCGCTGCATTCGAACGGGAGATCCTGGGTGAGCGAACTCGAGCTGGCTTGGCCCAAGCCCGGCAGAACGGTAAACGTCTGGGCCGGCCCGCAACGGCAGTCGCGCACGCGGCCGAGATTCGGAGACTACATCGCGCAGGCGTCGCCAAAGCTGAGATCGCCCGTCGGCTCCGAGTCGGACGCACTTCGGTGCGCCGAATCCTGGGCGATTCCTCCCAGAAATAGGTCGGCTCGCCTTCTTTACGCAGGCCCACCGAAAGCACACTGTGCTTCCAGTAACTCTCCTGTAGCCCACTTGCCAGCGGTATCGTCCGCCAAAGCGATCGTCAACTTCTGTTTTTGCAAGCCAAAAACGAGGCAGCGGGAAGAAGTTGTTATTGCTTTTGTCTTTAAGTTCTACGTCCCGGGGATCTTCAT
>JBBPYD010000169.1:0-69468 GCA_038200305.1 Bryobacterales bacterium
GTGATCGCGGTCAACAGCGGCGTCTCCGGAATTCTGGTCTCGAACCACGGTGGCCGCCAGCTCGACCATGTAGGCGCAACCATTGAGGCATTACCCGAAGTAGTACAAGCCGTGAACGGCAGTATTCCAGTCCTGGTGGACGGAGGCTTCCGCCGGGGCACGGACATATTGAAAGCGCTGGCCCTCGGCGCCAAGGCAGTGTGCGTCGCAAGACCGTATTTATGGGGTCTGGCTGCATTCGGGCAGCCGGGAGTAGAACGCGTGATCGAACTGCTGCGCACCGAACTGGCTCTCGACATGGGTCTGGCCGGCGTTCCGAATCTCAAGGCGATCAATCGTAGTCTGGTAAGAATTCGAGGAGAGGCATTATGATCCCGCGCCGCGCATTTCTTGGAGCAATGATGGCCGCGCCCTTGCTGGCGCGTGAATCTGTAAAAGTGACCAGACTGTACAAGTCACCCGACGGACATCCGAACGCACTGGAATCAACGCCCGAAGGCTTGTGGGTCGGCGAGCAGACTACGGACCGCGCATACCTGCTGGACTGGAAAACCGGCAACGTGCTGAAGAAGGTCGAGACAGAATCGTCAAATACCAGCGGGCTCGCATACGGCGGCGGCTATCTATGGATGGGCGCAAACGGCAAAGCAATCGGCCGGGACCTAAAACCAACCGACGCAACCTCCGGCGAGATTGTCAAAGTCGATCCCGCAACCGGCAGGACGGTGGCCCGGTATCCGAATCCCGATGGCGGCGGCGTCCATGGTGTTCTCTACGTAGACGGCACGCTTTGGATGACGTGCTTCAAGTGGAAAGTCCTCTGCCAAGTGGATGCAAAGACGTTCCAGATCCTCCACAAGACTCCGGTACACTACGACCGGGCGCACGGCCTCGCCTGGGACCCTCCCGGAATCTGGGTAGTCCACTCGACCGATTACATCATCCAGAAATTGAACGTAAAGGACGGCGCAGTGCTGGATGAAATCAAACTGGTGAAAGGTCAAGATCCAGACCCGCACGGCATGGATATGTACAAAGGAAAAATGTACTACTCCGACGCCGGAATCGCACCGGGCGGCGGCAGCAACGGCAGCCCAAGCGGCGGCTATATCTGCCGCATCGATTCGTAATCACAAATATTTTCAACGCGTAATCCCCTGAAGGCAAAGCCCGCCGGTGGCATTGGCCGTTTTAGTCGAATCGGCCAACCATGTAATCTGGGTTCAGAAACACGGATAGTAATCCGCGTTTCAAGTGTCGAGATCTTTGAAAATTGAATATAGGGCCGCTCACCGAGAGCGGACTGGATCAGTAGCCCTTCTTCTTATCCACTACGTTGAGCATCGGCTCGCCCTTGTCGAAGCGCGCGATATTCTCTTTCATCAGATCGATGCGCCGTCCCTGCACGCTGTCCGACTGCCCCGCGATGTGCGGCGTAATGATCACGTTCTCAAACTTCCACAGCGCATGACCCGGCGGCAGCGGTTCGGGATTCGTAACATCCAGCCCCGCGCCGGAGAGCCGCTGCGAATCAAGTGCCTTCACCAGCGCCGACGTATCATACAGCTTGCCGCGCGAAACGGCGATGAAGTAAGCGCCTTTCTTCATCAATTCAAACTGCTTCGCCCCGATCATGCCTTCGCTTTGCGGAGTATGCGGAGCGGATATGAAGATCACATCCGCCTGCCCAATCACAGAATCCAGACGATCGGGAAATACCATCTTGCTGACGTACGGATTCAGCGGCATCTCTTTCGGATCGACACCGATGACGGTCATACCGAAGGCCTGCGCCCGTTGTGCGATCTGCTGTCCAATTCCGCCAACTCCCACGATGAGCGCGGTCTTGCCCCGTAGCTCAATCGGGTGATACGTATTCCGCTCCTGCTTTTCCTTCGTTCGGGCGGGGATAATCTGGTACAGGTCCCGCGTCAGCGCAAGCAGCAGCGCGAACGCATGATCGGCGATATTCGGACCCTGGATGATTTTGCAATTGGTCAGCGTGACATCGCTGTTGAGGAACTCCGGAAACCGGTAGGTTTCCACGCCGGCGCTGTAGGTCTGCACCCACTTCAGCTTCTTCGCGGATTTGTACAACTCCGGGCTGATGGTGCCGAAGATAGCATCGGCGTCGGCAACCTGGGCGACCATGTTCTTCGGATCGGCCGCGACCACCTTCACGTTGGGGGTCACGCTGTTGAGTTGCTCGATGAAGCCGTCTCCCATCGAGATCGCCACGATTTTCTTCTGCTGTGCGAAAGCAATCAGCGGCAACGCCGCAAGAACCAGTAGTCTTCGTTTCACTTTGTGCTCACCCTTGCATCTTCAAGAATTCGTTTCGCGCGGGACGGATTGAACACGCCGCACGAACAGAAGCGTTGCAGATACGACGCAGCCTCCTCGGGAGTGCGGCGGCCTTCCTTTACCCAGTCGATCATCTTCTTGGCAAGCGAATTCGCCACCATTCCGTGCCCGCACATCGTTGAGAGCAGTAAGACTTGCGAGTTGGGAAGCTTTTCGGTCTTGCCTTCAAACCCGAGCGAATAGCCGACGCTGTGCCGCGGCACTCCCGCCACATGGCAGCACTGCTCAGCGCCATCGACGCTGGTGGAGATATTGATGCTCAACCCGAGTTCGGCTTCCTTCACCGCCTTGAAGAAGTCCTCGGCCGCGACGCGGCTGTCGAACACTGCCGCCGCCGTGGTGATGTGAGTAAATCCCTTCACCACCGCCTCGAAATCGGGTTTCATATCGCGATTCCAATGCGACGTGGGGTGCATCTTCTTGCACGGGCGCAGCGAGCCGCCATTACGCGCATCGCCGAGGTTTACTGGCTTAAACGGGATCGCCATTCTCAAAAATCGTTGTAGCTTTTCCAGCGCGCCTTCGTCGTTCTTGCCACGGCTCGCGATGGCGAACACAATGTAATCGTCTCGAAAACTTTCGGCATCGCCGAAGCGGTGAAGAGTATTCGTCATTTCCCTGCTCCTACACTTGCGGGTTCATTTGTCCGGTCTTCGCTGCTGTTAGTGATGCGGCCGAGGCCGGTGTTCGTCTTGGCGCGTTCCAACTTGTAGCCGAGGCGCTCCAGAATCGGCGCCACCACGTTCTCTTCGCCGTCGGCGTCACAGCGGGTGCCAACGCCCAGCACGACCACCGTGTCCACCTCTTTCTCGATTTGCCACACCAGGCGGACAATCTCTTCCGTGCGGGCGACCGGCACCTTGATTTCGATGATCGCCGACATCAGCTTCTCACCCATCACGTCACCCTGGATCGTGCCGGTGGCGACGTCGCTCATCAGTGAGGTGATGGGATTTTTCTTCTCGAACTTAACGCCGGCCTTCGCCAGCGCCCAGCAGGCTTTCTGAATATCGCGGAACCAGACGCCAACGCCGGGACGCCCGAATTCAATCGTGAATCCCACTTCGCCGACGCTCACGCGGTCGGAGACGTCGTTGGTCTTCACCTCTTCCGTCCCCCGGCCTTCGATGCCCGTCGATTCATGCGGCACCCTGGGGTCGGAGAAAGCGCGCCGGACCACTCGTGGCCAAGTGAGTTCATCGGGCTCAAACGCGGACGTCGGGCATACGTCCGGCTCGGGGTCGAAACGCAGCCGCATCTTCTGGAAGATCTTGCGCATGGTCCGGACCACGGTGGGGTTCAACTGCTCCTGACTCAATCCGTTGTAGCAGGCATAGCACTCCACGCATTCGGTGCGGTTGATGGTGGCGCGTTTGATCACCGGATCTATGTAGATTGCGCCCATCGGGCACACGTAGGTGCAGTTGCCGCACGCCACGCACTTCTTAGGATTGATTGTCATCTTGCCTCCGCGAATATTTGCTTGCCTGCATCGATTTTACAGAATAGTGCGGCGGCCACCAAACACAGGGCGGCAGCCACAAGGAATGGAATGTTCCAGCCATAACCGCGTACCAGATAGGCCAGCAGCAAAGGAGAAATTGCGCCTCCTATGTTACCGCAGGTATTCATGACCGCGGAGGCCGATCCCGCAAAGTCGCCGCCGATATCGAGGGGCAGCGCCCAGGAAACGCCGACGGTCAGTTCAAGGCCGAAAAACGCGATACAACTGAAGTACACACTCAGGACGGAGTCGGTGGTGAGCGTTGCGGGAATAATTCCAGCGGCTGCAATCAGAAACCCAGTTACGGCGACGCCCCGGCGCGCCATCTTCAGATTACCCGTGCGCTTCAGCCAGAAATCGGACGATACGCCGCCCAAAAGATCGCCGAATGTCCCCGCCAGCAATGGCAGGCTCGCATAGAAGCCCATCTGCTTCAGGTCGAAGTGGCGATGCGAGTTAAGGTACTTCGGAAACCAGTCCAGGTAAACCGAAAGGCAGTAGCCATAACAGAAGTACATCAACGAGAGATACCAGAGAGTTGAGCTGGAGAGGATTCTCCTCCACGGAACCAACTTCGCGATGCGGGACCGGGGGCCACCCATCGACGAATGAATCAGATTTCGTTCAGCGGCGTTGACGCCGGAGTGATCGTCCGGCGTGTCGCGGTAATACCAAAACCAAACGGCAGCCCATGCAATCCCGAGCGTTCCGAAGACGGCGAACGTCGCGCGCCAGCCGTATATGCTCATCAGTAAGACAACCAGCGGCGGGGTGAGTGCCGCGCCCAACCGCGAACCCGCATGCGTGATGCCTTGCGCATAGCCACGCTCAGCCGGCAAGATCCAGCGCGAAAGTGAACGCGTTGCAGTAGGGAATGCACCTGCTTCCCCCGCACCGAACAGGAAGCGGAAGACGAGCATCGACGTGAGATTCCATGACACCGCCGTAAGCGAGGTGAAAAGGCTCCACCAGGTTACAATCCAGGTCAGCGCCCGGCGTGGCCCGAATCGATCGCCAAGCCAACCGCCGGGCAATTGGAAAAGAGCATATCCCCACCGGAAAGAGCTGAGTATCCAGCCCACGGTGACCAATGTAAAGCCAAACTCACGCTGTATTACGGGCACGGCGGAAGAGATCACCACACGATCCATGTACGTGATCATGTACGCCGCCACCGTGAGCCAGAGGACAACGTGCCGGACTCGCGTTGGCCGCTCAGTCATTAATGAGGTGCGTCTCGTAGATGCGCGATATTCGTGAAACCGTTCATTGCCAGCCGGCACGATGGCCCCGGCCCATGGAATCTAGGTGCATGGAACGTGTACGGAGGCGCATACACCACATCGCCTTCATCCGCGATAATGGTGCCGGTGTACTCCATTGGATAGCTGATCTGCCCGGCCATGATAAGCCAGAACTCGGCGCATTCCGCATGGTAGTGACCGCGGTTCTTCGGGTCAACCGGAGGAAGATCCTTCTCGTATCCGTAAATGATATTGGAGACCGCACGGTCGTCATGAATGAAACGGCTGCCCCTGTACTTCGGATCCTTCGCAAGCTCATAAAGGTTGATAACCGGCTTATTGGTGAGGTTGTAGCCCATCGGCTTGCGATTCAACAGTACTGGGATCCATTCGATTCCGGTGGTCTTCGGCGGCTCCACGTCCTTCGGATAGAGCAGGTGTGCCTTCGCGATGTTCACTTCGAACCGCATCGCCGGCTTGTCGCCAACCGCTTCCATGGAGTAAATGGTCTGCATCGGAACCTGCACCATCGATCCCTTGGTGGCGACAAAGGAGTCCTGCCCTTCGATATCGAACTTGACTTGCCCGTCCATGATGACCCACCATTCGCGCGTATCCGGGTGGAAACGGCGGCCAACTTTCTCTCCGGGCGCCATGGCAATGTATTCGGCCTTCAGATGATCGTCGTCCACCACCACTTGCCGCCACGAGTTTTGCCCTTTGTGCGCCGCCTTCACATCCGCCAGTTTGGTGTGCGGCTTCATGGGCGCCTTCCATATGGTCTTGGCGTCCGGCTTGGGAGCCCAGGAAGGTTCTTCTTTCTGCCGTTGCTGTCCCACTGCCCAGCAACATATTAAGGTGAGGGGGGCCCCACCGGCTATAACGATTTTTTGGATTCTCATTTAATTCGCCTTATTTCCTGCAATGAATACGGTTTCAAGAGTGCGCGTGTTTTTAATGTTGTCGAGCGGATTCTTTCCAAGCACGATGAGGTCCGCCCACTTCCCTGCCTCCAGCGTGCCAAAGTCTTTCGATACGTTTAGGAACTCAGCGGAGTTCTTCGTCGCCGCCTGAATCACCTGCATCGGCGTGAGTCCGGCATCCACCATCAGTTCCATTTCCCAGTGCTCAAAGTAGCCGGGAAAGCGCGCCGGCGGGCCGGTGTCCGTGCCAAAGCCATACTTCACGCCAGCATCGGCAAGCCTCTTCAGATTCTTCTTCGCCGTCTCCAGAAATGCAGGATACTGCGCGAAATGAGGATCGGCCGTGATGCTCTTCCGGTATTCGGGGCTCTTCAGCGTAGTAATCACTTTGGGCGAAACCGACCGCGTGAAAAACGGATCGTTGTAGAATGCCTGCGGCTCGGCGTAAATAAAGGTGGAGATCTCCCGCGTCAGCGTCGCGGCCTGCTGCCATGCCCCGTGTTTCTTCATGCTGGCAATCAGTTCGGCGTCCACCGGTTTATCGCGCACGCTATGGCTCAGTCCGTGAAGTCCGGCATCAACCAGCTTCTTGACGTCATCGAGATAAAACACATGCGCGACGGTGTTCAGATTCTTCGCGCGGGCTTCGTCGATAATCGCCTTGGAGAGTTCAATCGGAATCTTGGGATAAGCGCCCAAGTGGTCGTCCACCCAGATCTTGATGACGTCTACGTTCTTCGCCGCATCCTCATCCACGTCTTTCTTCGCATCGGCGGGAGTGGCAACTTCGTAGGGGACGCCCTTCATGCCCTGCGCCTTGGTGGGATAGCCATTCACGCAGGTGAATCCCCGGCCAGCGGTGTAGATGCGGGTCATGGTTGGACGCCCGGCGCGTTGTTCCGCCCGGACCTTAAACGCGAGATCGTTATCGGTGCCCATGCTGAGCACCGAGGTGACTCCATATGAGGCGTAAAGCTTCAGGTTCTTCTCAAGATTCGCGCGCGTGAAGTTCTTCGGGTCCTGCACAAGGTCAATCGTATTGCCAAGGTGCCCGTGAAGATTAATGATGCCGGGCATGATGAACTTGCCTGTAAGATCTGTGGTTGTGGCGCCTGCTGGAGTTTTAAATCCAGCTTTCGGACCGGCATATGTGATGCGTCCGTTATCGATCGCCATCACGGCATCGGGAATCGGCTTCCCTCCTTTGCCATCGATCAGAGTGAAATTTTGAAGGATCTTTACTTCTGCGAATGCATTGACAGTTGACAGGAGTGCAACCATCGTTAAAACAGCTCTCATGTTGAAGCGTTCCCTCCCGGAATTGGGGATTCTATCACAGCGTTGCTATGATCCAGGTATGTTTAGCCGCCTTTCGATGGTTCTGTTGCTCTTCTCATCGGTGATTTTCGCTGCACCCAGGATGAAAGCGTTGATCGTGGACGGGCAAAACAATCACAATTGGCAGCAGACTACGCCGGTTCTGAAAAAGCTGCTTGAAGAGACCAAGCTATTTCAGGTGGAGGTGGCGACATCCCCGGCCAAGGGTGCGGACATGAGCGGATTCAAGCCCAATTTCGCGGCGTATCGAGTAGTGATCTCGAATTACAACGGAGACCCTTGGGCGGCGGCTACGAAAGAGGCGTTTGAGAAATTCGTGCGCGAAGGCGGCGGGTTTGTCTCCTACCATGGCGCGGACAACTCATTCCCGGAATGGAAAGCGTATAACCTAATGATCGGACTGGGGGGCTGGGGCGAACGAAATGAGAAGGACGGTCCCATGGTTCGTGTGCGGAATAACGAGGTGGTGCTGAACGATCGGCCTGGCCCCGCCGGCCATCACGGCGAACGCCACCCGTTCCAGGTGAAAACGTTTGAGACGAAAGATCCCATCATGTCGGACCTGCCGGTTGTCTGGATGCACGCGGCCGACGAGCTATACGACAGCCTGCGTGGACCCGCGCAGAACATGAAGCTGTTGGCAACCGCGTTCTCCGATAAGTCGACCGGAGGCACCGGAGAAAATGAGCCGGCGCTGTTCACCATTGCCTACGGAAAGGGGCGCGTGTTTCATACCACGTTAGGGCACGGCACGGAAGCGATGAAATGCGTAGGTTTCATCACCACGCTGCAGCGTGGCGCCGAGTGGGCCGCGCGTGGAACTATTACGCAGAAAGTGCCGAAGGATTTTCCAGGCCCCGACACCGTCAGCTTGCGGCAGTAAAGCGGCGCTTCTTTCTATTTGGATTTCTTGCCGGCCTGTTCGTATGTTTCAAATCCTTCGTTGCCCAGGAACTTGCCATCCTGTAGGTGTTCGGGCAGAGCGGATGAGAGAAGACCGTGGGTTCGTCCACCGACGGGTAGGTGATGCCGTCCACGCTCATGCCGCCGGCCAGATGTCTGATACGTTTTGCAGTCTCGTGATCCGTGCACGAGTATCGCCGCTCAAGCCCAGCGCGTGCTGAGCCGCCGAAGGCAGATTTGGACGGTCCGCCGCAGCCATACTTCACTGCCCGGCCAACCGGAATGTGAATTTCGGTGCAATGGCCCCAGATCGTTTGCCGTCTTCACTTACTTCCACTTGGGCTATGGAGTAATGACCGTCAGGTCTTCGGGGAACTGTTCACCGGGCGATCCACCGGGAACTCCGCGATGCTGCGTCCGAACGCGAAATCAAGCGTCCAATCGAGCAGAATTCGAAAGCGCTGGGCCGTGCCTGGCATCTTCGATAGATAAATCGCCCGCCACATAGCCCATGCTAAAAATCCCGAGAAGTGGTGTCCGTAGATTTTGGCGACGCCCGAGTGTCTTCCAACCAGGGCGAGTTCCCCAATCGGTTCGTAGATGAACGGCTTCGGCGTTTGTCCTCGTAGAATAGCGACGATATTCTGTGCGACCAAAGCGCCTTCGCGTGTGGCATTCTGGGCAGTGGGTGCATAGAAGCCGTCCGATCCCTGCTTGGGAACTTCAGCGCAATCGCCAAGCGCCCAGACACCGGGATGATCCGGTATGGCGCAGAATTCATCCACCACGATCCCGCCATGGTGTCCACGTTTGCAATCGAGCTTTTCTACTAAAGGATTCGGTGTAATTCCTCCGGCCCAAATAAGAGTCCTGGCCGGAATGCGCTTCCCGCCTTCCAATTCCACGTAGTTCCCGGTTGCATGGGTGATCTTCGTTTTCAACAACACCTCGACGCCACGCTGCTCCAGCTTCTTTTGCGCGAAGGACGCCAGATCCGGACTGAGCTCGGAGAGAAGACGGTCAGTCGTCTCGATAATCAGAGCGCGGATATCTTCAGGCGAAATATTTGGATAGTCATGGACGCTCTCTCTGGCCAGATCGTTCACAGCGGCCATGGTCTCCACGCCCGTATAGCCGCCGCCCCCGACTACGAACGTGAGGATTTCACGGCGAACCTCCGAGTCCTTCTCCCAATGCGCCTGCTCCAGGGATCTGATGACACGATTGCGAATTGCGGTGGCGTGGGCAACGCTCTTAATGGAGAGAGAATGCTCTTCAACTCCAGGAATTCCATGGAAGTTGGGCACGGATCCTAGAGCGATTACAAGGTGGTCGGCTTTCAATGTGCGCTTGCTTGCGCCATCTGGCCCAATATCCAGAACTACAGACTTTTTCTTGAGATTGATGTCATCGGCTTGCCCCTGCTCAAAGGTGATTCGCGGTGACAGCCTGCGTGGAGGCACCACGATGTGTTCCGGACCGAGTTCGCCTCCCGCAACCTCAGTGAGCATGGGAGTGAACAGCAGGAAGTTGTTCTGATCGACTAAGCTAATCTGCCCATCCCGATCGCCGGGAAGGAGCTTCGCGAGTTCCTGCGCGACGTTGACGCCAGCAAAACCGGCCCCGAGAATAACGATCTTTTGGTTACGGCGCAGATGCCGGTTCCTCTTGCGGATCTCCGATTCCTGCCACAGTTTCCATCCTAATAGAGCGCCACCAATACTGGCTCCGGCTACGGCGATTGTTCGCGTCTTCGACCATGCCATACTATACCTCCACGTTGGGACCTCATGTTACGAACAGTTCGCACCGCACCGCCCACGTCACCTGCCGGCCCGGATCGAGGATGACCATGCCGGTGGGCGTACCGGGCGGCCAGACCGCACTGAATGGGTCGGCCCAGTTGAATTGAGGTTCCACAACCACAAATGACTTGTTAGGCGGCGAGTACACCTGCAGAGCCTCGACCGATGGCGACAACGCGGTGAGGCGCACGCCATAGTGAGCTGCCGGGTCAAGGATCTCAATTATGGTGCGACCGTCGGGCGTCTTCCGCAGATCGACAAAGCCGTCATCGAAATATAAAGACCCGAGAGTCGCTCCCTCGAGCGCGGTAAAATCATAGGGTGTCCCGGCTACGGTTTGTCCGGTTGGAAAAACATCGTCGTAGTTGTTGACCAGAACGCGCCGGTGAGCTGGCAGATGCAGGCGGGCTTGTTCGCGGCGCTTGCTGGGCAAGGCGAAATAGGGATGCCAGCCGATGCCAATGGGAAGTTGCTCGGCACCTTGCTCAAGAGCGGCGTTCCGGGTGGTAACCGAAAACTCGACCGACTCGGAGCGAAGCGCCGCCTCTACCCTGATTTCCGTTTTCAACAGCCAGTAGCCTTCAAAATCGCCCGCGTCCAGCGTGGCCGTCACGTGCTCATCGCTCCGCTCAACAACGTCCATCTTCGAGGCGAGAATCAATCCGTGCATCGCGCACTTTTCCGCACCGGGATGCTTTCCGTGCCAGTCCGCCGGAAGCCGGACATCGCGGTTCAGGATCTTGGTTTCGATGGTGCAGCCATCCGGCAGCAGACGTCCCCGAATCCGGTTCGCAAATGGAACCAGCAATGCTCCGCCAAAGCGGAAGGAATGGACTCCCATGAAGTCGTCCGGGCCGCCGTTTAGTGGTTGCGCGGCTTCTTCCAGCGGAGGCGAAGCGAGCATGTCAAACTCGCCCAGACCGGGAAAAGAAGCTCGGATCTGAAAAACGTTCATGCCGCGGCCGGGCAGCAGCGTGACTTCGAGAAACTCCGGTGCTGTTCCGTCCGAGGTTTTCTGGCGGCGCAGAACTACGGGCGGCAGCCCACCAACCAGCGGAGAGTTTTCCGCGCTTATTGACATATCTGCAGGACGCCGCTCTCGGTCGGAAGCGTCTTCCGCCATTGGCCGATCAGCTTCTTATATGCGTGGCCAACGGGACGTATCTTGCGATCAAGATCGCACAGGCCGAGCGGATTTACGGTGCCGTTATCTTCCCGAAGCGCCGTATCCCAGTCCACTTGATCCTGAAGGCTATACCACGTGAACCCAAGCAGAGGCACTCCGTCCTGCTTCAGCTTATGAACGTTGGCCCACTCCTTCTGAAGCCACTTCACTGCATCCGGTTCCGGGTAATTGGTCTCGGTATGCATTACCGGCAGGCGGTAACGTTGGAAATACTGGCTTGTGATCGGATAGTAGCCGAAGATTTCTTGGCCGGCAGGCGAAATACTGCCATCGGCATGGACCAGGCTTTCATTCGACTCGTAATAGTCGTTCCCCATCACGCACCTGCTTTTCACATGGTGGCCCAAAAACCACTGGTACTCATCGGCGGTCATGCCGTTATCGAGCAAGTATTGGTACATGCTGACGTTAATATGATGGCCGTAAGTCAGGTCCAGCGCCAGGAACCGCTTCTCATTAAACGTGCGCGCATGTTCTTCGGAATCGGGGTCTTCGGGATGGAAGTACTGGGTGGATTCGCTCTGGATAAAAATCGCATCCGGGCGTTGCTTTAAGATGGCGTGCATCGCCATCACGTTGGCCTGGCAAAGGTGCTTGAGAGCGGTGACGAAAGCCTTCTCCGACTTCAACTGCTCATTCCACCAGCCGAATCGTGCCGAAAACGTGGCCGCGATAAAAATTTCATTGACCGGGGTGTAAAACCGGATCCATGGGAAGCGAGTGACGAACGCCTGGACGAACTCAACGAACAGCTTGGGCCAATCGGGGTTTTGAAAATTTCCAAGCCAATCTGGCAGGCCGAAATGGCACAAATCGGCGATTGGCGTGACCTTCTGCGCATGAAGAGCGTTGAAGGTCTCATCGGTGAAGCCCCAGTCGTATTTTCCTGGACCGGGGTTGGCGGAAAAGTAAGGCGGACCGTAGCGGAGATATTCGATTCCAAGCTCATCGAGCAGACGGAAGTCGTCGCGCCAATGTTGATAGTGCTTCGTCTTGGCCAACTCATCCTGACGGATTTTCTTTCCCTTCCATTCAATGGTTGGGTAGCTGTTCTCAATGCCGGTGGCGAACATGAATTGCGCCATGTGGAGTATCCTTATTAAAGAATGTCCAGCCGGCCGCCATCGACCGTAAGATTGGTTCCAGTGATAAAGCGGGCTTCGGGCGCGGCGAGAAAGCAGATAGCTGCGGCGATGTCTTCCGGTTTGCCGATGGCGCCTTTCACTTTTTCAACGCCGCTCTTAACATTTGGATTATTCCAGAGCATCGGCGTGTCAACGGCTCCGGGAGCAACACAGTTGATCCGGATCTTTTTCGAAGCAAGCTCCTCGCTGAAGCCTCGGGTGAACGCTTCCATACCTCCCTTCGAGGTGGCGTAAGGGACTACGTTCTTTGTCGTTTCATAAGCGTGGACGGAACTGATGTTGACGATGGCGCTGCCTTGCGGCATGTGCGGCACCGAATATTTACAGAAAAAGAAGACGGAGCGCAGATTCACGTTCAGAACCCTGTCGAAGTCTTCGTCGGGCAAGTCGAGAATCGGTTTGAAGGTCATCATCGCGGCGTCGTTGACGACGACATCGATCTTTTTCCATTTGTCCACGGCGGTTTTTATCGCGGCCTTGATTTCATTTGGATCGCCGATGTCGCACTTGGCGAAGACGGCCTCTCCTTTTGCCTGAACGATTTCCTGGACGGTCTGGTTGCCGTGCTGATCGTTTATATCCACCACCAGCACCTTCCCTCCTTCATGTGAGAACTGCTTACAGGCCGCCTTGCCGATGCCCGAACCTCCTCCGGTCACAATGCAAACCTTATCCGTGAAACGCATCCTTGCTCCTTTCGTTCTGTTGAGGCCTTGCAAAACCGAAAGCTCAGAGTGAGCTTCCATCAACCTTACAAATAGGTAGACCAAGCTCGATCCCACCCGGTTTCACCGGTGGGACAGTGTAGCCAATTTTTCCCGGTTACTAACGCTTTCCATGCCGGGAAATAAACCTCTAATCATTAAAGCGGCTCCATGCAGATCAGCACCTTCGACCCTCAATCTCCGCAAGCACACGGGATCGCCAGCTTGTTCGTGTTCACGCTGGCCGTATGCGCGGTGATATTCATTCTGGTTACCGGGCTGGTCTTCTATTGCGCATACCGCTATGGCAGTTGGTCTCAGTACGTCGAACCGCCGGCCAATTTCGGAAATCAAAAACTCGAAATCACCTGGACCGTAATTCCTCTGCTGATCCTGTTGGTTCTTTTTGGATTAACGTGGACCACGATGAGTGCCGTCGATCCCCCACCGGCTTCGCAACCCGATGTCGTCATTACCGGCCGCCAGTGGTGGTGGGATGTGGAATATCCCAGGTCTGGCGCGGTGACCGCGAATGAGGTTCATTTACCCGTGGGGCGGAATTTCTCAATTCGAGTGCAAAGCGGGGATGTGATTCACGACTTCTGGGTTCCGCAGTTAGGCCGCAAGATGGATGCGGTCCCCGGACTCCAGCGGCACATTTGGATCAATGTGGACCAGCCCGGAACCTACCTTGGAGCATGTGCCGAGTATTGTGGAGCGCAACATGCCTGGATGCGCTTTCGCGTGATCGGTGACCCGATTGAAAAGTTCGATTCGTGGCAGAAGCACGAAGCAGAACCGGCGCGGAGCTCGCTGGGCGGACAGGCGGAACTTGGCGCGCAACGATTTCAGGAGCTTACTTGCGTAAATTGTCACGCCATCAGAGGCACTGGCGCCAAGGAGCACATTGGACCCGACCTGACCCACATGGCCAGCCGCAAAATGCTTGCGGCTGAGCGTCTAACAAATACGCCGGAACACCTTTCCAAGTGGCTGAAGAATCCCGGAGCGGTCAAACCCGGAACCAAGATGCCCAACCTGCAACTGGCCGAAGCCGATATCACTTCGCTTACCGCTTATCTGGAGTCTCTGCAATGAGCGATATCCCTTTCTCCCCGGCAGCTCCTCTCCCGATGCCAGTCAGCGGCGGCAGGCTCTGGCTGGGCCTACTGAGCTGGGTCTCGGCGGTTGACCATAAGCAGATTGCAATCCTGTACCTGCTCACCACCACATTCTTTTTCATCATTGGAGGATTGGAGGCGTTGCTAATGCGCCTTCAACTTGCGTGGCCAGGACTTCCATTTCTCGATCCGGGAATGTATAACCAGATCTTCACCATGCATGGGACAACCATGGTGTTTCTTGTCGTTGTTCCGGCGCTGCTGGGATTCGCAACCTACATGGTTCCTCTCATGATCGGCGCGTCCGATATGGCGTTCCCCCGCCTGAACGCGCTTAGCTTTTGGTTGTTGCTCTTTGGCGGTCTGCTCCTTTATTTCAGTTTCATTGCGGGCGGGGCTCCTGCCGCAGGCTGGTTCAGCTATGCGCCGCTTAGCGAAAAGCCGTACTCCTCGCAGACGGGCCTGGATTATTGGGCGTTGGGATTGCTGGGAGTGGGCGTGGGCACCGTCGCGGCCGGACTGAATCTCATCGTCACGATTTTCGCGCTCCGGACGCCAGGCCAGTCGATTCGCAAGGTTCCGCTTTTCGTGTGGATGGTGCTGGTGAATTCGTTTCTCATTATCGCGGCTCTGCCGGCGTTGAACGCGTCGCTAGTGATGCTGCTGATTGACCGCCAGTTGAACGCTCATTTCTTTACGCAGCTTGGCGGCGGTTCGCCGGTGCTCTGGCAACACTATTTCTGGTCGTTTGGGCATCCGGAAGTCTACATCATGGTCTTGCCGGCATTCGGGATCATCTCCGAGGTGATCCCGGTGTTTTCACGGAAGCCGATCTTCGGGTACGGCTTTGTAGCCGCTTCCACGGTCGCCATTGCCCTGCTCAGCCTGGGAGTCTGGGCTCACCACATGTTCGCCCTGGGCCTGGGGCACGCCTGGGACCTGGCTTTTGGCGCTTCCAGCATGTTGATCGCGGTGCCGACCGGCGTCAAGATTTTCAACTGGATCGCCACCATGTGGGGTGGAACCATCCGGTTTACCACCTCAATGCTTTTTGCCATGGGATTTTTGATCACATTCACCATTGGCGGACTGAGCGGCGTGACGTTTGCAGTGGTTCCAATCGATTGGCAAGTGACAGATACGTACTATGTAGTCGCTCACATGCATTATGTCTTGTTCGGCGGAACGCTCTTTGCCATGTTCGCCGGCGTCTATTACTGGTTCCCGAAAATGACCGGACGCTTGCTGTCCGAGCCGATAGGGATTCTGCATTTCGGGCTGACGTTTATCGGTTTCAATCTCACGTTCTTCATTCAGCACTTTCTCGGTTTAGCGGGTATGCCCCGGCGTGTGTACACCTACCCGGACTTTCCGTGGTGGGCCGCGATGAACCTGACCTCCACCATTGGGGCGTTCGTTTTGGGGCTTTCCGTTCTGGTATTTCTGGCGAACTGGGCGGTGAGTCTGCGCAACGGCCAGGTGGCCGGAGAGAATCCATGGGGCGGCTGGACGCTGGAGTGGGCCACAACGTCACCGCCGCCGGTCCACAACTTCGACCGGGTGCCTCCGGTGCGAAGCCGCCGCCCTCTGTGGGACCTTGCGCATCCGGAAAATCCGGACTGGAGGCATGGACAGTAATCATGCAAATGGAGAAGAGCAAGATGATCATGGCCTGGTTTCTCGCTTCCGAGGCGGCATTTTTCGGCTTTCTAATCCTTGCTTATATCTATTATCGAAATGCGATATCGAGCGGCCCGACCGCGAAGAGCAGCCTCGATCCCAGCGTCACCGCCATCTATACAGTCCTGCTGATCGCAAGCAGCGGAACCGTTTGGATAGCACAGAACAAGCTGAAGGCTAACCGCCGTTCCGATTTTCGGGGCTGGTTGCTCGTCACTGTCGCTCTTGGCGCCATTTTTCTCGTCGGGCAAGGGCTTGAGTACGCGCGATTGTTACGTCATGACGTGACCATTAGCAGGAACTTGTTCGGCAGCTCTTTCTTTACGCTCACCGGCTTTCATGGCCTGCACGTGTTGATCGGTTTGGCGATGCTCACGACCATGCTCGGAATGGCCTGGTTTTCCTCAATCGGCAGCAAGGAATGGATTGCCTTCGAGAGCATTGCTCTGTACTGGCATTTTGTCGATGTTGTTTGGATCGTGATTTTCAGCATTATTTATCTGGGGGCCCTACTATGACGAGCTGGGAATTCCTAACCTCGGCATGGGACTGGAAACCATCGGTGCTCATCGGGTGCATCGCTCTCCTGATTGCTTATACGGTTGCCGTGAGGTTGCATTTTACGCGGAGATTCCTGGCGTTTCTGGCAGCGATCATTCTCTTGCTGGTGGCGCTGGCATCGCCGCTGGACCGGCTCGCAGACGATTACCTCTTCAGCGCACATATGGCCAAGCACATGCTGCTGGTGCTGGTTATTCCTGCGCTTCTCCTGATGGGTACACCAAGCCGCGCGATGCGGAAAATCGTCTGGCGGCCGTTGATCCGACTCAACGTGCCGCTCTTTACCTGGACCGTTGGAATCGCAGCGATGGCGCTCTGGCATATACCCGCGCTATTCAATGCCGCTCTTGCCAGCCAGCCTCTCCACATTCTGGAGCATCTGAGCCTGCTTGCTGCGGGAACCATCTTCTGGTGGCCGGTGCTGTCGCCTTTGCGGGAAGAGCGGCTTTCGCCGGTCCCCTCCGCCGTTGCCTATCTATTTTCGGCGTGTCTGGCGTGTACAGTGATCGGGATTCTACTGACGTTTACATCGCCAGGGACGTACTCGATTCCCAACGTTGTGAATAGGGACGGCCGTGTACTGGCTCTCGTTCGAGACGGGTGGGGCATTTCAGCCGAAACAGATCAACAGATGGCTGGACTGCTCATGTGGGTTCCGGGCTGTCTAATCTACCTCTCAGCCATCATGGCGATGTTTGCCCGTTGGTATCGCTCCAAAGACTACGTTAGCGCCGAAGGAGAGATTGCCTGATGACTGAGCTTTCAAAACCGGAAGGCTGGAATAAGCCTCGTCCCACAACCTTGCCGTCTCCTTCGTATTGGCCGGCGGCGCTGGCCCTGGGAATCGTTCTCGTGCTTTTGGGCATCATCACGACAATCCTGATCTCGATTGCCGGCTTGGCTCTTTCGGTATTCGCCCTTCGCGGCTGGATTGGAGATGTGCGGAATGAATCCTGATTGCGGGAACATCACGCCGCAGCGGCGGAAATTTCTCGCGCGGCTTAGTCTAGGGCTTGGCGGACTCGGGGCAGCGTTCGTCGGGGTCCCAGTACTTGGATTTCTTCTCCGGCCCTTGCTGAGCAGTGTTGCGGAAGAGTGGCGGTCCGTTGGACGTACAGACAGTTTCCAACAGGGCCACACGGTGGAAGTGAGCTTTCAAGACGCCTCGCCGCTGGCTTGGGCCGGCGTGACCGGGAAAACAGCCGCCTGGCTGCGCCGGGAAGGCGATCACCGGTTCACGGCATTTTCCGTCAACTGCACACATCTCGGCTGCCCCGTGCGGTGGCTGCCCGATGCGGATCTGTTTATGTGTCCCTGTCACGGAGGCGTTTACTACAAGAACGGTGAAGTGGCGGCTGGACCTCCGCCCAAGCCGTTAACGCAATACCCGGTGAGAGTGCGAGGTGGCCTGGTTGAGATTCTCACCAGACCAACTCCGATTACCTAAGAGCGGGAGCAAATTTGCATTTGTTGAAGAAAGCCTGGGCCTGGTTCGACGACCGCACCGATCTATCGAAAGTGCTTGGTCCAATCCTGCGCCATCCAGTGCCCCCCGGTACGGGATGGAAGTACGTGTTTGGCAGCGCAACTCTGTTTTCGTTTTTTGTTCAGGTAGTAACCGGGATCGCCCTGGCCACAGCCTATGTTTCTTCAGCAGGCCAGGCGTATGACGCCCTCCAGTGGATCACCAACAAAGCCGCGTTCGGCAACATTCTTCGCGGGATGCATTACTTCGGCGCGTCCGCGATGGTGTTGATGGCCGGCATCCATATGATCCGCACCTTCCTTACGGGATCTTACAAATTCCCCAGGGAGATGAATTGGATACTCGGCGTGGTGCTTTTAGGGCTGACGATCCTAATGGGTTTCACCGGCCAATTGCTGCGTTGGGATCAGGACGGCGTATGGTCCACAATCGTTGCTGCCGAACAGGCCGGCCGTGTTCCGCTGATCGGACATTGGCTTGCAAAGCTGATACTTGGCGGGACAACGGTGGGCGGCGCGACGCTCAGCCGTTTCTTTGCCTATCATGTCTTCTTCATTCCGGCGCTGATCTTCGCCTTCGTCGGCTTGCACCTGTTTTTGGTGTTGCGGCACGGCATCTCAGAGCCTCCCAGGGCGGGGCACCCGGTTGATCCGAAAACCTACAAGGCCTGGTATGCGGATTTGCTAAAGCGGGAAGGCAGGCCGTTTTGGCCGGATGCCGCCTGGCGGGATGTGGTGTTCGGAGTGGCGGTGGTCATTGGCATAGTGGTGCTCGCCTGGATCTTCGGCCCTCCGCAATTGACCGGGCCTCCCGATCCCACCATCATTGAGGCGTATCCTAGGCCCGACTGGTATCTGCTCTGGTATTTTGCCGTGCTCGCGCAGCTTCCGCATGGAACCGAATCGTACGTGATTGTTCTGGCGCCGCTTACAGCCGGCCTGGTTCTATTGCTTCTGCCGATCTTTTTCAATAAGGGGGAACGAAGTCCTTCCCGCCGGCCCTGGGCTGTCGCGATCGTTATTTTGGCGATCATAGGGATCGGTACTCTGTGGATAGCCGGCCAGAGATCACCCTGGTCCCCCGATTTTTCAGCCCGCCCATTGTCACCGGAAACCGTTCATGCGAGCAACGGTCCGATTGCCGACGGCGCCCAACTCTTTTACAGGAAGGGTTGCGAGTACTGCCATACCGTTTCCGGGCAGGGAGGGCAGCGAGGTCCGGACCTCACCGCCGTGGGAGATCGATTGACCGCCGATCAGATGACCATACGGATTCTGAACGGTGGAAATAATATGCCGGCATACGCGGGAAATCTAAAGCCTCAAGAGCTGAATGCTCTTCTGGCGTTTCTGCGCTCCCGCGATCCGGCGGCTCAGGCTAACAGCAAACAGGAGAAATAAGCATGGCTAAGACAACAGCGGATTTACTGATCGAGAGATTGATCGATTGGGACGTGAAAACGATATTTGGTTTTCCAGGCGATGGAATCAACGGCATATTCGAAGCCCTTCGAACTCGCCAGGATAAGATCCAATTTATCCAGGTCCGTCACGAGGAAGCCGCCGCCTTCGCCGCGTGCGGCTATGCCAAGTACACGGGACGGCTTGGTGTATGCCTGGCGACGTCCGGCCCCGGCGGCATCCATCTGCTGAACGGACTATACGATGCCAAGTGCGATGGACAACCGGTGCTTGCCATCACCGGCCACACCTTCCATGACCTGATTGGCACCCACTATCAGCAGGACGTGGATCTAGACAAGCTGTACATGGATGTAGCGGCCTACAATCAGCGCGTGATGGGGCCGGCGCATGTGGTGAATGTGCTGGACGAAGCGATCAAGACGTCGCTCGCGCGCCGCACGGTTTCGCACATTACCATCCCCAAGGACATTCAGGAGTGGACGTCGAAGGACCAACGCACTTCGGCCAATGTTCCCAAACACAGTTCAGATACCTACACCGCCGCTTATCCTGTACCTCCGCAGGCTGCGCTGCAAGCTGCCGCGGATCTCATCAACAAAGGTTCCAAGGTCGCCATTCTTGCGGGCCGCGGTTGTCTTCGCGCACGCGAGGAAGTGCTGGAACTGGCGAAGACCGTTGCGGGTCCAATCGTGAAGCCGTTGCTGGGAAAGGCGGTTGTACCGGATAAAAGTCCTTACACCACCGGCGGAATCGGACTGCTGGGCACCGCTCCCTCGCAGGACGCATTGCAAGAGTGCGACACGCTCATTGTGGCAGGCACCAGCTTCCCTTACATGGAGTTCTATCCCAAGCCGGGCAAGGCGAAAACGGTTCAAATCGATATCGATTCCACCCGCATAGGCCTACGTCATCCCGCCGACGCCGGCCTGGTGGGCGATTGCCGCACGGTCTTGCGAGCCTTGCTCCCGCTGCTTGAGGCGAAGAAGGACGACAGCTTCCTGAAGAAATCGCAGAAGCGCATGGAGAGCTGGAACAAGCTAATGGAAGAACGCGGCACCCGCACCGACATGCCGATGAAACCGCAAGTGGTCACGTATGAGTTGAACAAGCTGCTTAACAGCGATGCGATCGTCTCGTCGGACAGCGGCACCATCGCCACCTGGAGCGCGCGTTACATCGATATCAAGGATACGATGCAGTTCTCACTGTCCGGACTGCTCGCGACCATGGGGAACGGTCTGCCCTACAGCATCGGCGCCGCGGTCGCTTATCCGGACCGCCAGGTGGTGTGCGTTGTGGGCGACGGCGGCCTCACGATGCTGATGGGCGAAATTGCCACCTTGGTTAAGTACAACCTGAACGTCAAGGTGATCGTCATCAAAAATAACGTTCTGGGCGAGATCAAATGGGAACAAATGGTGCTCGATGGGAATCCACAGTTTGGAGTGCAACTGCAGCCGATCGATTTCGCGGGTTTCGCGGTCAATTGCGGAGCCGCTGGATTCACCATAGAGCGTCCGGAAGAAGCCGCGTCCGTGCTTCGCCAGGCGTTGGCCCATCCCGGACCCGCGGTGATCCAGGCCGTTGTCGATCCAAGCGAGCCGCCCATGCCCGGCCAGGTCAATACGGAGCAGGCGGTGCACTTTGCCGAAGCCCTGCTGAAAGGCCAGAAGGAAGGATGGAAAATCATCAAGACCGTAATGGAGGACAAAATCCGTGAAGTCATTTAACCCGACCATGCCGCTCCCCCGCCGGAGCCTGCCTGGGATGGCGCACGTGCGCCAGGATCTACCCTCGGATCACATTGACGATGTCCGCGGCGACGTCAGGCAGAAGTTGATGGATTCCGGACTACGCGAAAAGGTGAAACCCGGCGCCAGGGTGGCGATCACCGCAGGCAGCCGCGGCATCGGGGGCCTTGTCGAGCTTTTGTCCGGAATCGTGGATGCGGTGAAATCCTGCGGCGGTGAACCATTCATCATTCCCGCGATGGGAAGCCATGGCGGGGCGACACCGGAAGGGCAGGCGGAAATACTGCACCGGCTCGGGGTAAACGAGCAATCCACTGGAGCGCCCATCCGTGCAACCATGGACACGCAGGAACTCGGGGCCTCGGAGAACGGCGCTATCGCTCATCTGGACCGGTTCGCTGCCGAAGCCGACGGCATCATTGTTTTGGGACGGACCAAGACGCATCCCGAATCGGTGGGCGAGCTGGCCTCCGGCTTGCTGAAGATGTGTACTATCGGGTTGGGCAAGCAGGTGGGCGCTCATCAGGCGCACAGCCACGTTCTATGGGATTCAGTGCGGGCCGTGCCCAAGGTGCAATTGGCCAAATCGAAAATCCTGTTTGGCGTGCCGGTGGTGGAAAACGGCTACAGGCAGCCGTGCGCAATCGAAGTGGTGCCGCCCACCTACGAAGCCTTTCTCGAAGCCGACATGCGTCTGCTCCGTTTCGCCAAGAAGCATCTTGCCCGAATCCCGTTTGAGGATCTGGATCTTTTGATCGTCGACGAGTTGGGAAAAACGATCTCCGGAGGCGGGATGGACCCCAACATCATCGGGCTCTGGAGGAATTCGGATGCGCCCCACAAACCGGACTACCGGCGCATCGTGGTTCTCTCTCTTACCTATCCCTCGCTCGGAAACGGACTGGGGATCGGGATGGCGGATTTCACAACGCGCCGATTCCTCGATTCCTACGACCCGGCCGTCAGCTATGTGAATCTGCTGACCGCGTCGGAACCCGGCGGCAATACTCGCGAAGGGCCACTTCCGCTGGCGCTCGATTCCGATCAGGAAGCCATTGAAGTGGGTCTCTTCTCATCGCTCGCCGGCCCTGCTCCACGCATTTGCCGTATCAAGAATACGGCCAAGCTGGATGAAC
Source organism: Bryobacterales bacterium (assembly GCA_038200305.1). Taxonomy (GTDB): domain Bacteria; phylum Acidobacteriota; class Terriglobia; order Bryobacterales; family Bryobacteraceae; genus JANXXV01. Next base: position 22,276 of record JBBPYD010000169.1, read on the forward strand.
TGTGGGTCTCGGAATCGCTGCTGGATGAAGTGAAGCGAAATCCGAAGCTTGACGTGCTTCAGCCCCCTTCTCCGCTGCCGTTCAACCAAACAGGAAACCTGTTCTAAAGGAACTCTCATGCCAACCATAGAAACCAAACTGTCCGATTCCTTCGTCCGGATCACCACCAAGACTCCGCCCACTCAAATCGATAACCGGATGCAAACCGGCACCACTTCGACAATGACTCTCGATGTTGCGGCTCTCAAACGAGAGCTCAGTTCGGGAGTAAAAGGAGAAGTGCGATTCAGCGATGGCGACCGGGGCATGTATGCCTCCGACGCCGGCAACTACCGCATGGTGCCGATCGGCGTTGTGTTGCCTAAGAATGCGGACGATGTTCTGCACACGCTGTCGGTGTGCCGGCGGCAGGGTGCGCCCATTGTCGCTCGAGGCGGCGGCACGGGCATTCCGGGGCAGACCGTGAATGTGGCGGTTCTGCTCGATTTTTCGAAGTACATGAACCAGATTACGGAAATGAATCCGGAGCAGAAGTACGCGCGCGTGCAACCCGGTATTGTGCTTGACGAATTGCGCAATGCGGCCGGCAAATACGGACTCACCTTCGGTCCGGATCCGGCCACGCATAGCCGCAATACGCTAGGCGGGATGATCGGCAATAATTCCTGCGGTATTCACTCCATGATGTCAGGCGAGACCGTAGACAATATCGACGAGCTCGACATCGTCACCTACGATGGAACGCGGCTTACCGTTGGAGCAACCAGTGAGCAGGACCTGGAGCGCATCATTCGCGAAGGCGGGCGAAAAGGGGAGATCTACGGCCGCCTCAAGGCGCTTCGCGACAAATATGCCGATCGGATTCGCGAAGAGTTCCCCATGATTCCGCGGCGGGTATCCGGTTTCAACCTGCCCGCGCTGCTGCCGGAGCAGGGGTTCAATGTGGCGAAGGCCCTGGTCGGCACGGAATGCACTTGTGTGCTCGTGCTGGAGGCGAAGACGAAGCTGGTCTACAATCCTCCGGTTCGATCGCTGCTCGTATTCGGCTATCCCGACATCTTTCAAGCGGGCGATAACGTGGTTGAGCCGGCGAAATTCGGTCCCGTCGGTCTCGAAGCGCTGGACGACACCTTCATCGAATATATGAAGAAAAAAGGCCTGCATCCTCCGGACATGAACTTCATGCCGGAAGGAAATGCCTGGCTGCTGATCGAGTTCGGCGGTAAAGATAAGGCCGAAGCCGACGCCAATGCCCGCAAGTGCATGGACGAAATGAAGAAGCGCGGCAATCCTCCGCCCATGAAACTCTTTGACGATCCAAAGCAGGAGAAGCTGGTCTGGCATCTGCGGGAAGAGGGTCTGGGCGCGACAGCGAAGGTGCCGGACATGCCGGAAAACCATGAGGGTTGGGAGGATGCATCCGTCCCGCCCGACAAATTGGGCGCCTATTTGCGCGAGTTTAAAAAGTTGATGGACAAGTACAACTACGTTGGACCACTCTACGGTCATTTCGGTCAGGGATGCGTGCATACACGGCTCACGTTCGATCTGGAGACAGCCGAGGGCATTCAAAAATGGCGCCGTTTTCTTGAGGAAGCTTCCGACCTGGTAGTGAGCTATGGCGGGTCGCTTTCCGGGGAACACGGCGATGGACAGGCCCGCGGTGAGTTATTGTCCCGCATGTTCAGCGCGGAAATCATCAACGCCTTTCGCGAGTTCAAGGCAATTTGGGATCCCGAGTGGAAGATGAATCCCGGAAAGGTGATCGACCCCTACCGCGTGGACGAGAATCTTCGCGAGGGCACCGATTACAACCTGCGCCAAGTGAAGACTCATTTCCATTTTCCGGACGACCATCATAGCTTTGCCTCGGCCAGCGACCGGTGTGTCGGCGCCGGGGTCTGCCGCCGTCACGAAAGCGGCGATGAGACCATGTGCCCCAGCTACATGGTCACCCGCGAAGAGAAACACTCCACTCGCGGCCGTGCCCGTCTGCTGAACGAAATGATCCGCGGCGATGTGGTGAAAGATGGCTGGAGAAATGAGGAGGTGCGCGAGGCGCTGGACCTATGCCTCTCTTGCAAAGGCTGCAAACACGACTGTCCGGTGCAGGTGGACATGGCCACCTACAAGGCCGAGTTCCTCTCGCATTACTACGAAGGCCGGCTGCGCCCCCGCTACGCCTATACTTCGGGCCTGATCTATTGGTGGTCCAGGGTGGCCGCTCATATGCCTGCCAGCGCAAATTTTTTCACGCAAACGCCGGGCTTGAACAGTGTGGTGAAACTGCTGGGCGGCTACTCGCAGAAGCGCCACATTCCGCCGTTCGCCCCGGAAACCTTCAAGCAATGGTTCGCGCGGCGGGAAGTCCGGAATGTGGGCAAACCGCCCGTCATTTTGTGGGCCGATACCTTCAACAATCACTTCACGCCAGCGGTGGCAAAGGCGGCGGTTGAAGTTCTTGAGCACGCCGGCTATCGGGTCCAGGTTCCCAGACAAAGTCTCTGCTGCGGCAGGCCTTTATACGATTACGGCATGCTGGACACCGCTAAGAGTCTGCTCCGTCAAGTGGTAGACACGTTGCGCCAGCCGATTCGCGACGGAATTCCGATAGTAGGTCTTGAGCCAAGTTGCATGACGGTATTCCGGGATGAGCTTACCAATTTGCTTTACGGCGATGAGGATGCAAAGCGCCTGAACCAGCTAAGCTTTATTTTGAGCGAGTTTCTGCAAGAAAAGGTGAAGGATTATCAACCGCCCAGGCTGCAGCGCAAAGCGATTGTACATGGACATTGTCATCACAAGTCGCAATTGCATTTTGAAACCGAGATCGACTTACTGAAAAAGGCGGGAGTCGACTGCGAGGTACCAGATTCCGGTTGCTGCGGCATGGCAGGCTCGTTTGGTTATGAGGCCGATCATTACCAAGTGGGCCTGGACTGCGGAGAGCGTGTCCTGCTTCCCGCTGTGCGAAAGGCTCCCAAAGACGAACTCATTGTAACCGACGGGTTCAGTTGCCGCGAAATGATCCAACAGGAAACCGACCGGCACGCCATCCACTTCGCGCAGGTGCTTCAAATGGCCATTAAGGATGGTCCGGATGGTCCATCGGGACCTCTACCTGAGAAACGCTACGCAACAGTTGAACGAACACAGGCATTGCCAGTCGGAATCGTAGCGGCTGGCGCCCTTCTCGCCGGCGCCGGCATGATTTGGAACCGCCGCCGTCGAGCAAAGGGTTGAATGAATTAGAGACCGGCATCCGGGATGCGGATGCCGGCACTCATTTCGTTTTACCGGTGTCTGGTGATTATCTCGATCACTTCGATTTCCCCTCCAGTCGGCTGCGTACCCTTAACCTGAGCGTTCTTCAGAGCCATGACATGGGAGTCATTGGCTGATTTAGTCGGCTTGGACAGGTTTGAGGTCATTTCATCCGGCATAGAAAGGACTTGCTTCTTGTTGGCCTTGGCGAGATCTGATGCCCGCTGTTTGGGATACACAAACTCCATTCCGAAGTTATCCCCTGGATAAAACCATGCCTGGAGCGCTTCGGGTGAACCCGCCGCCCGTTCATCGAACTTCAGAACGGTGTCGCCCTTTGGTTGCAGGCGGTAATCCGGCACGGCGAGCAGGGTGGCTTCGAGCTTGGTTTCATCCGCGTTATATATCTCGACGATATCGCGGTTGCTCTTGGAGTCTAAAAGCTTAAATGTATAAGTGCCAGCCGGAAGCACCTTGCCCGGAATCTCAATGGGCTGGCTGAACGTGACGTTTGTTTTCTTGTTCCACTCGTCGGCCCGTGCGGTTGGCAAACAAGCTGCCGCAAACAGGCCTAAGCACATCAGTAATGAACTTGCAATTTTCATATTTTCCTTTCTTTACGGCCGACCCGCCGTAGGTTTCCTCACAAGATTAGACGCATTGCCACCGTTTCCTGTGACGCCTGTCCTCTCCTTTTCTCTCACTTCGGTTTATCCCGCCGATATGAAACGCAGATGGAACAAAGCCTCAGGGATCTTGTCAACGCATTCGCCGACAATCCTGCTGCATCAGGCCGGGAGCTTCGGGAACTTGCCAGGCAAAGCGGCGAGTTCACTGAAGCCGCGCTTCCCCTCTTGGCTGAGCTTTCCGAATCTCATGGTTATCGGTACCTGATCGTGATCTTGCTTCGGGGAGAATCGTTGCTGGAGGCTATCTGCTCTCCGACTTTTTACACGATCCCGCAAGCCGTAGCAGTCACCAAGATTGCATTGACAGTGGACCCGCAGTTCGATCTACGGTTGGCGCTAAGGATCAATTCGATCGAGGACGAGAAGAACACGGCGCGGATTCTAACCATTCTTGAAACTGCATCGGGTAGCGCTCGCCTTCGATCCTTCTTGGCGGAACTTCTCAGCCATCACAATGACCACGTTCGATCAAAAGCGGCGCTGCTGCTCGGACGCTCCAATCGGAATCCAAATTGGGCAGAAAATCAGATGTCCGACGCAGATTTGAGGGTTCGGGCCAATGCGGTAGAGGCACTCTGGGATTCGAACCACCCCGATTGTGCGGCGTTCTTCCAGAAGGTGGCGGGCGATTCAAACTGTAGGGTAGCTGGAAATGCCTTGGTTGGCCTATACCGGCTGCATTGTATCCGCGGCATACAACTCTTGCACGATATGGCCGATGATGCGGATGTTTCCCGGCAAATTACAGCAGCATGGGTAATGGGCAACACGGGGGACGCGCGGTTCCTTCTAACGCTTACCAGCCTGATGAATGCCGGAGATCCCAAGCTCCGCTGGACCAGCATGCAAGCGATGGCGCGCATCCGGCGGGCCATCGAAATGATGAAGAAACTCGGCAGGCTCACCGTAGCGGTTTGGCCAACCGAAGGCGTATCGAACGGTTCGGGAAAAGCAGCCGTCACGATAACTTCATCCGGCTGCGACACCGTGCCGGACCTGCGCCCGATGGAGTTTTTTCTCTCCGGCGGCGGCCAGCCGCTACTGGACTTCGCCATCTCCGAACTACAGCCTGCTCCGGCGCTGAACATAGGTTTTGCGGTCCCACTGACAGGACAGGCGGCCTTGCGGGCGTGTCTGCTTCAAAAGAGACCTTTTGATGAGTGGGCAATTCAGAAGTACGCATCGGATGCATCCGATGCCGATTCCACGCAGAGCGTCCACTTTACTCAGGACACCGGTGCGTTATCTGGAATGCTCCAGGATCGTGGATCGCGGTACACGGTGGCGAGCGGATTAGCTGCTGCTCTTACAGAACTGACCGGTCTGGCTGATGGGTGCTCAGGACCGCGGCGTGTTGTCTTCGTGAGCGATTCTGCCGCGCAGAACCAAATGCAGCAGCAGGAGGCATTGTCGATTAGTGCCCGCGCTATTGCCGCAAAGGTCATGATTTGTGGAATCCTAGCGCCGCAATGCGAAGATGCCGCCCAGTTAAAACAGCTTTGCAAGGAAACCGGCGGCGCTGTTTACCGGGCATCGGCCAGTGGGCAGATTCCCGCGATGCTGCTCGGGATTTGCAGGTCGCTGTTGAGCTGCTATGAGATCGCGCATTCTCCCGCAACACAGCCGCCTGGAGATCTCAAATTAGAAATCCACTCGAAAATGCATGGTTACGGAGAGGCGGCGCTGCGTACACCGTAATGGGGAATTTCCCACTCGCAAGCCCGTCTACATATATTCGGGTACGGCGATTCCTAGCACATCCAGAGTCCGTTCGAGCTGCTGGCGGAAATACTGCGTCATCCAGAGAAGGAACACCTTCTTTTCGGCATTCTCTTCGGCTAGAACCGGGTACTCATGATAGAAGGTGTTGAAGGCCTGCGCGACTTGGAAGGCGTATTTAGCCACGTGCGCGGGTTCGCCGGATGTGATGGCGCGGTCGATAGCGACATCCACTATAGAGGCTTGTAACAGTAATTGCCAGCAGCCTTCGTCTGCTAACTGGCGGCCCATTGCGGCCGCATCGAGTTCTTTGGCAAAATCCGGAATACGCTCCCCGCGCTCGGCCAGTTTCCGCCAGATGTTCCCTGCCCTGACAGCGGCGTACTGAACGTATGGACCGGTTTCCCCCTCGAAGCTCAGAGCTTCCCGGAGATCGAACGCGATGATGGCGTTGCGCGTGAACTTCAACATGAAGAAGCGCAGAGCGCCGATGGCGATCTGTCCGGCAACGCGCCGATTTACGGCGGCCCCGGATTCAGGATGGCGGGAATCGACTTCTTCTGCCGCTTTCGCAATGAGCGTGTCGATCAGGTCATCGGCCTTCACGCCCAGTCCCTTGCGGCCAGATACTTCGACGTAAGGGCGGCGCTTGTCCTCATCAGATAATTCGATCCCGAGTTCAATACAAGTGCCGGGGGTAAGGGCGACCATTTCATATGAGAAATGCACGGATGCGGCGGCTTGCCGTTCGTATCCCAGCGCTTTGAGACCGGCGACTACTACGTCCTGCAAATACGACTGGCGGGAATCGATTACGTTATAGACGCGGGAACCTCGGCCGAATGCCGGGGCTTTGTCTACCACCGGGTGATCCGTGGTGACCCACAGATCGTAACCCAAAGGATGCGGGAATGGCTGGTAATAGAAATCTCTACCGAGGAGTCCGAACTTCCAGAGCTGGTAGGCAATGTCTTTGCCGACATAGGTGACGGTGCCGTTCGAGCGTACGATGACCTTGCTGTCTTCGTCCTCTTTGAAATCGGAGAAGGCACTGCCGGGCATCACCCAGCAGCCGTTATTTTTTCCTTCCGTTTCGAAATAGATGGCCTTGCGTTCTTTCAGTTGCTCGAACGCGGTGGCCCAGAAATGCAGGTGCAGGATTTCGCTTTCGCGCGGGAGCACATCGTAGGTGACGTTCAGACGCAGCATGGTGGCGATGTGCGCTTGTACAATGGCGTCGGCGATCAGGTGCGCGAGTTCGGCCTGGACTCCGGCGCCTGCTTCAATGGCGTGGAGAGTTTCCTGCCGCCAGGAGATGGATTCCGGATTGTCCTTGTAATACCGCGACGTGCGGGCGTAAAGGTCCCAGCAAAGATAATCGAATTTTCCTGCATCGATCAATTGCTGTACCTCGGCTGGAGATTTCTTTTCCAGATAGTGAAAGCCGACAACTACGTCGGCAACCTGCACTCCGGTATTGTCGATGTAATTTTGAACTTCCACCTGGCTGCCGGCGGCGCGCAACATGCGGACGAAGGTGTCGCCGAGAATTGCGTTCCGCACGTGGCCGATGTGAGCGGCCTTATTCGGATTGATATTGGTGTGTTCAACAATCGTTTTGCCCACTGAAGCGGTTGAGGCGGCTTGCGCGCCGGTGAGGATACCGTGGGCATAGACAGAGCGGTCCAGGCGCACGTTGAGGAATCCGTTTCCCGCAACTTCCAGCGAACTGACGCCTTCAATGGCGCCCAAATTTGCTGCCAACTGGGTGGCGATCGCTTTTGGCGCTTGCTTGAGTTGGCGGGCTAACTGGAAGGCGACCGGAAGAGCCAATTCACCGAAATCGCTCTGTTTTGGTTGTTCGAGAGCGACGGGGACTTCGATGCCATGATGGGATTTTATGTAGTCGGAGACAGCTTGCTGGATTCGTTTTTCAAGGAGATGGAACACGAGACTGCAAGTATAACAGGAGAGGCCGGATGGACCGCTAAATCTCGTATTCCGGAGGCCGCTGACGGCCGAATGAAATGTGATTCCAAACGCGTTCGTGTAGCCAGTAAAGCCCCAGTTTAGCAATCACATCCAGCGCCCCGATTCCCGCTGCGATTTTAGCGTCGCCGCTGAAGAAAAACACCAGAAGCGCGGTGGAAATCGAGCCGAGTATTCGGTAGCTGATTGCCTTCGCGATACTGCGGTACTGGGTGTCCATGGTCCGTCTCCATGATGTTACCACAAGTAGTCGATAGACAATAGGATGATCGCTTTCTTTCCGCCTCCGCTATACTGAAGTTGTGCCGAAAGTGACAATATTGCCTGAGGGGAAGACGGTTGAGTTCGAGAAGGGAAAACTGCCTTACGCCGAGCACGGAAAACCGGAATCCATCTTAGACATCTGTTTAAACAACGGCATACAACTGGAACATGCGTGCGGCGGGAATAATGCCTGCACTACCTGCCATGTGATCGTCAAGGGTGGCGGCGACAACAACCTTTCCGAAATGGAAGACGATGAAGCCGACCGTCTGGAGATGGCGCCCGGTTTGACGCTGCATTCCCGATTAGGCTGCCAGTGCGTGGTACTGGGCGATGTGACTGTCGAAATTCCATCCTGGAACCGGAACTATGTCAGCGAGGGTGGCGGATCTATGAATTTGGGCAATGCCATTCCACCTCCGAAGAAACCTGGTTCGGAAGCAGACGCACATGCGACGGTTAACGGCGCGGGATCAGCTTAACAATCTGGTCCACTGTTGACAACGGCCAGGCCGCATCGACCACTACGTTTTTCTCCTGTTGCATTACTTTTACGCCATCGTAAACACGAAGTAGTTCGGGATTGCTCTGCGATGTGGTCAGGCGGCCCAGCCCCAACCCGGCGCGGAGGGCATCGTGTAGACGCCTGGCTCCAGCATTGTTTTCACAAAGACCCTCGGCGTGCAACTGGATGCCGTTCTGCAAATCAATCTGAGCCGTCAGAAGCTGCAGCGCATTGAGGAACTGGCCGAGATTCATGGTGTCCGTGCTTTTTTTGGGAGTCAGCTTTTCCAATTCGCCAGCTACGCTGCCAACGAACCAGATTTGATTGGTGGATGGGATCGCGGCAGCGCGGTCGAGCAGCCATTTCGGAGCGCCGGAATCCAGCTTGGTCCTGTGGTCGATTAGGGTTTGCAGAGCGCGCGTGGGTCCCGCTATGGCGGTGCTTGCATTCACAAAGACGACTGCTGCCGCTTCATCGCCGATCATTGTGAAGCCTTTGTAACCGAAGCGCTGGGCTCCTTCGATAGCGAGTTTGGGCTCAAGTCCCATTTCAGAGAAGTGGCCGCGAGCCATGACGAGAGTGTCCTTGCCATTTCCTGCGATCAGCAATTCCCAGAGATCCTGGCGTGGATCGAGACCTGTTTTGCGTATGAACTCATCCAGCATAGGCAATTTTTGGTTAACGACAAAGCGCTTATAGATTTCGGTGGACCGGATGGGTTCCATACGCACACCGGCGAGGAAAATAGTGTCGGATGGAACAAGCGTGATGAGAGCGGGATCGATGATTACGGTGGGGGACGGCTTGGGACGGCAGGCGGAGATTGCCGCACAGACCAACAGGACGATCCATATTCTGCGCATTCGATTGATATGCCTTTTTAACCAGTCTACAGGGCCGGCAGGGTTGATGGCCTGTTATGTTGGTCAACGATTATGAGAATCGATGCGCATCAACACTTTTGGGATCTCAACCGGCTTTCGTATACCTGGATGCCGCCTGCGCCTTCTCCGCTGCGGCGCAATTTCGTTCCGGCCGATCTGGCCCTAAAGCTGGAGCGGAACCGGTTCGACGGCTCCGTAGTGGTGCAGGCGGCTACTCAGATGGAAGAGACCTGGTGGCTGCTTGATCTGGCTGAGGCGAACCCTTTCGTTCTGGGAGTGGTGGCGTGGGTGGACCTGACCTCGCCCGTACTGGGGCATGTGCTCGATGAATTGCAGAGACGGCCAAGGTTCAAAGGCATCCGGCATCCTGTGCATGACGAAGCGGATGACCGATGGTTGTTGCGTCCGGATGTGATCGGGGGGCTGCAGGAACTGGAACGGCGGCGAATTCCTTATGATTTACTGCTTCGCCCGCAGCACCTGCCGCTAGTCCCGGAGTTGGTGGACAAGGTGCCGGGTCTGCCGATGGCGATCGACCACATCGCCAAGCCGCCGATTGCACGTCACTTGATGGATGGGTGGGCTGAAGATATGGAACGGATCTCGCGTATCCCTCACCTGCATGTGAAGTTATCGGGAATGATCACGGAGGCAGATTGGGCGAACTGGAAGGCCGAGGATCTGAAGCCTTACGCGCAGCACGTACTAAGGCTGTTCGGACCTGACCGGCTGATGTTTGGAAGCGACTGGCCGGTGTGTCTGCTGGCAGGTTCCTGGAAGGAAGTGCTTGCGAGCTTCACGCAGGCAATTGGGCCGCAGCCGATGGAGGTGAGGGCGAAGTTGCTGGGAGACACGGCCCAGCGTTTCTATGCACTGACTTAGACCTATCCGTCAAAAGCGTCGCCGTTACGCTTGATGCAAATGGAGGGGTGGCGCTATCCTGACGGGGAAGTGGAGGAAACATAAACATGGCAGTGAAACCGATTCCCGATGGCTATCATAGCGTCACTCCTTATCTGGTGGTGGAAGGCGTAGCCAAATTGATCGAATTTCTGAAGCAGGCTTTTGATGCAACGGAAAAGGAACGCATGTCGCGCCCGGACGGCACCGTTATGCATGCCGAGGTGAAGATTGGCGACTCCGTGGTGATGATGGGCGAGGCGGCGGGCGAATTCAGCCCGATGCCAAGCATGCTGCATCTGTATGTCAACGACGCGGACGCCGTATACAAGCGCGCGATGGAGGCTGGAGCCACTTCTGTGCGGGAGCCCGCGGACCAGTTCTATGGAGACCGCAGCGCGGGTATCAAAGATCCCTGCGGGACTACCTGGTATATCGCTACCCATCAGGAAGACGTATCACCCGAGGAGATGGCTAAGCGTGCGGAAAGGGTGGCAAGCCAGCACGGCTGATCCTCGTGTTTGGTTACCGCTGAATTCGCGCTGAGCCGCCCTGTGCCAAGGTGCGTACCTGGTCCACGGTCGCCATGGTAGTGTCGCCGGGGAACGTGGTCAAGAGGGCACCATGCGCCCAACCGAGTTTGATGGCCTCTTCTGGAGTCTCTCCGGTGAGTAGACCGTAAAAAAAGCCGGCGGCGAATCCATCTCCTCCACCCACGCGATCGACAACATCCAGTTCGCAGGTTGGAGCCACGTGTGTCTTGCCATCCACCCAAGCCACCGCCCCCCAACTGTGCCGGTTGGTTGAGTGTACTTCGCGGAGGGTGGTGGCGACAATTTTGATCTGCGGATGCTGGGCCACGACGCGATCGATCATGCCGAAAAATGCACTAGGGTCGAGTTTGGACTTGGCGGCGACTTCCGGCCCCGGGATGCCCAGGCCTTTCTGCAAATCTTCTTCATTGCCAACCAGCACGTCAACGTGTTCCAAAATACGCCCAATAACCTCCAAGGCGCGGGCGTGGCCGCCGGATATGTTCCAGAGCTTCTCGCGATAGTTCAAATCGAGAGACACTACGGCTCCGGCTGCTTTTGCAGCCCGCATGCCTTCAATGATGACTTCCGGTGTAGTTATGGAGAGCGCCGCAAAAATTCCGCCGCTGTGAAACCACCGGACTCCCGCCGCGAAGATCGCATTCCAATCGAAGTCGCCTGGCTTCAGCAGGCTCCCCGCCTCATTCGAGCGGTTATAGAAGACCACGGGCGCACGCAGGCCATGACCACGGTCGCTGTAAACGCCGGCGATGTTGGGGCCATTGACGCCATCGTGCTTGAACCGCTTATAGAACGGCTTGACGCCCATGGCTTTCACGCGCTCGGACACCAGATCGCCGATTGGGTAATCGACCATCGCGGTCACCACGCCCGTCTGTAGACCGAAGCAGTCGGCGAGGTTGGCAGCCACGTTGAACTCACCGCCGCTCACGTGGATCTGAACCTCATGCGCCTTGCGGAAGGGGATAATCCCAGGGTCCAACCGGTGGACCAGAGCGCCGAGAGACACGAAATCCAACGCGCAATCCTGGCGGATATTCAAACCGTAGTTCATTCCACTCTCCTGTAAAATGAGCCCTGAGCGCAAGGCAGACATGCGCGTCCCGGCATCTCGGGAAACCTCAATATATCAGATGCGGCCTAAGCTTTCCGCAGATGCTGCTGGAAGAAGTCGAGCGTGTTCGACCATGCGTTGCAAGCAGCCGCGTGCTGGTAACGCGGGCCCGTGTCGTTGTGAAATGCGTGGTTCACGCCGGGATAGACGTGAATCCCGAAGGTCTTCTTCTTGTCGATGAGAGCGGTCATTAAAGCGGGTACCTGAGAGGTGATTCGGGTATCCTGCTCAGCGAAGTTTCCGAGCAGCGCGGCCGTCATGCCATCCAGAACGCTCAACGGGTTTGGCGGACCTCCGTAGAAGACCACCGCCGCGGAAAGATCCTTGCTGTTAGCAGCCAGATTGAAGCAGTTGCCTCCACCTGCGCAGAATCCGACCGCGCCGAGACGTTCGCCGTTCACGAATTTCTGACTCTTGAGAAATTCGAGGCCGGAGAGCATGTCCTCCAGCATGGCCCCGCGTTCTGTTTTGCGGTAAGCAGCTGCGCCTTCTTCCGGATCGGTAAATTTGTAGCTGCCGCCGGCGCGAGAAACCAAGTCGATTCCGAGACCTACATAACCAGCCCGAGCCACGCGGCGGGTCACGTCTCTAATGTGCTCCGTAAGTCCGCGGTTCTCGTGAATCACCAATACCGCCGGCCGGGGTGTATTTCCTTGCGCTTTCAGACGTGCCAGGTGGGCGAAGATTTTGCCGGCTTTACCGTCGAGCTCAATCATCTTCGCGTCCAAATCGGGTGCGTTTTCGGGAACTTTCACGTCGGCGGGGCAGGCTGCGCCGTCCTGCGCGGCGGCTGTTTCCGAGGTCAGGTGAAGCAAACCGAGCGACTGCAACGCGACCGTCACGGCGACCCCGGAGCCAAGCCGCCGGGTAAGGCGATCCATCAGTTCACGCCTGGGGAACGCTCCGTCTTCATACAGATGGACAAGACTTTCTACGGCGCGCTTGTCGTCAGTCGGGTTCGTGGTGGCCTCCGGTTTCAGTAAGCTTATCACCATCCGCCATTTCAAATCGCGGCGAAACTTAATGGCGGTTTGCCGCGTTATAGTACACAGCGCCGCCGTAACGTATTTTCTGTATTCGCCGGCCTGGAAGTGAGATTCAAATGACCTACCCCATTCGTATTCTTCTGCTTGTTTTCGCCAGTGCCACGTTGGCGATGGCTGCGGATGGCGATGTAGTGTTTCGTAGCGACGTCTCGTTGGTACGCGTGGATGCCCAGGTAGTGGACCGTGACAATCGTGCGATCACCGGACTGCGCATGGAAGACTTCGTGCTTCGTGAAGGCGGCCAGAAACAGGAGATCCGGAACTTCGCCAGCGAGGATATGCCGGTAGACGTTTTGCTGCTGCTGGACGTGAGCGGCAGCATGCGGCCGCATATCCAGCGCATCGCATCGGCCGCTCATCAGGCATTGCGGGTGCTGGGGGACAAGGATCGCATTGCGATTATGGTGTTCGACCGTTACACCCGCGTACGGCTGACTTTCCGAAGCAGCCATGAGGACGTGGAACGGGAGTTTGAGCGCCTGCTCCATCAGGAGACCTTTAACGGCGGTACGGATATCACTCGCGCCATGCTCGACGCCGCCGAGTATATTGGGCGCCAGGGCCGCCGCGACGCACGCCGGGCCATCGTGATTCTCACCGACGATCAGACAGAACTGGAGAGAAACGACGCTGGGGTATCGCGCGCACTGGAAAGAGCGGATGCGGTAATGAGCGCTCTTCTTGCGCCCTATGCCATGCCCAGCCGGATGGGACGCTATCCAGGCGGCGGACGCGGACGCGGAGGCGGCGGCGGTTCCTGGCCGGGTGGCGGAGGGATGGGAGGACCGCTTGGCGGCATTATTCTCGGTCGCCGGGGAGGATATCCAGGAGGAGGCTATCCCGGAGGTGGTGCAGGTGGGCAGGGCGGGCCGATGGGGGCGGGTGGGCGATCGCAGTCGGCCGGGACTGCCGAGATTGCGCGGCAATCGGGCGGTGACAGCTTGCCGGTGGACGATGCGTCGGCGCTCGAAACCACGCTTGCCCGCATCCGGCAGAGATATGCGCTGCACTTCCACTTGCCGGAAGGTGTGAAACCAGGGCAGGAACGGACGATTGAAGTTTCGCTGTCCGACGCGGCGCGCGGCAGGTATCCCGATGCCGAAGTGCGATACCGGCGAGCTTATCTGTTTCCCGGCGGTTCGCCAGACTCGAGGCCCGAGCCTATCCGGGTGACGCGAGCGCCGGCGGATACCAATCGTGATAATGGAAATACTGAACCGGCGGCTCGTAGCCAAAGCCCGGCCCCAAGCTCTTCCAAACGAAGGTCAGCGGTCAATGAATCTGACGGACCGCGAGGAGCCAATCCGTCCGTTGGAGCAGGTGGCGATTCGCAGCCTGCGCCCGCTCCGGTTAATAAGGATGACGCGCCCGCACCGAGCCAAGGTGGGTTCCGGCGCTTGAAACCGGGTGAGCAACCCTAAATGCGTTCATTGTGGCATTGCACTTGCCTTGACGCCGGATGAATGTGGATTTTAGCCGTCCTCCTGTTGACTGTCTCTACTACCGCCGCACAGTTCAAGAGCACCGTTCCGCTTGTGTTTGCGCCCACCACCGTCACTGACGCGAAGGGGCATTTCATCGACGGCCTCGCGTCGGGCGACCTGATCCTGTACGACAACAATGTGCCGCAGACGATACAGTTGGACACCGTTCTGAACCCGATATCGGTGGTGGTGGCGATTCAGGCGAGTTCGAATTCCGCTGCAGTTCTGGACAAGCTCGGCCGCAGTGGCATTCTGATCTCGCAATTACTGGCGGGCGATGCGGGCGAGACGGCTCTGGTGTCGTTCAGCGATGATGTCCGCCTGCTGCAAGATTTCACCAGCGATCCCGATGTCCTATCCCATGCGTTGCGAAACCTGCGTGTGCAGGGCGATGGCGCGGCGGCGTTGGAAGCTGTGATGCAGTCGATGCGAATGCTGTCGCGGAGGAGCCCGGACCGCCGGCGAATCATTCTGATGATTGCGGAGAAGCGGGACCGTTCCAGCAAGATCCAAATGCCGGCGCTGTTGCAGGAGGCACAGCGGCAGAACGTGGCTATTTATTGGCTGACCTATTCGCCGCTACTGACGCCATTCACGAATCGCCAGAAAACGGTGGGCGACCGGGAGAAAGAGGAGCATAGAGGCAAGGACAAAAAGAAAGATGCCGAAGTGTTACCGCCCGATCAGGCGCCAGGTAGCCTGCTTAGCATCTTCACCGAGTTGGGGCATCTGGCCAAAGTGAATGCAGCGGATCTGCTTTCACGGACAACTGGTGCGCGCTCGATTAATTTCTTGAAACAGAGTGCGCTGGAAGAGGCTATCGGAGCCATTGGTGAAGAGGTGCATAGGAACTACATCCTCACTTTTCAGCCGGCTCCCGGCACGCCGGGGCAGTTTCACTCGATTCGTGTGGAAGTAAAGGGCAAGCCGGAATTGCGGGCCCGCACGCGTACCGGATATTGGACGGTCCAGTGAAATGCAGACGTCGCGATTGCTATCTTAGGTCAGGCAAAAATCAAGCGGCGTCCCTTTGGTTCCGGAATCGGATCGCCAAACTCCTTGGCCGTGTCAATCCAAAGATGAATAGCTTTCTGTGCATTTGCGAGGGCCGCTTCTTGCGTGGGACCGTGCGCAGCGCATCCCGGGAGCTCTGGCACCTCGGCTACGAAAGCCTCGTCTTCCTCGCTCCAGTAAATGATAACTTCGTATTTGTTCATTAGATATCACCAAGCTTATATTAAAAGATGACGTCCCGCACCTGCTTCACTTGGTACGGCTTCGCGTGATTGCCTTCCCGCTGGAGGTTAATCCTTTCCTCCAGGCCCGCTTTCCGAAAAAGATGATGGCTGCCTTTCACCCGTCTTTCAAAGCCAAGGCTATCCAGCAAAGAGCACAAATCGTCGAAGCGGATCCCCGCATCGGCGGTTCCGCTAAGGAGTCGACGGAGTGTCTTTGCAGTTCCCACGCGCCATTGTATCCCGGATCAATACGACTGAGCCGCGGCCACCTTGACTCTCATTTTTCAGGTGGCCTCTCATCCTCGCTTACCGAAAAAGAAGTGGAACGAATTCGCCCAGGTACTGCCGCCACACTGTATAAGTATGCGCACCTTCGGTAGCTCGGAATGTATTTTGAATCTTGTGTGCAGTCAGCAGTTCTGAAAACTTCTGCGATCGGGGAAAGAGGGAGTCCTGCTTGCCGCATCCGATCCAGATCGTCTTCAATTTCGCATTCGTACTCTTAGGGTCGTTCAGGAGTTGTTCAAATCGCGTCTCGAAATCGCCCGGCACCGCGGCGCTGAACGCACCTACAGCACTGAATAGATCCAGGTGACTGAAGCCGATCTGGATGGACTGCCCGCCCCCCATGGACAGCCCCGCCACTGCGCGCATCTGCCGGCCGGGGGCCACGCGGTATTTTGAATCCACCAGTGGGATCACATCCTTCAGCAGATAGTCTTCGAATATCAGCGTGTTCTTCGCCTGCATCTCGCGAGGCGAGCCGAATGGCACAGCATGGCCGAATGGCATCACCACGATCGTGGGAACCGCTTTCTTTTCCGCGATCAGATTATCCACTATGAAATTTGCGCCGCCTGCCATTGTCCAACCAGCGGCGGTATCGTTCGAGCCGTGGAACAGGTAAAGCACCGGATAGCGGCGGTTGCGGTCTTTATCGTAACCGGGTGGCGTGTAGATCCAGATCCAACGCGTTTCGCCGTTGAGAGCCGCCGACTTCTCCCAGTTGATTTCCACCGCGCCGTGAGGGACATCGCGCGCCTGCCAGAGACCGGGTGTGTCACCGGACACTTCCAGCAAGCTGGCCGACGTCCGGGCGCGGAGTTTGATGCGTGGGTTAATGGGGTCCGCTATGGGATTTCCGTCCACATTGAAGGCGTAGATGTAGATGCTCGGGTCCAGCGGCCCCACCGTGACACTCCAGACGCCGGCGTCATCTTTGGTCATCTTCTCCTGCGTGCCAACCGGAAGCCAGTCGCCAAAAACACTCACGTCGGATGCTTTCGGTGCACGCAGGCGGAAGGTCACGCGGCGATCTGGATTTATCTCCGGAGAAACCAGATTTGGCGGCTGTGGCGGTTGTGCTGACGACATGTCGGTGAGCAGGACAACGAAGCAGAGAATTTTAACGATCACCGGCACATCATACGTGTTGGTAGCCGCGCGGGGCAACTGGTCTATCCGTGACTATCGTAGCGGGACATTTCGACGATAGTTCGCGTGCCGAGTGCATCCGGCAATTCATAGCGTTCCACTACCCGGATCTGAATGTGCCGTTTCCGTGCATCCGGCACGGCGCCGGAAATATCGGTCTCTGCGTCTGGCCCTTTATAAAGCAGCGCCCGTGCGCCCGCCTTCAACGCTGGAGCAAACAGCCCGAGTGCCCTGTCGATTGGCGCAAGGGCGCGTGCCGTGATGGTATCGATGCGGCGCGCGCGCAGCACCTCTTCCGCCCGTTGAGATACAACATCGACATTCGGCAGATCCATGGAATCCACGGCTGCATCGAGGAAATGGAACTTCTTCTGAACCGACTCGGAGAGTGTAAAGCGGATTTCCGGAAGCACTAACGCCAGCGGTATGCCTGGAAAGCCGGCGCCCGTACCGGCGTCTAAAACGTGCCGCGCTTCCGCAAACAAGCGCCAGGGCAGCACCGAATCGAGTACGTGTTTAATGGCCGCTTCCCGCGGATCAGTGATGCGTGTCAGGTTGAATTGTCGATTCGCCTCGACGATCAGATCCAGATGCCTGGCCGACTTCGTGAGGACATCGGCACGATGGGGCAGATCCGACGGCAATATCTGGTCCAATTCCTCCGCGAAAGACATGATTCATGATTGCACTTGCTCACTCTGCGCCTGTAGCCGTCATTTCCTGAGGAGGATCGCCGCCCACCATATTCTGCGCCACAATCAGCCGCCTGGCTTCTATCCGGACGCGGGGCAGATAACGGGCGAACACGGCAGCACTGACCATGCAGGCGATGCCGCTGGCGAAGACAACGCGCGGCGCTCCGAGCCGGTGCGCCAATGACCCGGCGAGCAGAGAGCCAAACGGCGCCATGCCCATGAACATCATGGTGTACGCCGACATAACACGGCCGCGGATGTAATCGGGTGAGAGCGTCTGGATCAACGTGTTCGACGCCGCCATCTGCACCATCATGGAGAATCCGACCGGGATCAGCAGCGCCGCCGATAACCAGAACCATTGGGACATAGAGAACAGCGCCAGGCTCAGTCCGAAACCTGCCGTTGCGGCCATCACCCAGCGCCCGAGTCCACGAATGCCGGTGCGCGCCGCGAGCATCAACGCACCCATCAGAGCGCCCAGTCCAGACGCTCCCATCAAGATGCCGAGCCCCGACGCACCGCCATGCAGAATCTGATCGGCGAAGATTGGCATCAGTACCGCGTAGGGCATTGCGAACAAACTCACGAAGCCGAGTAACAACAAGAGCGCGCGAATCGGCACGTGCCCGGCAACGAAGCGGAAGCCTTCCTTAATCTGCTCAAACGCGGATACAGCGGCTTTCCGGGCGCTCACGGCAGGAACATCCATCATGAGTAACCCGGTGATCACAGCGATGTAACTGATCGAATTGGCCAGAAAACACCAACCTTCTCCGATGGCGGCCACAAGAACGCCTGCAACCGCCGGTCCGACGATCCGGGCGCCATTGACCATGGATGAATTCAGGGCGATCGCGTTTGCCATATCGCCTTTGCCTACCATGTCAACCACAAACGTCTGCCGGGCGGGGATATCAAACGCGTTTACGATTCCAAGACTTGCGGCGAAGGCGGCGATTTCCCAAACCTGAATGTGCCCGCTCAGCGTGAGAGCCGCAAGCCCCAGCGCAAGCAACAGGGACGCGATCTGAGTACCGATGACGATCCGGTGGCGGTTGTGACGGTCCGCGAACGCGCCCCCGATGGAGGCGAACAGCAGCACCGGAATCTGTCCGGCAAAGCCGATTGCGCCCAGCAGCACAGCCGAGCCGGTTAGCCGGTAGACCAGCCATGCCTGCGCCACCGATTGCATCCATGTCCCGATGAGCGAGATCAACTGTCCGGCAAAGAACAATCGAAAATTCCGATGGCGCAATGAGCGGAGCATCTGCCGCGCTCCAGGCTGCTCGCCGGTCTTGTCCACCCCGGTTCTATCCACATAAAATAGGACGCAGCAATGGAAGTTTCTGTATCTGTAGGGATTTTGGTGCTCGGCGATAACCATTTCATTGTGCGCGGACCACCGCCGGATGCAGCTTCCGCCATCGCGCTGGCACGCCATTGGACACTCATCCGCATCGGACAGGCGGCTCCGCCTGCTCTGGATGAATGGCAGATCAGCTCTCGCGAATTCCGCGAAGACCTGACCTGGGCAGTGATCGTGCCGGGTGTCGGAGAGATTACTCCTGGCGTGGCGCGGTTGCTGAAGGAACTGTCCGTACGGGGGATAGTCATTCAGGACGCCACCCGTTCGACCTGATTGGAACAATAAATTTCGGATTGCGTCCTCTCTTCTATGGAATTCGCACAAAACGGACTCGCTTCCGGCCAAGTCCGCCGAGTTCCTCTTTCGTTTGGCGCCGCCGGAAGCGGCCTTTGTGCTAAAAAGGAACTGTACCCATGACACCTGAAGAGCGGCAAATGCTGACTGATTTGGCCCAGAAGATCGCCCAAGCGCCGGCTCCGGCGCGTGATCCGGATGCCGACGAACTGATCCGGACGCAGATCGGTTCCCGTCCCGATGCCCTGTATATGTTGACGCAAACCGTGCTGATTCAGAATATTGCACTCGATCACGCAAAGCAGCAGATTCAACAATTGGAACAGCGCTCCTCGCAGAATCCTGCGCCCCAAGCGCCCACCAGTTTCCTTGGTTCGCTGTTTGGCTCGCATCCATCGCAACCCGCGGCCACCCCGGCGCAGACGCCCGGTTATGGCCAAGCGCCTCCTCCGCCCCCGTACGCGCCTGCCCAACCTGTTGGCGGTGGAGCGCCCAGCTTTCTTCGTAGCGCGGCGACTACGGCAGCGGGTGTGGCTGCGGGTGCATTCGCCTTTGAAGGAATTCGCTCCATGTTCGGCGGCGGTGGTGAGCATCTGGGTGGATTCGGAGGCGGTATGCATGGCTCCGGGTTCCTCTCGGACGCCCCAGCGGAGACCATCGTCAATAACTACTATGATTCGCCCGATCCGGCTCTCGATAATGTCAGCGATGACACTTCGACGCAGGACGACACGGATGATTCAACAGAATCTGTCGACGATTCCGATTACTCCTCCGACGATAGCGGTTCCTCTGGCGACGATCTAGTCTAATCAGTTCGCATGAAGTTCCCGCACGGTAGTAGAATCGTGCGGGAACCTTATGTCTCGTCTATTTTCGATTTCCATTCTTTTTACAGCGATCATGAGTGCCGCGCAGATGCGGACCGATGTTGAGTACGCGAAAAAGGGGAATGTCTCTCTGACGCTGGACGCATCGGTTCCAGACGGCGGCGGCCCGTTTCCGGCAGTGATCTTGGTGCATGGCGGTGGATTCACAAAGGGCGACAAGCAGACTTATGTAAAGCCGCTTTTCAAGCCGCTGACCGACGCGAATTTCACTTGGTTCACCATCAACTACCGCCTGGCGCCGCAGTACCGGATGCCCGCCCCCGCTGAGGATGTGATCAGCGCGATTGAATGGGTGCGCGCCGACGCAAAAGACTACAAAGTGGACCCGAAGCGAATTGCGCTGGTAGGGGAGTCGGCGGGCGCGTATCTGGTGGACTACGCGGCATTAACTGCGCCAAAGAACGCACGGGTCGCTGCAGTGGTGTCCTTTTATGGCCCGCATGATCTTGTGCTCCAAGTGAAAGAGAAGGGAGATAAGGTCAGCGAGGGCTTGCAGAGTCTCACCGGGGTTACCGAACTGGACGCCGAGGGCGTCAAGAAATTGCACGGCCTCTCACCGTACTTTCTGGTTCACAAGAACATGCCGCCATTCCTGTTGATTCACGGCACGGATGACGAACAGGTGCCTTACCGGCAATCCATCCAATTCCGCCGGGCGATTCAGGACAAAGGCGGCAAGTGTGAGTTGTTCACCGTAGACGGCGCCAAGCATGGGGTGGGACCGTGGGGGTCCCATCCCGAACAGCAGGCGTACAAAGCAAAGATGATCGAATGGTTGCGAGCGGCGCTACGATAGCATCGTCAATACCTGAACAGCGCAGCCATGGTTGCAGCACCCGGCATCCGCTCCAGCGGCGCGATATGCACCTCGCCGGAGTTCAGAATGGTCTGCAGCGCAGCTACGTTGTAGCGTTCCGCCGCCTCGATTCCTTCCGCCAAAAACAGATGCGCCACCCGGCCTTCCCTGGCAGCCTTCAGAATGTTAGCCGCATCGGTGGAAGTACGATCGGTGCCGCCGAGCTTGTCGTACTGCGCTAATAAACCGTCCGCCTCCAGGGTGTTTTGCGACTGCAGTAGTTCCAACGCGCGCCGGTGCAATTCGCCGCCTTTGAGGCCGTCCGGCGCCCCTTGTACGCCGTCGTCGACGAGGTTTGGATATTTGGTGACATGGTGGTACAAAGCGAGTTCGTAATCCACGCCGGCCAGAACCACCGGGGCCGGGTCGTCTTTTAACAGACCGTTCAGGCCCTTATCGATCTGTTTATAGAAGTGCTGCATGTATTCGTCCTTCTTTTCCCGATCGGTATTCGTTCCGAACAGTACGCCCTTCATGGAGCCGGTGGCTTGTCCGGCTGTCGAGCGATTGTCCTGAACGTGATCGGGCTTGTCTGTCGCCATGAATTCGTGCAGAGTGTGCGGAATGGAATCTGGCAGCGTCACCTCTTCGGAAGAATCGTCTGTACAACGGAGCAGCCGGATATTTTTCTGACTCAGCGCCAGGATGTAGAAAGTCTTTTGCTGATGCAGCAACCGGAGCAGAGGCGCGATTTGAAAGTGGTCCGCTACCACGGCCATTTCATCGAGATCCCACGGCAGCGAGTAGTGCCGGAACAGATCGGGAGAGCGAAAGATCGCAAGCACCTTTGCATGCCCGTAACCTCCGCCTTCCACCAACGCGTGAATGGGTTCCAGCAGAGCGCGCTTTTGGGACGATTCCACCTCGCGTTCCTCCAGCAGGGATTCCACTCGTTCCACCGCTTTCTTCAATCTTACGGTTTGTTCCCTCCTGTCCACCCCGGTGGGTGCTACCGGTAGATAGATGCTGATGCACGGCCCTGCCACGGCAGCCATGGTTTTCACATCTTGCGTGGACAGAACGGCGTTTTCGCTCATGGTCTTCGATTGCATGATTTAATCTCCCTCAACATTAAATTCCTAAGCTCAAGCTTTGCGTGGGCAAAACGCCGTGCCAATCCTTGATGAGTTCCCGATAGGCCTCGCCTACAGGCCGGATCTTCCGATCCATATCATATAGACCAAGCGGATTCACATGCCCGTTGTCCTGCCGAAGCGTTGTATCCCAATCCACCTGATCGGTCAGGCTATACCAGGTGAAACCAAGAATCGGTACTCCGTCCTGCTTCAATCGGTGGACATTCGCCCATTCCTTTTTCAGCCAGGCCGGTGCGAGTTGCACATCGGCCAGATTCGTTTCCGTGTGCATCACCGGCAGCCCATAACGTGTAAAATACTGGTGCGTGATGACGTAATAACCGAAAATCTCGCCCGAATCCACGATATCGCCATCGGTCTCCACCAGATGCTCATTGCTGATGTAGTAGTCGTTTCCCATCACGCAATGCACCTTCTTGTGATGCGCTCCGAACCAGTGATATTCGTCACGGGTCATGCCGTTATCGAGCAGGTACTCAAACATCCGGACGTTCAATGGATTCCCGTAAGTCAGATCGAGCGATAGAAATCGCTTTTCGTTGTACGTCTCGGCCAGTTCGCTGCAAGAAGGTTTTTCCGGGTGGAAATACTCCGAGGATTCACTCTGGATGAAGATCGCCGCCGGTTGAACCTCCAGTATTGAGTTCATCGCAAGCACGTTCGCTTTACACAGATTATGTATTGCGTTCACAAAGGCCCGGTCGCTTTTCAGGCATTCGTTCCACCACCCGTACTGTCCGGAAAACGTCGCCGCTACGAATATTTCGTTTACTGGTGTGTAATAACGGAGCCATGGATAGCGCATGGCGACAGCCTTAGCGTATTCCGCGAAGAGTTGCGGCCAATCCTTGTTCTGAAAATTTCCAATCCAATCCGGGACGCCGAAATGGCAGAGATCCACGATGGGCGTGATTTGGAGCCTTCGCAGTTCGGCGAACGTCTCGTCCGCAAAATCCCAGTCATAGCGTCCTTGGCCTTGATGAACCCGGTAATAGGGAGGACCATAGCGCAGATAGTTGAGGCCGAGATCCTTCACCAGCGCGAAGTCTTCACGCCATCGCTCATAATGCCGGCACTTTCCCATTTCATCCACACGCCGCGTACTTCCATCTTTCGCCGGGACCGTTGGATAGCTGTTCTCAATTCCTGTACAGAACATGAAACGAGACACGCTTTGGATCTCCTTTTCAGTTTGATAAATAGCCCAAGTTGCGGGGGTCGCTTTCAACCAGCGCCCGGACCAGACTGGTGGCAGGCTCCCATTCCCCTACAATCGGATTCGTCAGCAGGGCAAGACGCGCCAAATCGAAAGACTTTTCAACCGCCGCCCGGATGGTCAGCCGCTCATACTCCTTCACGGCCGTGACCAGTCCCTCAATCGTTTTTGGGAGCAGCCCTATTGGGAGCGGTTTGGGGCCAAACTGATTGAGCTCGCAAGGAACCTCCACCACATCGTCCGGCGCAAGTTCGTCAATCGTGGTTCCATTTCGCACATTCAGAAGGGCCGGATGGATCCGCGCGCCCGACAGGGCCGCAATGGAATCCACCGCGATGCGATGGTACCCGGTAGCCCCTTCAAACGGATCCCAATCGTGCTTGCCCTGCTGAAAAGCCGACTCTGCATTCGCTTCCAGCCGCATGTAGCTGGCGTTGCGCCGATTCAGATACTGCTTGTAAACATCGAGCGCGCGCTGAGGCTCACCCGCGGCCACCAATCGCTCCAGGCTGCCCACAAGCTCTTCGTTTAACTTCAGGATCTCCTCCCCCCGTGTTGCCCCGCTTGCGTTCTGGTTGTGAAGAGCTTTGCGTTGGGAATAGTAGAAGAAGACATATTCGGTCGGGATCAGACGAAGCGTGCGAATCAGATCCGGATCGAAGAGATCTCCTGGATAGAGCCTTCGGAGAGTGGAGTCTTCGATCAGCACGCGGTCCGTGACGTCGCCGCCACGGAGCAAAACGCGCCGCACCCAGCCGAGGTGATTCAACCCGGCGTAATCGAATTGCATCTTCTCAAAGGGCTCACCCAAAGCCCACGCAATCCGATGAAACAGTTCGCTGGGGGTGTCGCAAATACCGATCACCCGCACGCCCGTGTGCTGCATCAACGCCTGCGTAATTAGGCCGGCAGGATTGGTGAAGTTGATAAGCCAGGCGCCGGGGGCGTGCCGCTCCACCATCCGTGCCTGTTCCAGAGCGGCCGGGACGGTCCGCAAAGCCATGGCGAACCCGCCGGGGCCGGTGGTTTCCTGCCCTGCATAGCCATGTTCGATAGCTATTCGTTCATCGCGCGCCCGGCCAGCCATTCCCCCAACACGGATGCTGCTGACTACGAATTTTGAACCGTCAATCGCCGCTTCCAAACCACCCGGCGTTGTGATACGAATGCCTCGCCCTTTTGTAATTTCATTTCCCAGAGCCGCCATCAATTGCGCCCGGCAGGAGTCTACGTCGAACAAAGCGATCTCGCTAACACCGATTTCAGACTGCGCTTGTGCCAGTCCATGAATCAACAGAGGCGTTCGAACGCTTCCGCCGCCCAAGACCGAGATCTTCATGTTTCCCGTCATGCCGCTTGTCCTTTCAACTTCAATCTAAGCTCGTCCAGCGTAGGGAATGAGGCTAGGCCTCCCAGCTTCCGGGTAGAAAGCGCTCCGCAAATGTTCGCGGTTTCCAGGCACCTTTGCGGTGGTTCGCCGCCCAGCCAGGCATGAATAAAGCCCGCGTCGAAGCAGTCGCCGGCGCCTGTTGTATCTATATGGGCCACCTCGATCGGATCGCACAGCAATTCCTGCTTTTTCCACAGCAGGGCCGCTCCTCGCCCGCCCAGTTTCAGAGCCACGGAGCGAATTCCTTTTTCGCGGAAGGAACGCAGCATCCGGTGTGGTTCGGTTTCGCCGGTCATCAACTCCGCTTCACGGTCGTTTGGGAAAAACAAGTCGGCCTCCTGCAACATAGGGATGTTTCGTGTATCCGTCAGCCACGATGGATGCCAGCCCACATCGATGGAAATTTTGCAGCCGCGGTTCCTTAGATATGCGAACAATCCAGCATTCAAGACGTGATCCGGAGCGCAGGCAAAGTGGACATGCCGGGCTTTGGCCATCAGCTTCTTCGATTCCGGCTCCTTCAGCAGAAAGCGTAACCGCTCGTTTGCGCCGTAATAGCTGAAAAACGCTCGATCCTCGTGAGTAGAGACGCTCACCGTCAAACCAGTTGGCTCCGATGGGTGGTGCTCCAGCGCCGTGGCGTTCACTCCCGCATCGATCAGGCGTTTCACCAGCCACATCCCGTCTTGCCTGCCGACCACGCCGAGCACCGCGGCCTTTACTCCCAACCGCGCCAAGCCACACGCGGTGATGGCCGCTCCGCCTCCAATGTCGCGATGGAACTGACGGGCGAACGCCTCCTCCCCCAGCTTGGGCAACTTGTTGAAATCGCTTAGAACCTCATCGATGAAGAAATCCCCTACGGCTACCACGTCCCAGAGTTTGTTCGCATCCGGCTGCCTTGTCATCGCTGTATATAAGATTGCCGCGCAGACAGCCTATTTCGCTAAAAAGAATGTAACCGTTAAAAGCTCGGATCGCGATTTAGCTTCTTCGCTGAAAAGCATCCAACCAGATCAAGGTGGACGATTCTTCGCAGCCTGCGCTTATCATAGCGGCGCACCCGGACGATGAGGTGATCGGTCTAGGGAGCCGGTTGCCGCACATGAAGAGTTCCGCCCTGGTAGTTCATTCCACTGACGGAGCGCCGGTGCGGGATGCTTTTGTTGCGGGATTTCCCGGCAAAGGAGCATACGCTGCTGCTCGCAGGCAGGAACTGGCAGCGGCTTTGGCGTTGGCCGGAATTTCTCCGCAACAATGCCGTTATCTCAGTTTCGGCGATCAGGAAATCTCCTTCCATCTGGAAGACCTTGCTGAACGAATTCTTAAAATTTTGCGGGAGATAAAGCCTGCGGTGGTCTACACCCACCCCTATGAAGGTGGGCATCCCGATCATGATGCTACCGCCTTTGCCGTCCACTCCGCAGTGAAGATGTTTGCGGGAAATGGGGCCAGCCGGCCGCGAATCTACGAATTCACGTCGTATCACTCCGGTCCAAGTGGCATGGAAACATCGGAATTTCTACCCTACCCTGGAAGCTCGATTTGTTCAAAAGTTCTTGACGAACAAGAGCGCCTGCTCAAAGCCCGCATGTTTGATTGCTTCGTCACACAGCGGCATATGCTTCAACAATTTCCCTTATTGATCGAAAAGACAAGGCCCGGGCCCCCCTACGACTTCAGTCAGGCGCCCCATGCAGGCAAACTTTACTACGAAAGCTTCGATTGGGGTGTGGACGGCCCTCGCTGGCGTGAATTAGCCCGTGAAGCCGGACAAGCCCTTGGGATTAAGGACTAAATGGGACTCAACATTCTTAGCGTTGCATACCCTCTGACACGTGTCGGAACCGATGCAGTCGGTGGATCTGAGCAGATCCTGACTTTAATGGACCAGGCTTTGACACGAGCCGGTCACAACTCCATCGTGGTGGCAGTGGAGGGTTCGGAAGTAACCGGCACGCTGGCGCCCACTCCGAAGTGGACCGGCCGGGTGACCGATCCGGTTCGCCATTGGGCGCAGCGTCATCACCGGATCGTCATCGAGCGGGTCCTGCGGCAGATGCCAATCGACTTGGTGCATATGCACAGCCTCGATTTTCATCGTTATCTGCCGAAGGCTCGTGTGCCCGTTTTGGTGACGTTGCACCTGCCTCCGGCGTGGTACCCGGATGAAATTTTCCGGAACGCACGGCCGAACACATATTACAATTGCGTCTCCGCGTCCCAGCGGCGGAGCGCTCCGCGCAGTTCCATGCTGGTTCCGACAGTTCCCAACGGCATAGATATCGGGAGGTTTCAATCCGATTTCCGAAAGCGGAATCACGTGCTTGCACTGGGCAGGATCTGCCCGGAAAAGGGCTATCATCTGGCGCTTGACGCAGCCAAGCGGGCCGGGGTAGAACTGCTGCTTGCCGGTGAGGTGCTTCGCTGCTCCTGGCATTTAAAATACTTCAAAAACGAGATTGTTCCCAGGCTGAACAGCCGCCGCAAGTTCGTGGGTCCGGCCGGTTTTGAACGCAAACGGCGCCTCCTGACAGAGGCGCGGTGCCTGCTGGTGCCCAGTCTTGTTCCGGAGACCAGTTCGCTGGTCACCATGGAAGCGATGGCGTGTGGAACGCCGGTAATTGCTTTTCCTTCGGGCGCGCTGGCTGAATTGATCGACAACGGCCGGACCGGCTTTCTGGTGAACGACGAATATGAAATGGCAGAGGCGATCAAGGCCGTCGGCACTCTCGATCCAGAGGATTGCAGGGAAGCCGCGCACGAGCGTTTTTCCGCTACGCGTATGGTCCACCGTTATATGGACCGCTATTCTCAGATTCTGGAGCATCGCCGGTCTGCGGCTATCAAGCCGCTTGCGGTGGGCAGCGCAGTAGCAGGTTTGAAGAATCGATCGAGGCGCCTGGTTCGTTTGTAACCCATTTTGCATCGGGCCGCGTCCCATTAGAATCGAACCATGCGTGTTTTCTTGATATTGCTGCTTGTATCCACTGTTCCGGGCTTTTGCCAGACTCCACGTCCGCGGAAGCAGGCTCCAGCCAAAATAGCAACAGTGGCAAAGACCGAAAAGACTGCCAGTCCCGCGCATGCGTGGCCCATTGGCACTCTGCGGGTGGAAGGCAACCGCATTTATACAAGCGAACAGATCCTGGCCGCCGCAGGGTTGAAAGTTGGGCAGACCGCCGGAAAGGATGAGTTCGAAGCCGCTCGAGACCGTCTTCTAGCTACAGGCGCCTTTGAGTCGGTCGGATACAAATTCGGCCCGGCGGAAACGGGTTCGGCCCAAACCGCGGCATCCGCGCAATATGCAGCGTCGTTTCAAGTGATCGAGATCGCACAGGTGTTTCCGTACCGGTTCGATTCGCTCCCCGTCGATTCGGGAGCCTTGCGAAATTGGCTGTTACAAAAGGAGCCGCTCTTTAATAAGACGATCCCCGGCACGCAAGTGGTGTTGAGCCGGATCGCAAAAGAAACGGAAGAGTTTCTCGCCAAGTCTGGGCATCCGGAGAACGTGGCCGGTAAGCTGACAGCGGAAGGTCCAAAAGAAATGAACGTGATCTTCGGACCAACCAGTCTATCGTCCGTTGCAGAGGTGAAATTCACCGGGAATGAGACGATCACGAACGAGACTCTGCAGTCGGCAATTGCGGGTGTGGCTGTGGGCGCCATCTACTCGGAGCCGCGCTTCCGGCAATTGCTCGAAACCAGTATCCGCCCGGTGTACGAAGCAAAGGGCAAGATCCGCGTTGCATTCCCCAAACTGGACACCGCGCCGGCCAAGGATGTCAATGGCCTTGTGGTTACAGTCAAGGTGGTGGAGGGCCCGACATTCAACCTGG
Organism: Bryobacterales bacterium; assembly: GCA_038200305.1. GTDB lineage: Bacteria > Acidobacteriota > Terriglobia > Bryobacterales > Bryobacteraceae > JANXXV01. The sequence continues at coordinate 51,006 of JBBPYD010000169.1, forward strand.
GCGAAGTCACCATGACCGGCGCGCCGGGCAGCGCCGCCCTGGTGAAGGAAGGCAAATTCAAACTGGGCGAGCCGGCCAACTTCACTCAAATTGAGGAAGATACCGAGCGTATCCGCGCCATCATTCGCCGCCGTGGCTACATGCAGGTAAAGTCGGAGGCCGAGCGCAAAATCAACGATAAAGATAAGAAAGTCGATCTGATTGTACACATGGAGCAAGGCCCGCTATTTTCATTCGGAGAGTTGAAGATTGAGGGTCTCGACATCCAAAGCGAGCCCCAGGTCCGCAAACTTTGGTCGCTGAAATCAGGTGCTCCGTTCAACACTGAATATCCTGCGTTTTTCCTGGCTCGCGTGCGCGAGGACGGCTACTTCGACAACCTCGGTAAGACCCGGTCGAAGATCGACGTGAACGATAAAGACAAGATTGTGGACGTGACACTGGTGTTCTCATCGGACGGGAAACCGCTGCCTGCGATTGGACCGGCCCGTGACAGCCAGGACCGGCGGCGCAGACCCGAGGAGCAGCAGGAGCCGCCACGTTAGCACTTTCACCGCCCAGCAAGCACTCCGATCCCGGCCGCGAAGCCCTTTAGGCTTTGGCCATCGCTGGCTACCGCGCGGGCGATCTCTCGCATTTTCAGGCCAGGCAACTGCTCGGGCTTTCCCGTTTCGATTTCGACGGTTTTTTGAAGGACCGCAAGATCTACGACCATGCCTACGAGATCGAGGATCTTGAGCGGGACATTGAAACCATGCGGCAGTTGGAAGCCAAAGGCCTGCTCGGCCGATGATCGTTGTCGTCGCCGACACCTCTCCTCTCCACTACCTCATCTAGATCGATTGCCACGAGCTGCTGCCCGTGCGCTTGGCACTCCAACACGGATTGGCTGTGACCCGGAACCCTGGGCGTTCTGGTTCAGTCGGCCGCCTGCCGTTTGCTCCATATGGACGAAACCATCAAGCAGTTACAGAAAACGACGTTCCGCTGCACGCCGGAGATGTACGAACAAGCCAGACAGCGCGCCCGCAAGGAAGCGGCGAATCATAGCTAAAGCAGTATCTTGAGATATGAAAAGGTATAAGCATTCAGCGAGTTTGACCCTCGTGATAGCATGGGTGGTTGTCAGGCCCCGGGCTTCGTGCAATGGGCGGCTGCAAACCCCGCCAGGTCCGGAAGGAAGCAACGGTAGTGGTTCAGCCTGTGTGCCGCGGATCACCCGGGGTCTGGCAATTCCCATCCATGTACCAGGTCATCGCTAGAAAATACCGTCCGGCAACGTTTTCTGAACTCATCAGTCAGGAGCATGTCCGGACTACCCTTGAAAACGCGATCACGCAGCGCCGCATCGCCCATGGTTATATTCTTTGTGGCCAGCGTGGTACGGGTAAAACCACCGTGGCTCGCATCATCGCCCGCTGCCTGAACTGTATAAACGGACCCACGCCACAACCGTGCGGCGTCTGTCCGAGTTGCCTCGAAGTAACCGCCGGAAACAGCGTGGATGTTATTGAGATTGATGCGGCATCCAACCGCGGAATCAATGAAATGCGCGAATTGCGGGAAAATGTCCGCTACCGGCCGGCCAGAGACCGCTATAAGGTCTTCATTGTCGACGAAGCGCACCAGATCACGAACGAAGCCTTCAACGCACTTTTGAAAACGCTGGAAGAGCCGCCGGAGTGGGTCGTATTCATTCTGTGTACCACTGAAGTACACAAGATTCCCACCACCATCGCCTCTAGGTGCCAGCAGTTTAGCTTCCGCTCGGTGGATTTCGGCGAACTGGTCGCACGCATGAAGTGGATCTGCGGCCAAGAAGGTATTGCCACCGATGAGGAAACGCTGGCAGTGCTGGCGCAGGCCGGCGAGGGCAGCGTTCGCGATTCCCTATCGGCGCTGGATCAGGCAATCGCCTGTTGCGGATCTACGTTGAACGCTCCAGAGCTGCGTGTATTACTGGGAATGTTTTCGCTCGATTCGCTGCAGATGGTGACGCAAGCGTTGAAAGAGGCGGACTCGCACCGGATGCTGGATGTGGTTCAGGAGCTGGAACGCAACGGGCTAAATTTGCAGCACTTCTGCCGCGAATTGGCCCGGTATTTCCGTAACCTTCTGGTGGCCAGGATTGCGGGCAAGGAAACCAGACTCATCGGCGCGCCGCCGGCTGAACAGGAACGGATGCGGGAAACCGCTGCTGCGTTTTCGGAAGAGGATCTCACCCGGTATCTGCAACTGACGCTCGATCTGTTCAAGGATCTGCAGTGTTCCTTGCAACCGCGTTTGCACCTGGAGCTTGGGTTACTGAAGCTGGTCCATGTGGGGAAGCTGTTGCCCATCGAACAAGCTTTGGCCGGAATGAGCGGATCACCTGTAAAGAGTGGGCCGGGGCCGCAACCGCCAAAGCCGGCCGCAGCGGCGCCAGTGCGGACCGGGCCATCTCCCTTTGCTGCCGACAGCGCCCGAAAGGCTGCTGCTATCCCGCCAGCACCCCCGCCTGCACAAGCGGCTACCCCGCCTCCCGAAAGCGATTGCGATCTGAAATCGAAGATCTACACAGCCTTGATAGATCTCGGTTTGGCGTTTACCGCGGATGCTCTGGAGCATTCTGAAGTGCTGGAAGCGGCGGACGGAATCGCGCTGATCACGCCGAAAAAGTATTCGCTATCCATGACGGAAGCCGACATGCGAAAGGCCGCGCAACATGCCCTCGGAAAGCCGGTTCAGGTCAAGATCACATTTGGAGAGCCGGCCTTACCCCAGTCAACGGGGATGCCGAAAGCAAACCCTACCGGCGAAGAGGAAGTATCGCGGCGCGCGCTCTCGCATCCCGGTGTGCAAAGATTTCAAGAGCTCTTCCCGGATGCCCAAGTGCGGGCAGTGCGGAATCTGAAGGAGTAACAATGAAGCTACCTGGCAACATGCAAAATATGATGAAGCAGGCGCAGCAGATGCAAGAAAAGCTGCAAGAGGAAATTGCGCAGATCCGCGTGGAGGCATCGGCAGGCGGCGGTATGGTTTCCGTGAAGATGGATGGCCAGAAGAACGTCCTGGGAGTCAAGATCGACCCCGAAGTGGCTGGCGACGTGGAAATGCTGCAAGACATGGTGATGGCTGCCTTCAACGAAGCGCATAAGAAAGTGGAAGCCGAAGCCAAGCAGAAGATGGGCGGCATGCTGGGCGGTATGGGTTTGCCGCCTGGGCTTTTCTAACCGATGCCGGATTTTGCCGAGCCGCTCGCGCGGCTGATTCAAGAAGTAAAACGGCTGCCGGGCATCGGGCAGAAATCCGCCCAGCGGATTGCGTTCTACGTTCTAAGGTCCAATCGCGATGATGTCGAACGGCTGTCAAAGGCGCTTCTGGATGTAAAAGATAATCTCGGCATCTGTTCTTCTTGCAATAACATCAGCGACGGCGAGCTGTGCCTTTACTGCCGCGACGCGTCCCGTGATTCTTCTATAGTTTGCGTGATCGATGAACCGCATAATATCGTCCCGATCGAGAGCACGCGCCAGTACAACGGACTCTACCACGTGCTGCACGGTTCTATTTCGCCCCTGCGCGGCATCGGCCCGGAGCAACTCAAGATCAAGAGTTTGTTGGTCCGCATCCAGGCAGGCGGCGTGGGGGAAATCATTCTGGCAACCAGCCCAACGGTGGAAGGTGAGGCGACCGCGGCTTATCTGTCGCGCCTGCTGAAGCCGCTGGGAATCAAGGTGACGCGCATCGCTATGGGAATCCCGGTGGGGAGTGATCTTGAGTTTGCCGATGAAGTGACCATGATGAAGTCAATGGAGAACCGGCGCGAGCTTTAGGCAAATTGCGCAACCATTCCGGCTGCGCCGCTTTTTGAATCTTGAGCACATCGAAGATCTGCTCATGGCCACGGACGGTCAGTGCCAGTGTGTCCACCAACAGTCCGCGGCTGAGATGGGCCCCGGTAATCTCCGCCAGTGCGATCCGATGCGTTCGATTGCGAAATAGCCGCCTGGTGGTGAATACCAAATCTTCCGGATCGAGGCAAAGCTTGCCAATAGAGTTGTAAAGCCCCTTCACTCCACGTCCGGCTGCGCATCGAACGCACGCGGGCGCGGATGTCGTAGAACTAGCGCTGAAATATTTCGAGAATACAGCGCCGATGGATAGACATTCCACTTGCAGGCTCCGGAAGATTCGGGGAGAAAGCCACACAAATCCGGCAATGAAAACCACTAACGAGCCGAACGTAATCACCGGGTGCTTCATCGCGAGCCAGATGCCGAACGGAATCAGAACATCTTCTGCCACACTCAACGTGACATTCGTCACCGGTTCCGGCGAGTGATTCACCAGCAGCCGCGTCGCCGCTTTCGAGGAGTGGCCGGCGAAGGCGACCCCGCCGCATAATAACGCGATCACTGTGCGGGTAACCGGGTCGTCATTCCCCAGAGCAGTGGCTCCTAAAAAGATGGCGCCGAGTGGCCGGACAAAGGTATGGATAGAATCCCAGAGGCTGTCCACCCAGGGGACTTTGTCGGCCAGGAACTCGATTAGGCAGGCCACTCCGGCTGTGGCCAGAACCCAAGTGTGGCCAAGGACAGCAAGATGCGCCAAGCCCGATGGCAGTTGAATCAGGTGGAACCGCACCACCAATCCGATGACCAGAACGGTGGCGTAGAGACGGATGCCCGCTAAGAACCCCAGGCCGAGGGTGGATCCGAGTAGTTCGATCGTATCCATATTCTCCTGTTAACGGCTTTCACCGTAGCGCAAGAACTGGAAGCAGATTGTGCTCCCTGACTCCCGTGTCCGTCAGCGCGCCAATCTGGACATCTATCAGTTCTCTGGGTTGGCGCACTTTGGCGAGTTCCACTTTGAGATAATTCGTCGTCATGGCAAAGCCGGGGCTCTGTAGCGTGACTGCTGGAATCGTGCGGCCAACCATGGATCGCCGGAACGCTGCATTCTTAGCCAGCCCTAGTTCTTTAAGAATGCGGCCCCGCGCACGCCGCACTTCGGACGGAATTTGGTCCGCGCGCGCGGCAGCCGGCGTCCCTGGGCGTTCCGAATACGGAAAGATGTGGAGATACGTAAGCGGCAGACTATCGATAAAGGCTCGAGTTTGCTCGAATTCCTCATCCGTCTCGCCGGGAAATCCGGCCATGACGTCGGCGCCGACCGCCGCATCGGGCATCCAGGCGCGCGCCTTGCGCACCCGGTCTTCGTAGTGCCGCGGGCGGTATTTGCGATGCATTCTCCGTAAAACCGTGTCCGATCCGGACTGAAGCGGCGCGTGGACATGCTTCGCGATTCGTGGCGATTCGGCTATGAGCGCGAGCAGGTCGTCTGAGAGATCCATTGGCTCAACGGAACTGAGGCGAAGGCGGCCAATGCCGGTTTTGGCCAATAGCACCTGCAGTAAATCCACCAGCCGGCGGCTGCTGCCCGGCTCACGTCCCCAGCGGCCGAGATTGATTCCAGTGAGCACCACTTCGCTATAACGCGTGCTCAGATCTTGCACCTGCTGGACGATCTGGTCCACGGGCGCGCTGCGGCTGCGCCCTCTTACGAACGGGATGATGCAGAAGGAACACCGATTGTTGCAGCCATCCTGGATTTTCAAATTCGGCCGCGAACGGTCTGTGCCCGCTCCCTCCACCGGGGATACCAGAAAGTCCTGGTGAGCGAAGATATCCCCAACATGAACTTCGCCATGGAATGGGGCTGAGGGGTTCGCCAATAGTTCGGCGATCCGCGTTTTATGGGAGTTGCCGATCACGATAGAGACGCCCGGAAGCGCGGCGATTTCACCGGGCGCCCGCTGCGCATAACAACCCGTCACCACAATGCGGCTGTCCGGATTCTCACGATGCACGCGGCGTACGGTTTGACGCAACTCCTCATCGGCAGACGCCGTTACCGTACAGGTGTTCAGGATCACAAATTCCGCAGGCTCCAAAGGGTCTGCACGCGTGAAGCCGCTACTGGCGAGTAACGATTCCAGCGCCGCGCCGTCCGCTTGGGAAGCCCGGCAGCCAAAATTCCGGATAGTAAAGCTTTGCACTGATTTCAGTCTAGCGCTCAGGTTCCGTGATCTGCAGAACTTGATTGGCATGCACATCAGTCAGAACCTGGCGGATTCCACTTGGCCATCGGATCACAATTTCTGCCGCCGTTTTCGATCTGCCCAATCCGAAATGCACCCGCGAATCGCTTGAGGAAGCATATCCCATTGCGCCCGTCGATTGATTGGTGAGCACTGCTCCTTCGGGCGTATGCACCTGGATGACGGCCCCCAGCCCATCACGGTTGCTCTTTGTTCCAATGAGTTTGATCAAAAGCCAATTGCCGATTGGGTTCGTTTCGTTATGGAAAAGACGCGGTGTCTCTCCCAGTGCTGTCACAATTATGTCCAGCTTACCGTCATTGTCAAAGTCCGCCACCGCTGCGCCGCGATGCGCAGCCGGAATTCCGAGCGGCATAGCGCTTCCGCCAAGATTCGGAGTAAATTTTCCAAGGCCCGAATTCAGCAGCATCAGGTTAGGCTGCTTGTAGCTGCGGCTCTGCAGACGCTCGATGTTGTCAATGGCGTGGCCATTAGCCGAAAATAGATCCTTCCATCCATCGTTATTGAAATCCGCAATTGCGTTGCTCCAACCACTCCAGGGGAGGGATGCCGTTGCGACGCCGGAGGCATCGGAGACATCGGTAAACCCGCTAGCGGTATTTCGAAGCAACAGAAAACCTTCGTTCGAGAGATCGGTGATAAACAGATCGGGACGGCCATCGTTATCCATGTCCCGGAAGTCCACGCCCATTGAGGACACCGCTTTCCCGAACTCGTTCAGAGCAACTCCCGCCGGCATCCCGGTTTCCTGAAACTTCCAATGGCCCAGATTGTGGAACAGAAAATTGGGCTGCGCATCGTTTGCAACGAAGATATCTATCCATCCGTCTCCGTCGAGATCCGCCGCCGCCGCACCCATTCCTTTTCCAAGGTAGCCATCAATTCCGGTCTCCTTGGATATGTCTGTAAACGTGCCGTCCCGGTTATTCCGGTAAAGCCGGTTTGGCAGTGGGGCATACTTCGAAGGATGGCAGTAAGTGCGGGTATTGGTGGCGGTGTCCCCGCACCATGGTTCGGTATCCGGGTCCCACTTGCAGTAGTTCACAACAAACAGATCGAGCCAGCCATCGTTGTCAAAGTCTGCCCAGACGGCGTGGATGCTCCACATCTTTCCAAATTGCGGATGTGGTGAATCGATCCCTGCCGGTCCAGTGGCATTGCTGAATGTACCGTCGCCGTTGTTGTGCAGCAGCGTGTTTTGGTTTACGCCGGCGATGAACAGATCGACGTGTCCGTCGTTGTCATAGTCGGCCGCCGCTACACCCATGTCATAACCACTTCCACAGACTCCTGCGCTTTCGGTCACGTCGGTGAAGGTGAGATCTCCATTGTTCCGGAAAAGCCGGTTGCACTGTTCCGGACCAGTTTTGCGCAACGACGGGATAGCCGCTCCATTCGTAAGAAAGATGTCGATAAGGCCGTCGTTGTTGTAGTCGAATGCGGCAACCCCGCCCGGCATGGTTTCAATCTGATGCTTCTCCGCAGTGGGCGAATTCTGGAGTTTCACTTGCACTCCAGCGCTGCTCGCAATCTGAGCGAATGACACGTTCCTGTTTCCGGTGGCCGGAGCGGGAAGCTTTCCTTGTGGCTGACTGCTCGATTTCAAACGGTTCTCCATCGCACGTCCGGCTTGGAGCACCAATTCATTCGAGGGAGCAATCGCCCGCGCTTTAGACAGGTAACTCTGAGCAGCGTCCAGATCATCCACTCTTAGAAGAAAAATAGCGTAAGACGCGTATGGATCGGCCAATGGCTGGGCGCGCCGCTCGTTGGCTTCGACAGCCGATTTGAAATTTGCTCTCGCGGCTTCAAAGGCGCCCAATCCGACCTGTGCATTTGCCAACTCCGTAACGGACATGACATCGCCGGGGCGAAGCTTCAAGGAAAGTGTTAGGGCATGCTGAGCTTCAGGATATCTGGATTCCTTAACAAACACTCTTCCTAAAAGAGACCAGCCTCTGGCGTCCTTCGGAAATTCTACGGTGATATTGAGCAGCAGCGGTTTGGCCAGCTCGATTTCCCCTTTGAGCAAGAGATCGACGGCTTGAGAGATTTCCAGATCAGCCTTGGTTGCAGACTGAGGAGCGCCAAAGCAGAAACCGCAGATGAACAAAATTACGATAATTCGCGGCATGTTGCTGATAAGATACCAGTGAAGCACGTGCTACCCACTAACAGGCGCGAATGGATGAAACTCTCCGGTGCGGCTCTGGCCAGCCGCGCCCAAGGTCAGAGCACGCCCAAACGCGGCCGCCCGAACATTCTATTTTTGATGACCGATCAACACCGGTTCGACTGCCTGGGGGCGTCGGGGAACCGCGTGATCGCCACTCCTCACCTGGACCGGCTTGCGGCCGAAGGCGCGTTGTTCCGGAATGCTTATAGTTGCACGCCGACATGCACGCCAGCAAGATCCGCGCTGCTGACCGGCCTGTCGCCCTGGCATCACGGAATGCTCGGCATGGGGCAGGTCGCGGACCGTTATCCAGTCGAGATGCCGCGCGCGCTCAGGGACGCCGGTTATTACACGATGATGATCGGCAAGACCCATTGGGGCACCGGGCGCAATGGGCATGGTTTTCATCAGATGATGCTCGACGAGCATTGCCCTTGCGGAAATCATCCATTGCTGGAGCAGGGTGTCCGCAACGTTTGCCCCAACGGTTTCCGCAGCGATTACGAGTCCTGGTTCTGGGGTCAAGCGCCAAATCTGGACCCGCATGCAACCGGCCTCGGATGGAACGACTATATTGGCCGCACATCCGCGCTGCCGGAGAAGTTGCATGCCACCCACTGGACCGGCGAAACGGCCGTGGAGTTCCTGAAAACCTATCAACGTCCGCAGCCGTTTTTCCTGAAGGTTTCGTTCATACGTCCCCACAGTCCTTATGATCCACCGGCACGTTGGATGAAGCGGTACGAAACGGCCGAACTCCCAAAACCGAGGGCAGGAAGCTGGGCGAACGGCTTCATCCCTCGAAACAGCGATCAGCCGGACATCTGGCATGGACAGGTTCCGGAAGCGGAAGCTCACAATTCGCGAGCCGCCTATTACGCCTCCATCAGCTTCGTGGATGAACAGATCGGCAGAATTTTGGAAACGCTCGAACAGCGCGGATTGCTGGACGAAACATTGATCGTGTTCACATCGGACCATGGCGACATGCTTGGGGATCAGAACCTGTGGCGCAAGTCGTACGCGTATGAGCAGTCGTCGCATGTGCCCATGCTGATGCGGTGGCCGGCGGGCTTAGTGGCGTCCACGCGTGGCCGCGTTCTGAATCAGCCGGTTGAGATGCGCGACATACTTCCAACATTCCTGGATGCCGCGGGGAGTTCGGCGGGGCATGGTCTGGACGGGCAGAGCCTGCTCAATTTGTTGATGCCCGAGAGCGCTTCGTGGCGGGAGTACATCGATCTGGAGCACGATATCTGCTACTCGCCCGGCAATCATTGGAACGGCCTGACCGACGGCCGCTGGAAATACATTTTCCACGCACGCGATGGACATGAACAACTCTTCAACCTGCAACGCGATCCGAACGAGCTGACCGATCTGGCGAGTGATGCCGGGCACGATTCCGAGTTGCGAAGGTGGCGTGGCCGTTTGCTCACCCACTTGGAGGAGCGCGGCGCGCCCTACGTTGTGAATGGCCGGATCGGCTTACGGCCCGAAGGGCAACTATACTCGCCAAATTATCCCAAGCGGCTCAGTGTTGTGCGGCCGCAGCAATAGAAAGGCCCCCCATCTCTCTAAGAGCTTCGGCGGGGCCGCTGGTCCAGATGTCTGACTAACTACCAGATCATCTTCATTCCGAACTGAATCTGCCGCGGGGAATTCTGTGTCGAACTAATTTTCCCAAAAGCCGCGGAGGAGAGGTCCGTACTTGGTGCGCCGAATACCACGCGGTTCAACGGATTCGACATCTCCAGCCGGAACTGGTTGATAAAGCGCTCAAAGAATCGCGTTTCCTTGAAAACGCCAAAGCTTTCGTTGATGATGAACGGCTGCCGAACCGAAAGATACGCCGGAGCGTTGCCGAACGTGAGCGGCCCCGGATTGCTAAAGGCCGCGGGGTTCAGATAATTATCCCGGTTGGGATCGAAGCCGCCCGAACCAGACGCCGCCCGGATGGGTGCGCCAGTCAGGTTGGGACGTAACCCAGGCGTAAACGCAAATGAGTTCAGGTTCACCGTGGTCATCGGCAGAGGATATCCGCTGCCGTATGTGCCGAACCCGCTGAGGGACCATCCACCCAGCACCTTCCGCGCCAGTCCGATCTGGGGGCCTCGGCCGTATGGCAGCGCGTAATTGAAGCTGAACGAGAACAGGTTTGGTTGGTCGGTGGGATAGAGGAATTTTTCCCTCCGATAGGCGTTCTCCCGGTAAGACGCTCCGTTTGAGGAGGTGAAGCCTATGCCGTCCGAAAGAAATTTCGAAAACGTATACGCGAATGTCCCGGTCAGTCCGTGGGAGAAGCGCTTGTCCACTTTGAACTGTGCGGAGTTATACGTGGAATTCGCATAGGGGGCGGCCACCGTGGATACGCCCTGATATTGCGGAAAAGGCCGGAGCGCCTGGGCGACGGTTGCGCCAGCGCCATACAATTGTGAAAATCCGGCGAAAGGCTCTTTAATACCGGCCGATTGCGCCAGCGGCGAATTGATATTTGCCTTCAGTACAGCGGACCCCAAGGTGAACAAGCGTGGATCCAGTTGATTGAGCTGCTGAGTGTCGTAGATGTGCGTACCCTTATTGGCCACATACGCGCCACTCACCATCAGCGAATCGGTTATCTGGCGCTCGATGGTGAGATTCCACTGCTGCGAATAGGGTATTTGTCCACCGGTGCCCGTATTTACGTATTGAGCGGTTTGGCCGTTTTGAACGGTGGGCGAAATGTTGGGGGGATGGTTGAAATTCTGCGGGAATCCATTATCCCAGTTGAAAGCCGGAGTCACGCCGGCATCCTGGCTGCTGAACGATGCTGTACTCGAAAAGCCGTTGGAGGGTAGTCCGATGCCCTGATTGATGTACGCCGAGTAGAAGATTCCGTAACCGCCACGGATCACGGTCTTGGGGGTCAGCGAATACGCGAAGCCGATTCGAGGAGCGAGATTGTTATAGTGAATATCGAAGAATCTATTGAACCCGGAGCGTCCGGTACCGGTGCCGCCGAACACGTATGCGCCAGGAAGGTTGCCTGCCCCAGGGTTGGGAAGCGAGGGATCTAAATAAGAAAGGCGGCCCAGCGAATCGGAACTCGGTATCTGAATCTCATAACGGAGACCGATGTCCAGGGTCAGCTTCTGCGTGACCTTGTAGGTGTCGTCCACATAGACGCCGTTGTACTTGTATCGTCCGCCCGGAAGCGATCCGCGAAAGTAAGCGGTACCTGAATCCACCGCGCCCAGCAGGAAGCTGGCGAATGCATTTCCCGAACTCGCCACGCCTGGAATGCCGGTCTCCAATTGGCTGTAGTTGTAAGTACCGGCGCCGTTGCCGAAATTCCGGTAATTGTCTTGGTGCGCCTGGAATTCGACGCCAATTTTGATGGTGTGCTTCCCTTTGATCCACGTCGCATTATCAAGAAGGGTGAGAGTGTTGAAGTAGTTGTCGGAAGCGATATCATCACCGAACCGGGTGTAGCCTTGCGAGAACAGCACGGTCGGAAAATTATCGAACTGCAGTCCGGTCAGTCCCAGCTTGCCGCCATTCGGCTGTACCCAACCCTGGTTATAGGCGAGAGAAAAATTGGGGTTCCGGAACCGGGAGAAACCCAGGCCGACATGGTTCAAGAGGTTGGGGCTGATCGTCCAGTCGTAGTTGATTCGGCTCACAATGGTAGTAACATCTTGCAGATTATAGTTCTCGACCGCCGTGGTGTTCCCCACCGGGATCAGACGTGACGGTCCGGGGCTTTTGATGGAGGGCCGGTCAGTGGAGTTATACATTCCGCTCAAATGGTGTTTTTCCGAAATAGCATGGTCGATCTTGAAGCCATGGGACCTTTGATCCGTGCGCGGACTTCCCAGCGGAGCGATGATGTTGTTCGTCAGGCCTGACGCGGTGGGCTGCGGGAGAAAGCCCAACATCTTTGAGCTGACCGCGCTGAACATCGACCTCGGAATGATGTTTCCGGCAAAAGGCGTCCGGGTCACCGTTCCGTTGGCATTCACCATCGTGCTGCGGGGATCGTAGATCGTACCCGGCCACTCGCTGAAATCTCCCTGCTGCATCTTGGATGTGGGAATCGTGTTCAGCCCGGTAAGCTGTCCGCCGCGAAGATTGAACTGATCGTAGCTGACAAAGAAAAACGTCTTGTTCCGGCCGTTATAGACCTTAGGGATCCAGACGGGGCCGCCTAACGTAAAACCATACTCGTTCTGATTCCGAAACGCCTTCGTCGGGCTGAAGAAGCCGCGTGCGTCGAAATGGTTATTGTCGTTGAATTCGAATGCGTCACCGTGGAACTCATTCGTGCCGCTCTTCATGGTGTAGCTGGTCACGCCAGCTAGAGCGTGCGAATATTCCGCGGAGTAATTGTTTGTGATTAATTTGTATTCGGCGATCGCGTCCACGGAAGGATTGACCTCAGCGTCGTTCGAAAGGTCGCCGCGCGAAAGGGCGATGCCGTCGTAGTACACCTGATCGTTGAACGAGCCGCCTCCGCCCACGTGCTTCTCCCAAGAGTTTCCTGAAACCCCGGGAGCTAAAAAGATGAACGCCGACGGATTGCGGATTCCGCCGCCAAGGGTGAGCGGCAGGTCCAGAAATCGCTTGTCGTTGATCACCGTGCCGACATCGGTGGATTCTGTCTGAATCATTGCCGCCGAGGCTTGCACTTCAACGGTCTGAGTGACCTCGCCGACCCGCATACTGAGATCGATTTTGGCCTGCTGATTGACCTGCACCTCGATCCCTTTTACCTCCTGCCTTTGAAATCCCTTGCTTTCCAGGGACAGTGTATAGATCCCGACGGGCAGGTTGAGAAACGAGTAGCTCCCATTGTCGTTACTTTGGGCGGAATAGGTTAGGTTGGTCGCCGCGTTTCGAAGCGTTAGCGGAATACCTGGAACCACAGCGCCAGAGGCGTCGGTGATGGTGCCCGTAACAGAGCCGCGATCCGCTTGCGCCAGCAACGAGGCACAAACTAAGAACAGCATCACGGTTACGCAAAAAAACTTACTCATATCAAATTACCCCCTGATGGATGGGGCTATTATAATAATTTGAAACCATGCAGTCAATCCGATTGGCCGCCGCAATTTTCGTTTTGTCTTTCGCGATGGCGCCGGCGGCCCCCGATGTAGCAGCGCGCGGCCTTGCGGCCTTTCGCAATCGCGACTTCGGAGCCGCCGAGCGGGACTTTCTTAGCCTGACGCAGCAGGAGCCGGGGAGCGCTCAGGCGTGGAAGTTGCTTGGAATGGCGTACGCAGCCGAAGAGAAATACAACCTTGCGGAGACCGCCTTCTCCAAGTCATGCACGCTGAACAACAAGGAGGAGAACGCCTGCTATTACGTGGCCCGGACGAAGTTCACCCTGGGCCGCATGGAGGAGGCACTGCGGTTCTACGAACTCGCGCTTCCGGTGGCCGGAGAAGGACGTGGCCGCGTTCTGCTCGGAATGGCTCTAGCGTATGAGATGTCGTCAAAGCCCGGCATGGCCGAACGGTATTACCGGGAAGCCATCGGCGCCGGCGAGACGCGCGCGCGCACCGACTACGGGCTCTTCCTGTTTAAAAACGGACGAGGCGCCGAGAGTCTCGCCATGCTCGAAAAGGCCGGAGCCGCCCCGGAACTCGAGCGCGTACGCAAGGCGTTGAACGGTACATCTTTACCGGCAGCCAAACCCGCCGCACTCGGCGCAATCAGCTTCGAATCCAAACCGCTCGACATGGTCGTGCGGACAGGCGCCGCCGGCTCAAAACACCTAATCGAAACGATGATCGCCGGCGTAGCCGTGCTCGACTACGATAACGATGGCTGGCCAGATATCTTCGTCGCGAACGGCGCAACAATCCCCGATCTAAGGAAGACCGCCTCGCATGCCAATCGCCTCTTCCGTAACAATCATGACGGAACCTTCTCCGATGTGACTACGAAAGCCGGTCTCGCCGGCTCGGGCTACTCGATGGGTGTTGCCGCCGCCGATTTCGACAACGACGGCAACGTGGATTTAGTCGTGACCGGCGTCCGCGCTAATACGTTGTTCCGGAATCGAGGCGATGGGACATTCGAGGATGTGACCGAGAAAGCGGGACTGGGCGAAAAGGGAAAATGGTCCGTTGCCGCCGGTTGGTTCGACTTCGATAACGACGGCCTGCTTGACTTGTTCGTGGTCCGCTATGTGGCTTGGAACCCGGCTACGGAAATATTCTGTGGCGCGGCAGGCTATCGCCAGTATTGCCATCCCAGTTACTATCAGCCGCTCGCAAATGCGCTGTACAAGAACCTGGGTAACGGAAAGTTCCGCGACGTTTCCGTGGAATCGGGAATCGCGGAAAAGTTGGGCAAAGGGATGGGGGTTGCCTTCGGAGATTTCGATAACGACGGCCGCCTGGATATTTTCGTCGCTAACGATACGGTTCCGAATTTCCTCTTCCACAACGAAGGTAACGGGAGGTTTCGCGATGTGGCGCTTGAGGCCGGCTTGGCGGGTAACGCCGATGGTAAGCCCATTTCGGCCATGGGCGCCGACTTTCGCGATTATGACAACGATGGCCGCGACGACGTCTTCATCACAGCTCTCTCAAACGAGACATTTCCTCTCTTTCGAAACCTCGGAAATGGGCAGTGGGCCGATATGACCTACCCTAGCGGCATCGGCAAAGCTACCGTTCCGTGGACCGGTTGGAGTACGGGCATTTTCGATTTCAACAACGACGGATGGAAAGATATTTTCGTGGCGAGCGGGCATGTTATGGATAATGCCGAGCGGTCGTCCGGACGTAAGTCGCGCCAGCCGAATATGGTCTTCGCCAACACGGGCTCCGGCCGCTTTAGCGCGAAACTCCTGGACGGGGAAGCCCTCCATCGCGGCGCGGCATTCGGCGACTTCGACCGGGACGGCCGCGTGGACGCAGTGGTGACGCGATTAAACGAACAGCCGCTGGTGCTGCACAATACCAGCGCCGCCGAAAACTGGATCGCGCTTCGGCTGATCGGCCATCGGAGCAATCGCGACGGCATTGGCGCCGGTCTGCATATGATCTCGGAATCCGGCGAGCAATGGAACAGGGTGACAACCTCAGTCGGCTATGGTTGCTCGAGCGATCGCCTTGTCCATTTTGGCCTCGGCAAAGACACGCGCGTGGATTCGCTCGAAATCCATTGGCCTTCCGGTGTCATTCAAAAACTACGGGATCTTCCAGCGAATCGCTTCCAGACGATTCGCGAGCCCGATTACTGATGTACAGTGAAAATGTGATTTCCCGCCGTTCCGTGCTGGGTGGACTCGCTGGCGCCGCCTCGGCAAAACCGCAACGCCGGCCGCGCCCCAATTTCCTCTTCATCCTTGCCGACGACCATGCCGGCTACGTCTGGGGCGCCGGCGGCAACCGCCAAGCCGAGACGCCCAACCTCGACCGCTTCGCCTCCGAAAGCGTTCGCTTCTCACAGCATTACTGCAATTCGCCGATGTGCACCCCGTCGCGCCAATCCCTGCTCACCGGCCAGCTCCCCCACGCCACCGGCGTCACACGCCTGATGACGCCACTTAAAGACGGGACGCCAACCATCGCCCGTCAACTGAAACAAGCCGGCTATATCACCGCCGTTTACGGCAAAATGCACTTCCAAAAACCTGCGTTTCCCGGCCAGCATGGGTTCGATTTGCCGGTAACTGAGGACGAAGTCGCGCGGCTCTGGAAGCAGCAGACCCATCCCGCACCCGTGTCTCCGGATATCCCGGTCACGCCGCCCTGGCGTCCCCTCAAGGATCCGTCGCGCATCTGGCTCAACGCCGGCAAACTTCCGTTTCCCCGTCACGCGCGCGACATGGAAGGCACGTTCATCGCCGGCCAGGCCATGCGCTTCCTCGATGAGCACCGCTCGCAGGACCAGCCCTTCGCGCTATGGGTCAGCTTCATGGAACCGCACTCGCCGTTCCGTTTCCCTATCGAAGACCGCAACCAGTTTCAGCCGTCCGGCTTTGCCGCCCCGCCCGTCGGTCCGGAGGACGCCGCTCAAATTCCGCTCGTGTTCCGCGATCTCACGGAGAGCGACAAGCGCGGCATCATCGCCGCGTATTTCACGTCGGTCCGTTTTCTTGATAGCAACATCGGCAGGGTCCTCCAGCACTTGCAAAAACTCGGGCTGGATGAAAACACGGTGGTCGTCTACACGGCGGATCACGGCTATATGCTCGGACAGCACGGCCGGTTTGAGAAGCATTGCGGCTATGACCCGGCTCTGCGCGTTCCCCTCGCCGTGCGCTATTCCGGACGATACTCGCCGCGCGTTGTCCACGATTTGACCGAGCACGTGGATCTGTCCTCGGCCATCCTCGACATCCTGGACGCGCCGCCTCTGCACATTCAGCATGGCCGCAGTCTCCGGCCCTATCTGGAACGAGGCGCGCACGCGCAGCCGCGGGATCATATCTTCAGCGAGTACCTCGAAAACGAAGAAGCCTACATCCGCACTCGCGATCGCAAGTTTATCTATTGCACGGGCCGCCGCGCCCGGCAGGAAGGCTATATCACCGACAATCCGACCCCGGGCCGCTACGTCCGTCTCTACGACTTACGCAAGGACCCCGGCGAATTTCACGACATCGCCGCGCACGAGCCGAAGCGCGTCGCCGGCTTCAAATCGTTCCTGCTGGAACGCTTCCGCGGCACCCATCCGAACGCCGCCGCCGAGCCCCGCTCTGCAAGCTCTGACGAAATTCTAGACTGGTATCTCCGCCCGCCGGACGCCTAAAACAGTGTATAGCGCGAAGAAACTTGACAGGCGCTCTCAATCCCGTCACACTGGTCCGAGCGGTACTACCGGAAGAGCCAATGGAATTAACCAGACCGGTTTCCCCAAGAGCAAGCGGAGCCATCACCCCGAATCTGGTGAACCAGATTCGGGAAATGATCCAGGCAGGCGAACTGCCGTTGGGATCCAAACTTTTGCCAGAGCGCGAGTTAGCCCAAAAGCTCAACGTCAGCAGGTCGTCCTTGCGCCAAGCATTCAAAGTGTTAGAAAGTATGGGCGTGCTCTCCTCGCGGGTCGGCGTAGGCACATTTGTCCGCAGCGGCATGGACACGGGCAATCTTTTGACCCAACCCATGGAACTCGCGGTCCGCACAAATCAAATCTCGCGGACCAAGCTGTTGGAAGCCCGTCAGTTTCTCGAAGTCGAGGTAGTGGGGCTCACGGCGGAACGCGCCAGCCAGGAATCCATCGCGCTAATCGGTCAGGAACTGGAGAGGATGCGCGCCGCCTCCGGCAATCCCCACGCTATGGCCGACGCGGACTACGGTTTTCATCTAGCGATCATTCGCGCCTGCCGGAATGAGGTTTTCGAGTTGATCTACTCACCGGTCTCAAAGCTCCTGTGGGAAGACTTCAGCGAGCGCATGCACCTGTTCGATCCCGTACAGACAATCCATTTACACGAATTAATTTTTCGGGCCATTCAGAATCGCGATGTTGAAGGCGCCCGGCAGGCGATGAAGCGCCATCTCGAGGTCGGGTACAAGACGTACCTCACAGCCGAGGAATCTGATAAAGCACATGCAGAGAGAGGAGAGTAGAATCATGACCGGTCGACTTATGCGAGTATCCCTGGCGGGAGCTCTACTGATCCTGTTCGCAATGTGGCTGCCGGCGCAGACCACGGGATCCCTGGAAGGAACGGTGACTGACAGTTCCGGGGCGCCGGTCCCGAACGCGGCCGTGGCCGTCCGCAATGACGCCACCGGCGTGGAAGTTCGCCTGACCACGAATGACGCCGGTTATTTCCGTAGCGCCGACCGCCCCAGCGGTCCGTACAGCATTGAAGTGGATCATCCGGGGTTTAAGCGCGCCAAAGTTTCCGGCATCAAACTCGACGTGAATTCGCAAGTCCGGCGCGATCTGGAACTGTCCGTCGGTGAGGTCAGTGAGAGCGTGCAAGTGCAGGCCAGCGCCGTGCAGGTGAACACCAGCACCGGCACTGTGGCCACCACTATTACCGCGGAGCAGATCCACACGGCCGTCCTCAACGGGCGTCACTACTCGCGGCTCGCGATGCTCGTGCCTGGAGCCGTGTACAGCTCCGGATCGGATGAACTGGCCGGCGCCGGGTTGTCGCAAACGGGGTCGCCGGTTTCGATCAACGGTCTGAACAACAAGTCATCAGGCTGGTTCGTCGACGGAGCGTA
>JBBPYD010000170.1:0-39230 GCA_038200305.1 Bryobacterales bacterium
CCATGAAGGTCGGGTCCCCATTGAATCGAAACTTCAGGAGAGAGACCAGCGCGGAAGCCTGCCAATCGTGACAGTGGATTACGTCTGGACGATACAGGTACCGCACGACGCCCAGGGCCGCGTGGCAGAGCGCGGCGAAGCGAATGTGATTGTCCGGATAGTCTCCGCTCTTGGCGCCGTAGATCCCCTGGCGGTCGTAAAGCTGCGCGCAATCGACGAAGTAAAAGGGGACGCCATCATGTACCAGCAGCTTGATATCGGCAACGTAGAGTGTGGCGCCCAGCCACAGCCGCATGCCATCGTAAGCCCGGGTCGCGTTATCCAGAAATGGGATTGCGCTGGGGTATAGGGGCATCACCACGGCGGCCTCGTCTCCCTGGGAGCGAAGAGCGCGGGGCAAAGCTCCAAGGACATCCGCCAAACCGCCGGTTTTGGCGAACGGGGCGGCCTCGGAAGCCACCATCAAAATTTTGCTCATTTCAACTAGAGTACCGTCACGTTAGCCGCGCGCCAATGCAGCCGCTCTCTCAAATACATCCAGCAGCATCCGGTCCGTCAATTTACCGGTCGACGTATTCTGCTGACTGGGGTGATAGCAACCGATCAGCGTTGGCTGGTGCGGCGAAATGGTGTGGGCGGCATTATGACCGAACACGAACTGCGCCCGGCTGCGAATGATGCCACGGTTTTTTAGGATGGCGAGGTAGTTATCAAAGGCCAGTTTCCCCAGCGCGACCACAACTTTTGCGTGCAAAAGCAGTGCGATCTCGCGCTCCAGATACGGCCGGCAGTTCGCAATCTCCTCCTTGGCAGGCTTGTTGTCTGGTGGTGCGCAGCGAACGGAGGCAGCGATGTAGGCGTCCGTCAAAATGAGCCCGTCGCTAGACGCCCGGCTGCTAGGTTGGTTTGCGAATCCAGCCGAGTGCAAGGCCCGATACAAATAGTCGCCTGAACTGTCGCCTGTAAAGATGCGGCCGGTCCGGTTTGCGCCATGGGCGCCTGGAGCCACGCCGATGATGAGGACGCGCGCCTGCGGATCTCCGAACGAAGGAACTGGTTTACCCCAATATTCCCAATCGCGATAGGCCCGGCGTTTGACCTGAGCGATATTGGTGCAGTGCTCAATCAGCCGGGCGCATTGCCGGCAAGCGACGATTTCACTCTGTAGTATTTCCAGATCCATCATTGGTTTCAAGATACTCGCGCATCGCCGCAAGCGCTTTGGACCGGTGGCTTACGGTCTGTTTCTTCTCAAGCGGAACCTCACCGAAGCCGCAGCCGAATGCAGGATAGTAGAACAGCGGATCGTAACCAAATCCGCCGGCCCCGCGCGGCTCTTGCAGAAGGCGCCCTTCCACTTCGCCGTGAAACGTCGTCACCAGTTGGCCGCCGTGGGCCAAAGCGATCGCACACACGAACCGTGCACGGCGGTCCGCGATCCCGGACATCTGCTGCAGCACCCGCTGGTTGTTCGCTTCATCAGTCGCGTTTGGGCCTGCAAAGCGCGCCGAAAACACGCCCGGAGCGCCATTCAGCGCATCCACCACAAGCCCCGAATCATCGGCAAACACATACTCTCCTGTGAACCGGCTGTAATAAACGGCCTTCTGGATTGCATTCTCCTCGAACGTGTTTCCAGTTTCTTCGCATGGGGGAATACTGGCCAGTCCGGGTAGAGGCTCGGCCGCGAACTCACGCAGTTTTCCAGGATTGGTTGTGGCGCCGTACAATTTCACATCAATCCAAGAACTTCTTTCTGGATCTCGATCAGATCGCGCACGCCGCGCGCCGCAAGCCCAACCATGGCCGTGAGCTGTGCATCGCTGAACGGAGTCTTTTCGCCCGTGGCCTGCAGTTCGACGAACTGGCCAGACCCGGTCATCACAACGTTCATATCCACTTCGGCCTGCGAGTCCTCTTCGTAATTCAGATCCAGCATCGGCTGCCCCCGCACAATACCAACGCTGGTGGCGGCTACATATTCTTGCACGGGCACGGATTTTAAGACTCCGAACTTCACCAGCTTTCGAAGGGCGAGCATCAGTACGATGTACCCTCCGGTGATGGATGCCGTGCGCGTGCCGCCGTCCGCTTGCAAGACGTCGCAATCGATGATGATGCTGCGCTCGCCCAACGCTTGCAAATCGACAATGGTTCGCAGCGATCGTCCGATGAGCCGCTGAATTTCCAGTGTGCGTCCAGATGCCCGGCCCTTTGCCACTTCGCGCGGCGTCCGCGTCGCGGTGGAACGGGGAAGCATGGAGTATTCAGCCGTCACCCAGCCCTTGCCCGTGCCGCGCAGGAACTGCGGAACCGTCTCTTCCACTGAGCTTGCGCAAAGGACGCGTGTGTTGCCCACTTCAATCACAGCGGAACCTTCCGCGGTCAGCAGATAATCCGTGATCAGCCGCACCGGGCGCATCTCATCGGCTGCCCGGTTGTCTCTCCTGATTAAATTATTCAATGGAAATCAATTCACTTTCATACCGTAGTAAAACACAAGGGAAACCAGCAGGAAGCCTAGTACGATCAGAATCAGACAAGGAACCGCGCCTTGCGCCCGTGGGGTAGTGGGCTTCTTCCCCTTCGCCAGTTTGAATTTTCCCACTCAACCGATCCTAGCATTTAGATCCGCGGCCTTTAAGCAGAATCGAAACATCGCGAAAAAAATCATCAAGGGCAGTTAGAGTTTCTTCTTCCAAATCCTTCAACGTAATCGAAACTACGAAACGTCCGCGCTCGGCCAGCGCCATTTGCGTCGCCAGAAACTGTGCTCGATGATAGTCCGCCGTATAGCCGGCCGCCGCAATCCGGTCCGCCTTCTCCGAAAGCAACACAGTAGAGAACGCTTTTCCGTGCCCGATGACCATTTCATGATACGAGTGGTTCATCGCAGGCCCTTCATATACGTCGGCAGGCATCTTCAGAACGCTTCGAAACACCCGCTCCGCGGCGCGGTCCAGCGTCTTGCGCATTGCGCGGCCCCGCGAACTGTACCGGATGTCTCCGAAGAATGTTAGTTCGCCGTACTGGATCGAGTGGTTGGCTGCCACCGCTCGAAGAATGGACGCGTAAATCGCCGGGGCGCTATCGCCCTGAATGCTGAAATTTTCAGGTAAACGGTCATACTGCAAGGTGAGAGCAGATCTCCATTTCGCGCGGCGCGGCGAGCTTTGCATCCGGAGCCATTCTTGGGTTTTCTCGATGCCACCCAGCTTCTGTGACTCGGTGTGCAAACGATTGGTGATCGCTTTATAAAGCTCAACACTCGGCTGCGTCACGAAGTTCATGTTCTGCAGGTAGCCGATGCCGAAGACAGCGTAATGGATAAACTGCATGTACGCCGAAAGATCGGATTTGGGCGCGGTCAGCACGGCAACGGGATAGCCGGCCCGCCGCAACGCCGAGATTTTCTTCGCTTCCGGATGCGCAACACTCTTCACCTGTACGGCCAGAAAGCATCGGTCTTGTGAGGCGTCCTTCGGCGATCGGTAATTAGCCAGCTTCGGCCGCTCGTCTATGATGATCTTTAACCCAAAATCTTCCCGTTTCCCCAGGCTCTCCTCAAAATTCTGCTTGGTCCACAACGCTGCGCCCGCCCACGCCTTGCTCAGAAGTAAGGTCACCTTATCGCGTCCGGCTGCCGCCTGAGCGTTCAAGAACGAAGAAAGCCGCCACGCCGTCTGAACCTGCTCCGGAGTCAACACCGTCGCATTCATCCATGCGGCCAAATCGACCCCCGCAAGCCCTAGGGGATACAGACTCCCTCGTGTCAACGGACCGCTGTGGCGCCCGGCTGTACTGTTTGCGTTATCCGGCTGCAGTTCGATCTTGCGGTATCCTTGCCTCTTCCCAAATTGATCCAGTAGCGAATCCGGCAAAGTCATGTAGACGAAATTCGCGCGGCCATCCACCTTGCTCTTCGCATACAGCAAGGAAAGCTTCTCAAGATTGACCACGGGCTCATAAGAGGTCATCCCCATAGCCATCCCGATGACCAGCGTGCTCTTCAGCGCATCGGCAAGCGGCTTTCCGGAACGTTTCTCAAGATCCTCCAGAATGCTCTTCAGCTTTGCGGGATCGGTGGAGTCCAGCACATAAACACGCGGGCCGCGCTTCAGCAGCCCCACCGCGTTGTACATCGATTTATCTTCAGCGGATCCGCCCATGCCGGCCCAGATCAAAAACTTTAGTGGCGCCCCATGAGCCTTGCGGATACCTTGCCGGATCTCTCCCAGCTCTTTTTCGATGGTGGCGGGCCACTCCGTCTGGCTTTCGGCCTGCCAACTCAGATTAAATACTCCGTAGCTGTTTTTCGTAACCTTTCCTGCGCCGTCGATTTCGGCGCCGAGGGGAATTAACCGGTCTGTGGCGGGATCCAGTGAGTCAAGGCCGTTACGGCGTGTACGCGAATCGAGGAGTTTCAGTTTTTTCAGAACATTTTGCGTTAGGAAGGTTTCTGCGGAATCGATGGAAGAGGGTTTGTCGTTGTAGAGTGTGAGAAGCACTCCCCGTTGTATCACGCCCTCATCCCACGAAGACCAGATAGGTGGCCATCGCGACGCCGACGGCGGCCAGCACAATGGCCACGGAAATCGCTTGAGACGATGGGCGGCGCTGCCAGCCCCGCCGCAGAACTCGATGACCGCGATTGGACGCGGCCTGGAGAACACGCAGGTAGATCTTCCCGGTCGCGACTCACCTTTTCTGTTGACGCCATGCCGAGGATGTGATGGCCGTTTGGCGCCGTGAGGTACGGTTGAGGAGGGGGTCTTCTGTATCCTCTATGCCCGGTGAATTGCCTTAACCGCAAGCTGTGGATCGTACGCGATGATCCTCAATAGGACAGATGCCGGCCCAGTTGGATGGCGCCGGTCCTGCTCCCAATTTTGAAGGGTCTTCACGCTGATACCCATCAGGCGCGCGAATTCCGGCTGCGAGAGGCTGGTTCGTTCGCGAATTGCCCGTATCCCGGAAGACCCGATTTCAAAACGGCGCGAGGGTTTCCTCTGGCCGCGCAGAATCGCTCCGCCTTCGCGCACGCTTTCCAGCAGTTCTTCAAACATCTTAGCTTTCATCGCGGAACTCCTCCTTGACTACCTTGGCGAGTTGCGCCACCTGATTCGGGGTCAGATCAGCCGACACATTCTTGGAGTATGCATAGAGCAGTAGGATCAAGTCTTTTCGGACCGCCCAATAGTAAATGACGCGGACGCCCCCGCGCTTACCGCGCGAGCCAACCGCCACGCGAATCTTTCGTATTCCGCCACCACCCTTGATGAGAGCGCCAAGACCTGGATTCGCTGCTAGCCGGGACTGAAACTTCCTGTAAGCTTCATCGCTGAGCAGCGCTGTCATCTGCTTCGTAAAGTGGACGTTTCGATCAACTCCACGTGTTTTGATTATCCGCCATTGGCGGATCGCAATCAAGGCCCATAACGGAAACCGCTTGGGGTGTGAGAAGCACTCCCCGTTGTATCACGCCCTCATCCCACGAAGACGAGATAGGTGGCCATCGCGACGCCAACGGCGGCCAGCACAATGGCCACGGAAATCGCTTGAGACGATGGACGGTCGAATGTACTTACGCCCCGATTCAGATCGCGCACGAGCCGCACATACGCAAGCGCCGCCAGCGCCATTGCTAAGACGCCGATCAGAATCAATGCAATTCCGAACCAGACCGAAAAGTGAGCAGGCTGGGATTCCGTTCTCTGTAACAGGCCGAAGCGGGCCACCACAAACCCAAACCCCATCAGCGATAACCCGGTTCGAATCCATGCCAGAAGTGTCCGCTCGGCTGCGAAATAGGCGTTAGGATCTTTCATTGAAGAGAGCTTAGTCGCCTAGCATTTTGCCGTAGGGTTGCAGGGTTTCTACATTATCGAAGACCGCCTTGGCGCCCGCCGTAATCGGAATAGCCAATACCAGCCCGATGCCGCCCCAGATGGTTCCCCAGAACATCAGGGCAATGGTCACCGCCAGCGGGTTCAAATGAACTCGCGCACCCACAATCTTCGGATAAAGCAGATTCTGCGCGATCAGATGAAAAAATGCCACCGTCGCTGAGATCAACAGGTACGGGCTAAGGGTGGAGTATGTCGATAGAGCCGCCCCGATTGGTGGCAGCATTGCCAGCGGCAGTCCGACGTATGGAACAAGGCTCAGGAATGCGCTGACCGGACCCACCAGCAACCAGTACGGAAGGTGCCAAGACCAAAAAGCGATGCAACTCGCGATGGAGAGCAATATCCCAAGAAGAAAATTGCCGAACACGTAGGCCCGGGCCATATCCGCGATGCTCTGCCAGCTCTTTCCGGCAATCACACGATCGGCGCCTTCAAACAACGTCAGAAAGCTGCGGCGAAAGTGGTCGCGCCAGCTCAGCATGAAATAGACCAGGAAGGGTACGAAGGAAATCATTAACAGCACGTTGTAATAAGAGCTGACGTACGCATACATGTACTTGACCAGCGAGGTGCGCTCCTGGCGGATGCGGACCTCCTGCACCACCGGAGGGGCGGCGGGCTGTACTGTTTTGCTGCGCCGCTTCTTGGATTCGTTTTGTTGCGCCTGTACCTGCGCGATGCGATCGCGGTCCTGCATTCGTTTCGGGATCAGCAGCTTGTATGCATTCTGCTCCATAGTGTCCAGGCGGTCGGCCACGCTGTCCACAAGCTCATTTGCACGCTCGCTGTAAGCCGGTAAATCCTCGGAAAGCGTCAACATCTCTGTATAGGCACCGAGCCCGGCTAAATAGAGCAACGACAATGCGATGGTGCAAACAACAAAACTGGCGGCGCCCCGCGCCAGTCTCATTCGCCCGAGGAATGTGACAAACGGATCCAGGATAAATGCGATCATCACTGAGATCACCAGCGTAATGCACACTGCCCGGCCGAAATAGAGCAGTCCGATCGCGGCCGAAACCGCCAACAGAGATACGCTCGTATTCTGGAGCCTGTGGATAGACGGAATTGGGGTGAGTACCGGCACTGAAAATGCCTGAAAACCTGCTAAACGATACTCTAGCATGGGGCACGCTTTATACTGATAATTTGGACGATTCTGCACAGCGGACTGGCCGCGTTCTTGCCCTGGACCTTGGCAAGCGGCGAATCGGCCTCGCGATTAGCGACGAACTGGGCATTACAGCTCAGGGGCTTGAGACTTGGCAGCGCACGAATATGCGCGAGGATTTGGCCCACCTTGCCAAACTCGTTTCGGATAGGAATGTTGACCTGCTGCTAATGGGAAATCCGATTCACATGAGCGGCCGGGAAGGGCGGCAGGCCGAGTACACCAGAGACTTTGCGGAACGTCTAAAAGAGCGTACCGGTCTGCCGGTGGTGTATTGGGATGAGAGGCTGACAACTGTGGAAGCAGGCCGCGTTTTGCGCCAAAGTGGGATCAGCATAGAGAAGCGCGCCCGAGCCGTGGATCGGCTGTCCGCCGTCATTTTGCTGGCAAGCTATCTCGATTCCATCTCACCGGCCAGCGAGGCTGAGCGGTGGCCCGAATGATCAAGCGGCTCTTCCTGCTATTCTTCCTGCTGCTCGCTGCCGGCGCGGCTTACGTTCTTTACTCACTGAATTCCGCCTACGCTGGTTTTGAAAAGGAAACCTTCATCGATATTCCTTCGGGCACATCCACAAGAGGCATCGCCCGGATGCTGCGCGAAAACGGTGTGATTCGATCCGAATGGCCTTTCCTTGCCGCTCGGACAATTCAGCCCGGATCGAAGCTGCAAGCCGGAGAATACCGTTTTGCGGCGCCCGCATCCCCGCTGGATGTGTTTCACCGCCTTGCGCG
The DNA here is from genome assembly GCA_038200305.1 of Bryobacterales bacterium. GTDB lineage: Bacteria > Acidobacteriota > Terriglobia > Bryobacterales > Bryobacteraceae > JANXXV01. Next base: position 7,813 of record JBBPYD010000170.1, read on the forward strand.
AGGCGATATCTTTTACTACGAATTGCGCGTGCCGGAAGGAAGCAATCAGTTTGACATTGCGGCGGAGTTGGAGCAGCTAGGACTCATGAAGTCGCGCGAGTTCCTGAAGGCCGCCGGCAATCCTGGCATGATTCACAATCTTGCGCCGGAAGCGCCCAGTTTGGAAGGCTACCTGTTCCCTGCCACGTACAGGCTCACCCGGCACACAAGCGCACAACAGATCTGTAAGGAAATGACAGACCGCTTTCGCCGGGCCTGGAAAGATTTGGGGCAGGAAAAAGCGAATGTGCACCGGACGGTGACGCTTGCATCGCTGGTTGAAAAAGAGACCGCCGCTTCCGCCGATCGTCCAACCGTGGCGTCGGTATACCAGAACCGGCTGGCGCGAAACATGCCACTCGATTGCGATCCAACCACCATTTACGCGGCACTGCTCGAGAACCGGTACCGGGGCACGATCCACCGGTCGGATTTGCAGAGCACCAGCCTGTATAACACTTACAGACATGCTGGACTGCCTCCGGGTCCAATCGCAAACCCCGGCGTTGCCTCACTGAAAGCTGCACTGGAGCCGGCCAATACGGATTATCTGTTCTTTGTGGCGAAGCCGGACGGATCGGGTGGCCACAATTTCTCGACCAGCCTGGCCCAACACAATGCCGCCGTAAGAGCTTACCGCAACGGCCAAACACGATAGCCCTCAGATCGCGCGTCTATGAGTCCGGCTCAGCAGTTCCTTGGCGCGCGTGAGTGCCCTCTCTTCGGCCTCCGCGCGGCTAACCCCTGTTGTACGGGCCAGCCATGCTCCCGGCGATACATTATCCGCTTTGCAATAGAAGGTCTCGCCTAATTTGTAAGAGGTCAAATTGACCTGCCAGCCGTCTACGCCTATCTTTCGTTCGGCAAAGTCCTCGGCTTTCATGCTGCCGCTCCTCTTTCCACCGGCGCCCCGACCAGATTGCCCCACTCGGTCCATGAGCCATCGTAATTGACCACATTGTTAAATCCGAGTAGATACTTCAGGACAAACCAGGAATGGCTGGACCGCTCGCCGATACGGCAATACGTAATCACCGGCTTCGATCCGTCGATCCCTTCAGCGCCGTAGATTGCCTTGAGTTCATCGGTTGACTTGAATGTACCATCGTCATTGCAGACTTTCCCCCACGGAATACTGCGTGCTCCGGGAATGTGTCCACCGCGCTGGCAGGTTTCCGGCAACCCCGGCGGAGCCAGAATCTCGCCAGTGAATTCCTGGGGTGATCGAACGTCCACCAGATCTGAGTCGTCCGCCCGGACCGCCGATTGAACCTGCGGGAGGAAAGCGCGGAGGGCCAGATCGGGATCGCTTGCTTTGTACTTGGCCGGGGTCACGCGTGGCGTTTCCTGGCTAAGGTCTCTGCCTTCGGAAAGCCATTTCTTCCGCCCGCCGTTCATGATCCGCACATCTTTGTGTCCATAAATCTTCATTTGCCAAAACGCCCAGGCGGCAAACCAGTTATTGTTGTCTCCGTAGATCACAACCGTGGTGTCCGGACCGACTCCTGAGTTCGACATCAACGATTCGAACTGCTCCTTCGACAGAATGTCGCGTTGTACCGTGTCGCAGAGTTGAGAATTCCACGCCCAGGCGATCGCATCGGGGACATGGCCTTCGTTGTAGGCTTTCGCATCTACGTCAACTTCCACAATCCGGACAGCCGGATCGGCGTGGTGCTCCTGCACCCAGCCGGTAGAGGCAAGCGCCTCGGGATGTGCGTACCCAGACATTGGTTGTTCTCCTAAATCTCCTTTGATTATATTCAGACGCAAAGAGATTCAGGAATCCTCTTCCGTGGTTCCGGGGTACGTGATGCGATCCCCTTCCACCACCGCAAAGGACGTCAGAGTATGTGGTTTGGGCGGCCTTGCACTTAAGATGTGCGCGGCGGGGATGCTACGAACGGCCAGCGCGTCCGCAACCAGCGACCGATGGCAGCGCCAGGGAACCGATTCTGCGCACATCAGCGCAACATTCTCTTTTTGCGCCAACTCGATAACCTTTTCCAAATTCTCATGGAACTCAGGGGTGGCCATATAATCGGCATATCCCCGGAACGATAAGTTGCGCCATCCCAGGTTTGTGGAGTCCTTCCGCGCGTGCCGCAAACCTCCCAGCCCCGGCATGTGCATATACCCAATTTCCCTTCGTCCGAGGGATTCTGGGAGTACATCCAGGTTGTATTGCGAATTATGGCGCGAGCGCGGAATGGTCCGGATATATAATAATTTGTTGATTCCGTGGATACAGAGCAGATCCACAAACTCCTCAATGGCTCGTGTGGAGTGGCCGATTGTCAATACCATGGCTCGTTTCCATCAGTATGCCAGGTAATTTTAGTGAACCCGCCTGCCTGGATTGCAGTAGAAACGGATTGCCCGCCTATACGTCAGGTACAATATCGTGATCGCTACCTGGAGAATCTATCTGCGCCTAATCGGACTATTCGCTGTACCCCTGTTCGCCGTTCTCGCCGTGGCCCAACAGTTGCCTGTTCAGGAAGCCACTCTCGAAAACGGAATGCGTGTTCTGCTGCTCCCCAGAAAAGGCTCGGCCAATATCGCCGCCGGCTGGGTAGCTCGCGTGGGCGCCGTGAATGAGCGGCCCGGCATCACTGGCATTTCCCATCTATTCGAACACATGATGTTCAAGGGTACGAATACCATCGGTACCCGCAATGCCGAAGAAGATGCCAAGCTGAACCTCGAGTTGGACAAAGTAAAGGGCGAACTGCGGAAGGAAGAAGACGAACTGGCGCGGCGACTGCGTCTAGGCGAGATCGCCGATGTGAAGGACCCGAAGGTCCGGACGGCGCACCACCAGCAACTGCTAGCTGAATTCGACAAGCTCACTAAGCGTCAATCGGATCTTCTGGTAAAGAACGAATTCGACAGAATCTATACGACGCAGGGTGCCTCCGGCATGAATGCCGGAACCAGTGAGGATTTCACGGTCTACTACATCAACGTGCCTACGAATAAGCTGGAACTCTGGTTTTGGATGGAGTCCGACCGGCTGGCGAACCCGGTGTTCCGCGAATTCTACTCGGAACGCGATGTGGTGAGGGAGGAGCGCCGTATGCGGACGGACAGCACTCCTATCGGCCGCTACCTGGAACAATTCAACGCTCTGTTCTGGAAGTCTTCCCCTTATGGATGGCCCGTGGTTGGCTGGCCGAGCGACATTGACGCGATCACGCGCGAGGAGGCTAACGCTTATTTCGGCACCTACTATGCACCGAATAATCTCACCGCCTGCCTGGTAGGCGACTTCGATCCGAAAACGGCGCTCGAACTTGCAAACTGGTACTTCGGCCGTCTGCACCGGGGAATTGTTGCGCCGCCGCCTGTGGTCACCGTGGAGACTCCGCAACTGGGGGAGCAGAGGATGTCCGCAACCGCGGAAACCAGTCCCGAAGTCTACATTCGTTTTCATACGGTAGCCGATGGGCACGTCGATGAGCCCGCATTGAACGTCCTCGCTTCCCTGATGAATGGCCGCACCGGACGGCTATACAAAGCTCTTGTGCTGGACCAGCAGGTAGCTAACGCGGCGTTTGCCAACCAGGATAGCCGGAAGTACGAAGGCTTTCTGGAACTGCGCGGCACCGCCAAGCCCGGCAAAACGCCTGAGGAAGTGGAGAAGGCGATCGACAGGGAATTGGACAAGCTGCAATCGGAACCGGTCCCCGATAAAGAATTGGAGAAGATCAAAAATAACTTGGCGGCTGCCAACTTCCGCCGCTCCCAATCGGATTTCAATTTGCTGCTGAATATCCTGGTCAACGACGCCAGCCGTAGTTGGCGAACGTTGAACACCGATCCTCCACTGCTGCAGGCAGTGACCGCGGCCGACGTTCAGCGCGTGGCCAAGAAGTATTTCAAACCCGAGAATCGCAATGTATTAACGCTCTACCGGAAAGGGACAAACCCGTGAAACGTATCTTACTAGCCGCTGTCGTTGTTATTCTTTCAGCTCAGGCAGCCGATATCCCCAAGCATCCCGGCGATCTGAAATATCCAACGCTCAATTATCAGCCGCCGAGCGCCACCGACTACAGGCACAAGCTGGCCAGCGGGGCGACGGCCTATCTAGTGGAAGACCACGAACTGCCGCTGGTGAACGTGAGTATCCTGATTCGCACCGGCAAGTACCTGGAGCCTGCGGACAAGACAGGGCTTGCTTCCATGGTGGGGTCGCAACTCCGGGCGGGTGGCACGAAGCCGAAGTCCGCCAGTGACTTCGATGAAGAAGCCGCTTTCCTCGCCGCGCAGATCGGAGCCGGGATTGGCGACACGGAAGGCGAAGCCCAGATGAACTGCCTGTCCCGGACCGTGGATGCGTGTTTCGGTCTGTTCTTCGACATGCTGCGGAATCCAGCATTTGCGGAGGACCGGCTGAAGCTTGCTAAAAGCCAGGTGATGCAAGGGATTCAGCGCCGGAACGACAATACGCCGGAGATCGAATTCCGGGAATACTCCCGCCTGATGCGCGGCCCGTTCTTCACCACCACTCCAATCACCAAAGCCAGCCTCGAAGCGATTACTCGTGAGGATCTGGTGGCCTTTCATGGAAAGTATTTTTATCCCGCCAATTTCATCTTCGCCGTCTCGGGTGACTTCAACACAAAGGAGATGATTGCCAAGCTCGATAAGGCGATGGCGTCGTGGCCGAGCGGAAATGAAAGGGTTGCGCCCGTTCCGAAACCCAACTTCACGCCTAAACCCGGCGTTTACATTGTCGACAAGAAGGGAGTCAATCAGGGGAGGGTGCGTCTAGGGCACCTTGGCACGACTCGCAGCAATCCGGACCACTTGGCGATTGCGGCGATGAACGGAATCCTGGGAGGCGGCGGTTTTACATCGCGCATCACCTCGCGAGTGCGGTCCGACGAAGGGCTGGCCTATTCGGCGGGCTCCAGTTTCCCGAGCGGCGTTTATTACGATGGCACGTTTTCCGCCGGACTCCAGTCGAAGAGTACCACCGTCGCGCAGGCAATTGAGATCGTTCTGGAGGAGATCGACCGGATCCGGAAAGAGAAAGTGACCCTGGAGGAACTGAAGACGGAAGTCAATTCCGATACGGAACTCCTGTCCAAGCGATTTGCCACCGCCCAGCAAAAGGCGGCGCAGTTCGCTACCGACGACTATGAACAGCTACCCGCGGATTACTGGCAGAAGTACCGGGACCGGTTGCGCGCGTTGACCCCGGAAGATATCCAGCGAGTGGCGCAGAAATATCTGCAGCCCGAAAAACTGGTGATCCTGGCCGTGGGCGACGCGGATGCGATCCTGAAGGGCAATCCCGACAAGCCGCAATACCAGCTCGGCAAATTTGGGCCAGTGCAGCGGATCCCTTTGCCGGACCCGCTGACCATGGTGTACCCAAAGCCGTAACTCATCGGTGAATTGCGGCCCTCAATGTTCTCAATGGTTCTTGGCTCTCGTGGCTTAGTGACCTCGAGCGGGATCGACTACCCAGGACGGAAAGTACACTCGACAGCAGCCGGTGCCAATCATTTCGGACTGAAGATTCATGGCGCTGACCCGATCGCTATCTTATGACCGAAAACCCAATTATCATCGCACTGGATGTCGAAAGCGCGGCTCAGGCTCGCGATCTGGTTGCCACGCTTGGCAGCTCAGTTGGCTTCTACAAAGTGGGCATGGAGTTGTACGCCGCCGCTGGTATGGAACTGGTTCGTGAACTCATTGGGCAAGGCAAGCAGATCTTCCTTGACATGAAATTCTATGACATCGGCGAGACGGTGAAGCGGGCTGTAGCGCAGGTAGCAAAGACCGGGGTGCGATTCCTGACGATTCATGGCAGTAGGGCTGTGATGCAGGCTGCGGTGGAAGGCCGTGGGGATACCGGTTTGCAACTGCTCGCCGTGACTGTTCTCACCAGTTTCGACCAAACGGATCTGGCCGACCTTGGCTATGCCTCTCCGGTTTCCGATCTGGTGGCGCTTCGCGTGGGAAATGCGATGGAGGCCGGCGTGGATGGATTGGTCTGCTCTCCTCTGGAAGTGGCATCCGTTCGCCGGCAGGCTGGGCAAAAGGCTATTCTAGTCACCCCAGGTGTCCGGTCGGCTGGCGCGGCAAGCGGGGACCAGAAGCGCGTGGCGGCCCCAGCGGAAGCTCTACGAAACGGCGCTGACTATCTAGTGATTGGCCGCGAGGTGACCCGCGCCGCCGATCCGAAAAGAGAAGCGGAAAGAATTTTACGTGAGATTCAATGGGAAGCTGGACTCGTCTAGCATCACCGCGGTCCGAGCGTAGGCACTTTCCGGGCAGGCGCGTTCACTGACTGGAGCCGTGCGATGATCGTTTTCATTCCGGTCACTTGATATCCTGCCTTTTGCAAATACTGCGCGGCCAGTGCGTCTGCATCGGCTTCAATGGAAATGGTGCGAGCTTCCATTGATTTCGGAAGGAGAGTGGATTCGGCGATTCTAACGCAAGTCCCCTGACTACTGGGCATGTACACGAGAGGAATAGTGCCGAAGCCGGCGGGCATCTTCAAACGCCCGATGCTGGCGTGGGCAATCTCATGGGCAAGAATGTTGGCAAGCTCTTCCTGCGTCGCGGAACCGAGAATCGCGGTACTGATGTAGACGATGCCGCCGGGTAGGCTGTTCGCCAACGGCGTGCCGGATTCGATCACTTTGGTTTCAACCGCAACTGGAGTTGCCGATTGCGCGGCCAGTTTGTTCACAAGATCGGTAATGTAGGCTGGAGTTTCTACAACTGCCCACTGCCGCGCGAGTTCCTGGAACATCTGCTTTCCAATGGCTGCTTCTTTTTCCTGAGCGTATTCTTGGGCGACCGCAATCCCCGCGATCAATGTTGCGATTACAAGAAGTCTGCGTGTCATGCAATCTCCTCAGCAAGCGTCCCGGCCTTGCTCATACTTTGATTCTATGCGATTCATCGCAGCATTTACCCGTAAGGGAAGTCCATTTGACCCAGGATCAATGGTCGTTTATCCAAGCCATGGGAAGACCGCGAGCGCGTACGGAGCTACCCGGAAAGATCCGGTCGCCCGCTGAGCCGCCGCAACCCGCCGAACCAGAATTACGAAACGAACCCAAAACCGGCCCCGGCCATCACGGAACCATCCATTGAACGCCCGCTCACGCCGTTTGCACTTCAAATGCGTGCTGCTTTCGATGATGCGGCCCATCAAACTCGGTAGTGGACTTGAACAGTTCGTGCCGCCCATCGCCTGCCATGTCCTTGACTCGCGTCAGCATCTCGGCTTTCTCCTCCAGGGTGAGGGGATGAAACGCCCGCGCCAACGCAATGTCCTGTTTCAGATGCTCCATGGTATTGATCCCCATCACCTGAACCGAAACCGGCAAGCTCAGGGCGAAGCGGTAACACTCGCCGGACTGCAACCCGGCGTTGCCCAGCAGCCGCCCATCGGGCCAGCCGCCGCCCAAGCCCTTCATCCCGATCACGCCCACGTTCTTGTCCAGGCACATCGGAACCACTTCTTTCTGGAAACTTCGGTATTGAGCGTCCATCACGTTGATCGGCATCTGCGCCGTGTCCCAGTCGTGCGGCTTGCTCAGCATCTGTACATGGATGCGCGGGTCCTTATGGCCGGTGAAGCCGATGAACCGGACCTTTCCCGCTTGCTGCGCTTCCAGAGCTGCCTCAATGCCTCCCTTTTCGAAGATCCAGTCCGGGTCGTTGTCGTAGTTGCACTCATGAAATTGCCACAGATCCAGATGGCTGGTCTTCAACCGCCGCAGGCTGTCGTCCAGGCACTTCAGAGAGCCCGCATAATCGCGCTCGCAGTTCTTCGTCATCAGAAAGACCTTCTCCCGGCGGTTGTCCATCGCCAGGGCTTTCCCCATTACCTCCTCTGCATGTCCGTCCTGGTAATCCCAGGCATTATCGAAAAACGTAAGCCCCTCGTCGATAGCCGCATGCATGATCCGGATGGCCTCCTTTTCGTCCTGGATCGCGCCAATGTGCCAGCCGCCCAGTCCGATAATCGGAACTCGAACTCCCGTCCGGCCAAGTACCCGCGTCGGCAATCCTGTGGTCGTCGCGCTGGAAGGTTCTTTCATAATTCGTTGAGATGATCGCTCCATGTGTTCAATGCAATTTTAGTACGCTATACATATGGCATGCTCACGCAGAAACTGGTTTGCTCGCGTAGCCGGCGGTCTCACCGCCTCTCAACTCGCACTCAGTGCACAGGTAGCCTCAAAAATGGATCGCACTAAGCTATCGATTCCCGGCCTGTATCGCGGCCGCGTTGTCGCCGTAGAACATCCCAACTGCATCGTCTCGGGAGCGTTTCAGGCGGAACCCATTCAGCAAATGATCCACACCGGCATGATGAAACTCACCGGTGCGCCCGACGTAAAAGCGGCCTGGAGCCAGTTCGTCGAGCCAGGGGATGTCGTTGGCATCAAGGTCAATCCCGTCGGATTCCCGCACGTGTTTTCGTGTGCTGAGGTCGTCCGCGAAATCATCAGCGGCCTCCGTTCGACCGGCGTTAAGAATCGGGACATCGTCGTCTACGATCGCTACCGTGCCCAATTCTTCAAAGCCGGATATGACAAGTGGTTGCCTGAGGGCGTGCGCACTTCCTCCGCCGCCGAAGATTACGAAGGTATCCAGCAGGGCATCGAAGGCTACGATCCGGACTATTACATGGACATGGCCCTTACTCTGCCCGGCTACGATGTTGGTAATCTCACCGCCCGCCGGTCCTATGCCGCGCAGTTCATTACTAAGCAAGTGAACAAGCTGATCAACCTCCCCGTGTTGAAGGATCATCAGTCGGCCGGGGTCACGCTGGCGCTGAAGAACCTGTCGCACGGCCTGGTCAACAACGTGTGCCGAAGCCACGGAACGCTAACGCTCAACGCGTGCGGCTCTTTCATCCCGGCCGTCGTCTCTATGCCCATCATCCGGAACAAAGTTGTGCTCAATATCCTGGACGGAATCAAGGGCGTTTATCACGGCGGACCCAGCGCGAAGCCACAGTTCGTCTGGGAACATCGGACCATGTACTTTGCCACCGACCCGGTCGCCCTCGATCGCGTCGGCTGGAAGGAACTGGATAAGAAGCGGGCTGCCGTTGGAATGAAACCTATCGCCGAAGACCGGCCGGACAAGTTCAGTACGTTCCTCAGCCGCCAGCCGGAACACGTTGAAATCGCCGGCGCCATGGGCCTCGGCGAATGGGATGAAAAGAAGATCGACGTCAGCCGGATCAAGCTGGGCTGATCACTTCACCGCGATCGTCACATCCTGCCGGCTGATGACACCGCCCACGTCGATGATGATCGGCAACCCTGATGCGGCAGGCGTGTTGCTGGGTACGCGCACATTCAGTTGCATCATGCCGGCCACCAATCCGGGGGCCGCGCCCGAATACAAGATATCGGCAGGCAGGCCGTTGATCAGGGCTCTTACCGGCAGCACAGGCTTCGGCAGCAGATTCGGATCGTTAGCCGGCTTGCCGTCAATTCCACCCGGAGCCGTCTGCCCTTCGCCGGTCGCGTACAGGACAATCACGGAGCCCTTTGCCGCCGGATTGCTCGCCGAGTTCGCCGTTCCGTCTTCGTTGATCGCAACCGCTTGGCCGCGCCCCGAGGCGTTAACCGTGAACACCCCAGGAGCCGACGGAGCTGCCGCGAGTACCACGGGTGCGGATCTTCTCCCTTGATATTCCACCTGCATCGGAATGTTCGCTACAGCCGCAACCGAATACGGAACAATAGCGCTGATCTGGCCATTAGTTGCGTAGATCACGGGAGCGGGGGCGCCATCAAAGAGGACACGGGTCTCACCGGCCAAGGTGCTCACCAGGCCAGACGAATCAATCGTCGCCCCGGTCAAAACTGGCGGACCAAACCCCGAGCCGAAAATTGTAATGATCTCACCGGGTGCAACTGGTCCAGATTGAAAAGTTGCGGCATTCACCACATTGGCCGATAGAACCGAAAGTCCATTCTCCGTTACGCTCAAAAGGATTGCCGCAGAACTTCCGGTTGGCCCGCTTACGATCACGCTCAGATTGCCAACCGAAGCCAACTGTGACGGTGGAACGATAGCACGCAACGTGGATGAATCCACGAAGATCGTCCCCACCGCGGCCCCATTCACCGAAACCGACGAAGAGCTTGTAAATCCGCTGCCCGCGACCGTAATCGTCACCCCGGTAATACCCGCATTAATGCTGGATGGCGTGATGGAGTTGATCGCCGGCGCCTGCGTGATCGTATAGCTCACCGGAACGATAATCGGGCTGTTCGAAGCGCCCGGCACATTGATGGTGATGGTGCCTGGAAAGGTACCGCTGCCAAGCCCCGCCGGACTAACGCTCACCGCCAGCGCTGCGGGAGTGCCTGTCCCATTAGCTGGCGTGATGGACAGCCAGTTCCCGCTGCTCGAGGCAAATGCCGCAAAATTCAATGATGGACCGCTGCTGGTCAATGCCAACGTCTGCGGCACCGCATTCGTCCCGCTGAACACGAGTGCCGCCGGACTTACAACGGCAAACGCGGATATGCTGTCGGCCGAAATCCGTGTAATGAATGCGTCAAACTTGCCAGTGCCCTCGCTATACTGATTTCGTGCGCCGGGGAATCCCGCCGAAGAGGTTCGTCCGGCAACGAAAACTAAACCGCTGGCATCGAGACCTATTCCGTGGGCTTCGTCATCCCCCGCTCCACCTAGAAAGCTGGAATACAGAAACGCATTGCCAGCCGGCGTAAGACGTGCGATGAAAGCATCCGATGCGCCGCCTCCATACGGAACCTGGACCGGGTTGCGGCTAGGGAAATTGGGGGAGGAAGTCCATCCGGCCACATAGGCGCTGCCGCCCGAATCGACCGCGATTCCGTATCCGTAGTCCTCGCCGCTTCCTCCCAGATAGGTCGAATACAGAAGCGATGCGCCGGATAGCGAGATCTTCGAAACGAACGCATCGGAACCGCCGCCAATGCTGGTCTGTGCGGCGTTCAGCAGGGGAAAGTTGATTGACGATGTGTACCCCACCACGTAAATGCCGCTGCTGTCGAGTGCGATCCGGAACCCGGTATCGTCACCTGTTCCGCCGAAAAACGTGGAGAACACAAGTTCATTGCCAGCCGGCGTAAGCTTAAACAGAAATGCATCGGAAAAGCCCGCGTTTTTTGCCTGCAAAGCGTTCACAGCCGGGAACACGGAAGACGTCGTCGATCCGGTTACGTATGCCGCGCCAGTTGCGTCCACGGCGATTCCAGTTCCGAAATCGCGGCCGTTCCCGCCAACGAAAGTCGAGTATGTAAAGGAACTGCCTGCCGGCGATACCTTTGTCACGAACACGTCTTCGCCTCCGCCCGATGGGCCGGACTGAAATGAGTTCTGTGCCGGGAAATCGGAGGACCGCGTCCATCCCGCAATATAGGCGCTGCCCGCCGAATCCACCGCGATACCGTTTCCAAAATCGTTTGCGCCTCCGCCGACGTAAGTCGAGTAGACGATCTTGTCGCCGCCGGGCGAAAGCTTCGTTACAAACGCATCCTCTTCGCCGCCGCCGAAGGTTCGCTGCGCCGCGTTCAGCACCGGGAATTCGGTGGAACTTGTAACTCCACTCACGTAGATATTGTGCTGCGAGTCCACCGCAATTCCATTCCCGGCATCATTCTGTTTGCCGCCGAGATACGTGATGAAGATCTGATTGCCCTGTGGTCCAAACTTCGCCACGAACGCATCGCCCCCACCGCCCGGAAATTCCTGTGCGGACCCGCTGGTTGGAAACGTAATCGCGTTTGTGTTGCCGGTGATGTAAGAGTTGCCTGCTTCATCCACTGCGATCGCAAACGCCGCATCGTAACCGGCCGCACCCAGATAAACGGATAACTGAATTACGGGATCAATGATTAGCTGCCGTGAGTGGTCGTAACTGGCGAGTGCAACATGTGCGTGTCCATCCGGCTGTAGCCGATAGCCGCCGGCAATCGCCACTCTTTTGCCGTCAATCTCCTGGTAGATGTGAGGCTGATTTTGACGAATTGTAAGGCCGTCGGATTCGATCAACAGGCCGCCATTTGCCGCCAACTTTGTGCGTGCGCCTTTGTAAGCCACGTCAATCAATCCGGGATCGGCGCCAGGAGCCACTATGAAGTCATATTCAAGATCGCGTTCGTTCCCGTAATACACAACGTCGATTCCCGGATAGACATTCTGGTACCGGACCTTGGCGAACTGAGGCACGGCAGTGCGCCACTTGGCTGGATCGTTTCCGGTAAAGTAATTGCTCACAGCCCGAACACGATCGACCCCTTGCGGCATGGCATTCTGGGATGCCCCCGCCAGCGTCATCCGTACCGGTGCGTGTCCTTTCAAATCCAGCACGGCCCCGGTGGCGCTCAGGAAAAGAGTATGCTGTGGAGTTCGCGCCACGAACTGGGAGTGATCCGGCTCGAAGTACACCGGAAGGTTCGGAAACGCCCGTGCCGCGGCACATACAAGAAGTAGCAGGTATGAAGTTCGAAGTAGTCGGGATAGCATTCAATCCTAATTCAGTAGCTTTGGAACAGTATTACGGATGATAACGGGTTTGATCGCGAAAGCGTCTAAATGGTTTCCCTGAAATATCAGATCGGCGATCTGACCTAACTTTGTGCCCTTCGGCTCCGATTGGTCGAAAATGAGATTTCCAAGGGAATAGAAGATGACTCCACTCTTGTATCGCTCCACCGGCTGCACTACGTGCGGGTGATGGCCCGCTACAATCGACGCTCCGGAATCGATTGCCGCATGAGCGAACGAGATCTGCCGTGAATTCGGCTTCGGCTGATATTCAGCGCCCGCGTGCATGGAAACGATGGACACATCCGCACGCGGCCTCATGCACTCGAGATCTTCCTGGAGGCGTTGAATGTCCATCACCGCGACCCGGTCGTCGTCGTCCGGGTAATTCCCATTACGTTGATCATACGTGTAGGCGAGGAATCCAAATCGTGTGCCGTTGCGCTCAAGAATCACGCCTCCATGCGCGAGTGCTTCGTTGGAACCGGTCCCTACCGCGGCGATTCCGTTCTTGTTGAGTAACTCCAGGGTAAACTCGATCCCCTCCCCGCCGCAATCCCGTGCGTGATTATTAGCGGTGGATGCGACGTCGATGCCGGCCAGCCGCATACCCTCGACCATGGCTGGCGATGCGCCGAAGATCATGCCTTTGTCAAAAGGCCGCTGCCGGCTGGAGAACGGCGATTCAAGATTCACAAACGCTATATCCGCGCACTGGAATAGCGGTGCGATGTCCCGGAACGGCCACGCAGGATCATTTTGCAAACGGGCATTCCTGCCGACGTAGCGTGAAAGCATCACATCGCCGCCCAGTACGATTCGAGTCTTGGCTGCCGGTGCCGGAGGTTTTTCCGGTTCTGAAGCGGCCTGTACCTTGGGCTTTGTATTGCATCCTGACAGTGATGCAAGCAGCGCCAGAAATTCCCGGCGGTTGCCTATTTTAGAAATCGCGCGGCCGCCTGATCGAGGAACCATGTCACTTTTCGTCCATGATGTGAAATTACCTGCGCCGGAAATCGTTTCGGATCGTACGGCTCTTTGAAAACCGTCTTCACCGCGTCTGCTTTATCGTCACCGGCCACCAAAAAGACCGAATGCCGGGCCGCCAGCAGAACGCCGGGCAGCAGAGTAATGCGCCATTGTGGAATCTTATCGACAAAGACCGCCGCCGCAATGCCGTCGCGATTGTCAATGAGCGGTTCCCCTGGGAACAGGCTGGCTGTGTGCGCGTCAGGCCCCATTCCGAACTGCACCACATCGAAATGCGGCAGCTCTCCATCGGGAAGCTCGAAGAACTCCATGATGTCCTGCCAGTATCGTCTGGCAGCTTTCTCTGGTCCCAGTTCGGCCGGGATGCGATGCACATTCCGGTGCGGGACATGCGCCGGTGCGATCAGGTGTTCTTCCGCCAACTTGTAATTACTTTGCGCATCCGTGGGAGGTACGGCGCGCTCGTCCACCCAGAACAGATGAACGTGGCTCCAATCGAACTTCGCTTTCACCAGGTGCGCAAAAAGCAGCTTCGGGGTGGACCCGCCGGACATGGCAAGCGTCGCTTCATTCCCGCCGGAGAGAGCAGTTTCAAGCAACGCAAGAATCTGCTGCGAACAGGCGTGCGCCGCCGCATCCGCGTCCGGATAGGAACTCCACTGAGCGCTCATCATCTACCCCACATCAGCTCGGCCAGGCCCAGGACGTCTTCGAAAATCGCATCTCGGCCAACGATTGACAATTCCTGCCTCAGCAAATCATGTTCCTTCAATTCCGGAAATACAACCCTTTGACGGACTCGGTCCACGCGGGTTTCCACCGAAAAATCGTCCATCATTTCAACCGTAGCCTCAAAATTCTGCCCATGGAAATCCACGCGGGCGATAGAGGAAAACGAGGGACCGGCGCCCCGAGCGATATTGAGATGCACTCCTGCGCCCAGTAGGTGCATGAACCACGCAGCGAAATAATACACAGCGGCGGGTTCTTCACTTCCGGTATAGAGGATTTGAATATCTTCCATGGAATACACGGCCCGGAGATACTCGGGATTGTCGAAAATCTGAGCGACGGACTCGCGCCAGCGGGTGAGCCGGCTCCAGGTCAGGTCGGCTTTGCGATAGTTGGTGGAGGGAAGGGAAGCCAGATAGCGAATCGGCGATAGATCGGAAGCGAAAGCCGAATCGATCACCAGCTTGCCAGCCAGGGGGAGCAGGCATTGAAACTGCCGTGTCTGCGAGAGTTGGATGTCACGGCAGTAGAGCACGACCGGCAGATCGGGGACGATCAACCCACGAATCACTGCTGGCACATCTTCCAGACTGCCGAGTGAAGAAGTAATCTCGATTTGTTCGCAACAGATCTGTTGATTGCGGCCAAAGGGCATCCAGCATTGTGCCAGGACGCGCGCATCCAGTTCCGGCTCCTCACCAGTGTGAACACGGACAACAATGGCCCTGCTGGGGTGCTCATGCATTAGCGCGGCAATGGTCTCTCCAACTCCGGATGCGTCCGGCTGATCGCCAACAACAACGATAAACGTCAACGCGCAAGCGCGCAAAACACCGTTCTCTTCCTGCTTGCCGAGATCGACCCAAAGGCCGGCCAGGTCTTTGAGAATTCTTTCTGGCTGAACCGGGGCAGTCATAGTTAGGGAACTCTCCACACGTGCCCGCGGCGCGCGAGCATTTCGTCCGAGGCCTTGGGTCCCCACGTGCCCGCCGGATAATTCGGGAAATTGGCGGCATGATGGGACCGGTAATCGAGAATCGGTTGCACCGCGGCCCAACTGGCCTCCACCATGTCCTGCCGGGTGTAAAGCGTTGCGTCGCCAACCATCGCGTCCACCAGCAATGTCTCGTATGCCGATGGGGACCGAGCTCCGAAACTCGTGCCGTAATTGAAGTCCATGGAGACAGGACGGAGGTGCATTCCTTCCCCCGGTTGCTTTGAAAGGAAGCGCAGCGAGGTCCCTTCTTCGGGCTGAATGCGAATGATGAGAAGATTCGGGCGGGCCCCCGGCGCAGTTCCGGCCCCATCGTCGGCGAACGGAGAATGCGGAGCGGCGTTGAATTGAATGGCTATGTCTGTTGTCCGCTTTGGAAGCCGCTTGCCGCTCCGGATGTAGAACGGGACATCGGCCCAGCGCCAATTATCAATGAATATGGTAACCGCCGAGTAAGTATCGGTTTGCGAATCGGCATCGACACCTTCTTCCTGACGGAAACCGGGGACTTCTCCATTACCGATTTGGGCAGGCCCGTACTGTCCGGCGACACTGAACAAGGGCACTTCTTCGGATTTCATGCGGCGGATGGACCGCAATACCTTGGCGCGTTCATCACGGACGACGTCGGATTCAAACACGGCCGGGGGCTCCATCGCAATGGTTGACATGACTTGCAACAGATGGTTTTGGATCATGTCTCGCAGCGCTCCGGCTTCCTGGTAATAAGCGCCGCGCCCTTCGACGCCGATCGACTCGGCAGCCGTAATCTGAACATGGTTGATGTAGCGCCGGTTCCAGAGCGGCTCAAAGATGCCATTTCCGAAGCGGAACGCGAGGATGTTCTGGACCGTTTCCTTGCCCAGGTAATGATCGATGCGGTACACCTCAGATTCGGCGAAGACCTCGTGCAATTTTTCGTTTAGGGAATGCGCGGTCTTGAGATCATGGCCGAACGGCTTCTCCACCACGATTCGACGCCAGCCTGGTCCTTGCGCGAGCTTGGCGTAACCGATGCCGTGAATCGCAGCTTCATAATGGCTGGGCTGCGTAGAGAGATAAAAAAGCACGTTGCCTTCGGTGTGGCGGTTCTGCTCGATTTCCTTCAACTTCCGGCCGAGCAGGGTGAAGCAGTCCGGGTCGTGAATGTCGCCCGCGAAGTAAGAGAGGCTCTTCGAGAAGTCGGCCCAGAGATTTTCGTCAATAGGCGTGTCGTCCACGAATTTATTGAGAGCCTCGCGCATTTTGAGGCGGAATTCCTCATCCGTCATTGCCGTGCGGGAGTTTCCAATCACGGCAAAGCCGGGCGGAATGCGGCGGTCGTAGGCGAGGCGGTAGAGAGCTGGAATCAGTTTGCGCTTCGTTAGATCCCCGTTGGCTCCAAAGATGACGATGGTGCAGGGGGGCACGCGGCGTTGAAAACGGAGTGGATCCTGAAATGGATTCGCCTCTGACATGTTTCTTCAAAGTAACACGGCGTTTCAGAGGGTAACTTGGCGTTGCGTGCTGCTTTACAAACGGGTAAGATCAAAGCACCTTCCGTTTCTAAAACTTTTGAATCAAAGCGATCAAGACTCTCTCTTTATGCACAAGGGCAAAAGAATTCTCGCGGTATTGGACGATCTGTTTTTCAGGGTCAAGATTGCGGATGCGGCGAAGCGGGCCGGCCTGGATATTGAGTTTGTAAAATCGGAAAAAGATGTTCTTGAAAAGGCTAAAGAGCATCCGCTTCTAATCATTCTGGATCTGAATTGCACGTGCGTCCATCCGTTGAAGCTGATTGAGAAATTGAAATCCAATGAGGACACCAAACAGATTAATATGCTGGGTTTCGTTTCACATGTGCAAGGGGAATTGAAGCAAGCGGCGCACGACCACGGATGCGATACGGTGATGGCGCGATCGGCTTTTTCGATGAATCTGCCTCAGATTTTGAAACGTCACGCGGCGTGAGCCGAAGAAGGACGGCGTCTCAAAAAGAAGCCGCCCAGACAGTTCCGGATCGATTATGCCGCCAGGAGGAAGCGGAGCTTTTTTGCTTTTGAAAGCCCAATTAGTCCGCCGGCGCAGAGCAGAAAAGTGCATACTTCGGGTGTTTCCGCGCCTGGCGTCTGAGTATTGGCGACCGCGGTAGAGAAGTTATCAATCGCGAGATAGGTGCTGGTGGGATAGTAGAAATCCAGGGAATTGAACGGCGTATCGCTGCTCATTCCGAAGAAGGCCGCAGTCGGATAATTGAATGTTGGTATCTGGCACGTCGCAGATTGGCATACGGAATTGCCGTTTACCTTTACATTTATGATGCCGCCACCGGGAGAGAGCAGAATGTCGGTCCCCCAGGCAGTTATTAAACCTGGAAGCGAGACGTGTACCCGGGCGAGAGATCCCTGATAGACTTCGGAACGGTACATGGCGCCACTAGTTTCCCCAATTATAATACTGCGAATTGGGGCCTGCGTTTACAACGTATGAGGTGTATTCACCATTGTTATTGAAATTGTCGAAATTCATGCCATTCAATGTGAGGCCGCCGGACGGAACGTTGTACGTGGCGCCTGCCGCGGGGGGAGTGTAGTACCCAGGCACGGATACATCGAACGTAGTGGTGGTGACGCCGGAAACGGCTGCCAACCAAGTCGCACGCGAAGAGAACTCCAGCGTTGTCGAGTAGAGGGGCATTCCGGCGGTAGCGAACCCGAGGATGACGAGTGAGTTGAGAACGGTCTTGCGCGTTTGCATTTATCTTGCCTCTTAAGAGATTTCACGCGGTATGGCGCCAACCGTTTCGAAGACACCGCTCCGGGGGTAGCACCTACCGACTACGATCAATATCGTTTGTGATTCAAAGCTAGAGTGGCTGGAAAGCCGGATTGTCTCGCCTGATTACTTCCAGGCAGTGATAATCCGAGTACAAGGCCGGAAAACTCCGAGGTTAGTGTTTCAGCGAGGTTTGTATCTTCTGCCGGTACTCGACGGCTTTTGCAAGCACCGCTGCGGAATCGATAGTGAGTGCCTTCCGGTTGCGAACCACCAGTTTGCCGTTGATTATCACGTTACGGACATCGGACGCCTTTAACGCATAGACCAGTTGAGAGTACACGTTATACATCGGCACTGCATGAGCTTCGGCCTGGCTGATCGTGATCAGGTCCGCGCGTTTTCCGGCTTCGAGCGAGCCGATTTCGTTTTCCATGCCGGCGGCGCGCGCGCCCAGGATAGTGGCCATCTCCATCGCCTGGCGCGCATTCAATGCTTCGGGATCTCCGGTGATCACCTTTTGTAGTTTCGCCGCGAGGTCCATTTCCTCGAACATATCTACGTCGTTGTTGCTGCCCGCCACGCCATCGGTGCCGAGACCAATTGCAACACCCGCACGCAAATACTTCATCACCGGGGCGACTCCACTGGCCAGTTTCATGTTGCTGGATGGACAGTGTGCCACGCCTACGTTGCGGCGCTTCAGAATCGCGATATCCGCATCATTGACCCAGACTCCGTGAGCGGCGATGGTACGGCCGCTAAGAGCACCGAGGGATTCGAGCAGTTCCGTCGGCGAGATGTGCCGTTTCGTCTGCAGGTCGTCATTTTCCTTTTTCGTTTCGGAAAGATGAATGATGAACGGGACTTTGTAGCGGTTGGCGAGTTCGCGGGCAGCCTTCAGAGTCTCGTCTGAATTCGTGTAGACGGCGTGCGGCGCTACGGCGGGCACAATTAGCGAATCCTTTTCAAAGCGACGGATGAACTGTTCAGTTCGCTTCAGTTCCTCGGCTGGAGTTTTCGCGTCGGGCACCGGGAATCCGATTACGGTCTGGCCCAGGATGCCGCGCATGCCGATTGCTTTGGTCTCCTCCGCGACGACTTCCTCGAAGTAGTACATATCGGTATACGTCGTCGTACCGGAGAGCAGCATTTCCAGACAGGCGAGGCGCGTCCCCCAACGGACGAACTCGGGCGTGACATTCTTTGCTTCGGCGGGGAAGATGAATTTCTCAAGCCAGTCCTGGAGACGAAGATCGTCGGCGATGCCGCGGAAAAGAGACATCGGCGCGTGGGTGTGGGTGTTGATCAGGCCGGGGGCGATGATGGATGCCGGTTCGTCAATGCGTGTTTTCGGTTTATACTTGCGGTCGATATCGGCCTTGCTTCCAACTTCGAGGATGCGCTCTCCACGGATGGCGACAGCGCCGTTCTCAATGACGCGGCGCTGGGCGTCCATGGTGACGATATACCGGGCGCTGAGAATCGCGTCAACGGGTTCGGCTGTGAGAAGAAGGGCGAAGGAGAGGAAGCTAATCAAGAAACGATGCATCGAAGGGTCTCGGGAACAGGTCTTGCACACGGAATGTTTCGGTTTTTTTCTGCAGATTGACAAGGATCAGTTCGGCATTACCGCAGAACTCCCAGAGGATCTGGCGGCAGGCTCCGCAGGGAGGGGTGAGAGTGGAGGTGTCGGCGGCCACGGCGATGCGCCTGAACTTGCGTGCGCCTTCGGATATCGCCTTGAAGACTGCAACGCGCTCGGCGCAGAGGGTCAGGCCATAAGTGGCGTTCTCTACGTTACAGCCGGTGTGGATGCGGCCAGATTCGTCTTCGAGAGCTGCGCCGACCTTGAAATGCGAGAACGGAGCGTGCGCGTTCTCACGGGCCTTGATGGCAGCTTCCAGAAGAGCATCCATCTATTCTTGAGACCGGTACAGTTCGGGAAGTGAGACGGTAATGTCAGGATTCTGCGTTGTCAGAAAGCCGTCGTCGGCTCTGTGAATGCTGGATGCGGTGTACACGTAAGCTTTACGGGTCTTGGGATCGACTATCCAGACGTGCTGCACGCCGAAGTTGCGGTAGTCATCGATCTTCTCTTCCATGTCGATGGCGCGGTCCTCTTGGGAGAGGATTTCGATGCAGAGGAACGGCGGTTCATGAAGGATTCGATCGTGATCCCGTTCGCGCCAGTTTCGCTCCAGAATGCGGCCATCTACGTACTCGCAGTCGGGGCTGTAGCTTGTGTTCAGGTACTCATTCAGCGAGATCAGAGTTTCCGACTGTGGCATCGCTCTAAGGACCCTTAGATCTCTCCAAGAGAGACGGTGATGTCAGGGCTCTGTGTTGTGAGAACGCCGTCCTTGGCTTCGTGGATGCCGGATGCTGTATGGATCAGAGCCTTACCGGTCTTGGGATTGATCACCCAAACGTATTTCACGCCGAAGTTTAGGTAGTCGTCGATTTTCTCTGCCATGTCGACGGCCCGGTCGTCTTTGGACAGGATTTCGATGCAGAGGAATGGCGGTTCATGGAGGATCTGGTCTGAAGGTTCCGGACAAAGTACGACACAGACATCCGGGATGCGGAATCGAGTTGGAGCGACCTGGACACGTTGTTCCGTATACGCGACGATGTTCCATTGCTTTTGTCTCGTATAGAAGTAACTCCCGAGTGCAATTTGCAGCTTACTATGATCCCTCTCACCCACGTTTCGCTCCAGAATGCGGCCATCCACGTAGTCGCAGTCGGGACTGTAGCTAGTGTTCAGGTACTCATCTACTGAGATCAGAGTTCCGGCTTGCATAACCCTAGAATACTGCTAATTCCGCGCTGCTTCCAATCGCGGCAGCAGAGCCTTCAAAAGCGACACCAGCGTTCCGCGAACTCGGGCACCCGTTTCCAGTACCTCTTCATGATTGATCTTCTGCGGCAAGACCCCGGCCGCCATGTTGGTGACGCAAGAGATGGCAAGCACCTTCATACCCATGTGATTTGCCACGATCACTTCCGGCACCGTTGACATGCCCACCAGATCGGCTCCGATGATGCGGAGGAAACGGATCTCGGCCGGCGTCTCATAGCTGGGGCCGGAGAGCGCGGCATACACCCCTTCGTCCAGCTCGATACCCAATTCGAGCGCCGTTGCTTTCGCGATCTGACGGTACACTTTGCAGTACGCGTCCGACATGTCGGGAAACCGGGGCCCGAAATCGTCTTCATTCGGGCCGATCAGGGGATGGCTGCACTGCAAATTGATGTGATCGGAGATCAGCACCAGGCTGCCCTGCTGGAGCCCGAGGTTCACCCCTCCGGCTGCATTGGTGAGGACGAGCGATTGCACCCCGAGCAGCTTGAGAATCCGGACCCCGTAGGTAACGCGGGCAGGGGAGTAGCCTTCATACAAATGCGTGCGGCCCGACAGGATCGCTACATCGGTGCTGCCGACTTTGCCGAACACGAGTTCACCGGCGTGGCCGATTGCAGTGGACTGAGGCCAGTCCGGGATGTCCGCGTACGGGATCTCAACCCGGTCTGTAAGCTCATCCGCAAAGGCTCCCAAGCCGCTGCCGAGCACGACGCCGATTCTTGGACGGGACTGCATCCGTCCTTCCAGAAACGATTTTGTTTTATCGAACATCAGAGCAGCATTCCGGCGATGCACGCCGACATGAAATTCGCCATGGAACCGGCCATAACCGCCTTCAATCCCATGCGAGCGAGATCCGATTTCCGGCTAGGTGCCAAAGCGCCGATGCCGCCGATCTGGATGGCGATGGAGCTGAGGTTTGCAAAGCCGCACAGCGCGTACGTTGCGATGACAAACGAGCGCGGGTCGAGCTGCGATTGCAAGGGACCAAGCTCCAGGAAGGCGACGAACTCATTGAGCACCAGACGCGTTCCAAGAAGATTGCCGATGGTGAAGCAATCCTTCCAGCTCACCCCCAGCAGCCAGGCAATCGGCGCGAAGATGAATCCAAATATCTTTTGCAGCGAAGGTGGCAGCCAGCCCATGTAGGGCAGATTATGAAGACCGCCGAGAATGCCGTTGGCCAGCGCGATCAACGCAAGAAACGCAATCAGCATGCCGCCGATGTTCAACGCCAGTTGCAGACCGTCGCCGGCTCCCCTGGCTGCGGCGTCGATGATATTGACTCCCGGCTTTTCTACTTCTACTTTTACGCTGCCTGCCGTTTCCGGCTTCCCTACCTCGGGCATCATAATCTTCGCCAGCATGATGGTCGCCGGGGCGGTCATAATCACAGCGGTAAGCAGGTGCTTGATCTCGACATGCGCGATTTTTACGTAAGCCGCCATCACCGCGCCCGAGACGTGCGCCATGCCGCTGGTCATGATGGTGAACAGTTCAGACATGGTCATGCCCGCGATGAACGGCCGGATGGTGAGTGGCGCCTCCGTTTGGCCCATAAAGATGCTGGCGGCGACGCAGGTGGATTCAGCGCCGCTTGCCCCCATGATCTTCTGCATACTCACCGCCATAATCCTGACCAGAACCTGCATCACGCCAAGCTGGTAAAGAATCGCGAACAGAGAAGCGATGAAGATGACAATCGGCAAGACTTGGAACGCAAAGAGTACGCCGAATGGGCCGCCCTTTGTGCCAAGAGGTCCAAACAGAAACTGACTTCCGCTTTCGGCATACTCAAGCAGCGAGTTTACGGCGATGCTCGCGTAGTAGAAGAGTTTGCCGAAGTCGGTCTTCAGAACCAGGAATGCGAATGCGAATTGAAGACTCAGGCCCCACAGAAGCACGCGAAGCTTGATAGCTTTCTTGTGCGGCGAGACGAGGTAGGCCACGGCGAGGATGACTGCTATTCCGAGGAGGCCCGTGAATCTGCCCATGAGTGGAAGGCTTTAGCCTACCACTTCAAGGATCAAGTTGCGCTCGTCCGGCGGCTGCGCGGAGATTCGGAATGCATCTTCCACCATTTGAGACGCTTCTTCTAGACGATCTTCCGACGTGTGATAGATGCGGCAGAGTACGGTTCCAGCGTCCACCTTCTGGCCGACCTTGGCCTCCAGAATCACGCCGACGGCTGGGTCGATGGTGTCTTCTTTGGTGTCGCGGCCAGCGCCGATCATGGCGGAGGCGAGGCCAATGTACTCGGCATCGATGGCGCTGATGTAACCGGCCCGAGGGCAGAGAGTCTCCGCGGCGCCTGTGGCGTTCGGCAGCAACTCGAACCGGTCGAGAACTTGCGGATTTCCGCCCTGCGCTTGAATCACGTCCTTGAGCTTGCGGTAGCCGGAGCCGTCGAGGAGCCTTGCTTGCGCAACTTCGCGCGCCTCATCGAGTGTGGGTGCCAGCTTGGCCAGGAAGATCATGCGGGCAGCCAACTCAAGCGACAGCTTTGTGAGATCTACCGGGCCGACATTCTGCAGCGTCTGGGAAACCTCCATGATCTCCAGAGCATTGCCAACCGCAAAGCCGAGCGGCTGATTCATGTCGGTAATGAGAGCCTGCACCTTGCGATTCATCCGGCGGCCGATACCTACCATCATCTGCGCAAGCCGGCGGGCGTCCACCTGCTTCTTCATGAAAGCGCCACTGCCTACCTTTACGTCAAGCACCAGCGCATCCAGCCCGACCGCGAGCTTCTTCGACATGATGGAGGAGGCGATAAGCGGGATGGATTCGACCGTCGCGGTGGCGTCGCGCAAGGAGTAGAGTTTTCCGTCGGCGGGAGCGAGTTCCTGCGTCTGGCCGATGAAGGCAAGTTTGTGCTGACGCAACTGCGCCGTGAATTCCTCAATGGAAAGGTTGGTGCGAAAGCCTGGAATGGATTCCAGCTTGTCGAGCGTGCCTCCGGTGTGGCCCAGCGCTCTGCCGGAAATCATGGGAACAACCACGCCCGCGGCAGCGGCAAGAGGCGCGGCAATCAGGCTGGTCTTATCGCCCACTCCGCCAGTAGAATGCTTATCGACCTTCATCCCTGGGATGGAGGAGAGATCGAGCACCTGGCCCGAACGCATCATGGAGTCGGTGATCGAACTCACTTCGCGGTCGGACATTCCCGAAAAGAAAACCGCCATCAGAAAAGCCGACATCTGATAGTCGGGGATGTCTCCGCGGGTGTATCCATCGATTACGAATGCGATTTCCGCGGCGCTTAACTCTTCGCCGTCTCGTTTGCGGTGAACTAGGTCTACTGTACGCATTATAAGTTCCCTAGCCTACCATCTCATATAGTTGAAAGTAAAGGAAACTTGCCCAGGTGCACGTATCCTGCGCGGGTAACGTGGACCGTTAACTGGTTAACCGGCTAACGCTGTTCGAGAATCTCCGGCATGGGATACCGGTATTCTCCGCGAAAAATCTCGCCGAAAAACTGCAGCATCTCCGCGTGCAAGGCCCCGTTGTCGGCAAGTAAGGTTGGCCCTTGGACGCTCATCGGCGCTCCGTGCATATCGGAGCTGCGGCCGCCGGCTTCCTGAATCAGTAGGACTCCGGCCGCCATATCCCAGGGATTCAGACCAAATTCCCAGAAGGCGTCCAGCCGTCCGCAGGCAACGTAAGCAAGATCCAGGGCAGCGGCGCCGGCCCGCCGCACGCCATGGGTGATCATCGCCAACTGGTGATAAAAGTAAATATTGACGTTCAAGTTACGTGCGCGGCTGGGAAAGCCTGTGGCCACCAGACTGTCCTGAAGAGTCTTAACTTTCGAAACGCGAATGCGGCGATTATTTAAATACGCACCGCCGCCTTTTTCAGAGGCAAAGAGTTCCTGCCGGGTGGGATCGTAAATGACGCCTGCGATCAGTTCGCCTGCCTGCTCCAAAGCCAGCGTGACATTGAAGACGGGAAAACCGTGCGCAAAATTCGTGGTTCCATCCAGCGGATCGACGTACCAGCGGAATTCCGACGTTCCCGCATGCCCGCCGCCTTCTTCGGCCACGATTCCATGGGAGGGAAAGTAAGAACGGAGGCGCTCGACAATGAGCCGTTCCGATGCACGGTCGGCTTCGGTAACCAGGTCATGGTCGCCCTTCAGCTCGAAACCGATCCTCCTCTCCAGATAGTTCGCCAGCAGCGCACCCGATTCGCGCGCAATCTCAACCGCCGTTTCCAAGTAAGAAGCCATTCCGCCGATTACTCAATCTCAGACAAGTACTTGATATCGTGCTTAAACAGGAACAAATTAGGCTCGCCCTCCCGCGTGATGCGGATGAAACTATCGTCGTAGAACTCGACGACGCCATCGAACTCTTCATTGTTGCTGAGCCGGACCCGGACAGGAATATGACTCTCCGAAAGGTATTTCAAATACTTGACCTCTTCGAAGGTTTGTTCCGGGGCACGCGTTTTGGACTTACCAGAGGTGCTCATCAGTGGACGGATTCCCCATAGTATCCATTGCGGGAGAGCACCCGCAAATCGGGGCGGACGGTTTTGATTTGGATCGTGTGGAATCGATTCTTCGTTAACGGCACGTCCCTGGGGTAATAACCGATCAAATACTGCGTCCGCAGGTCCCGCAGGATCTCGTCAAACGTGGCGTCGAGACCGGCGCCCACGGAAGGCGCAAAGACCTTCCCTCCGGTACCCTGCGCTAATGTGGTCAGCGCATTCTCGCCTCCGGTATTCCGCCCGGCGTCATTGGTGATCGGTACCACCAGGATGGCGTAGAACACCGCGTCGGCACGATGCAGGGATTCCAGCGCTTCGTGGTATGTCTTCGAGCTGATTGTATCTCCGCCGTCGGTCACCATCACCATGACGTGCCGCCCCTGCCGCTCTTCCAGATCCTGGCATCCTAAATAGATGGAGTCGTACATCGAGGTACCGGCTTCCGCCTTGAGGTTCCGCATCGCTTTTTCAAGGACATTCAAGTTGCGCGTGAAGAATGCCTGCCTCACGATTTCCCAGTTGAAACTGAACAGGGCGACGCGGTCGTCCGTATTGCCTTCCCGTAGCAGCGAGTGCAAAAAACGGCTGACGGACGTCACTTCGTATTTCAGATCTTTGGCTGTGGAACCGCTGGTGTCCACCATCAGTGCGATGGACAACGGCATTTCCGTGTGGTGTTCAAAGAGAGCGATCTTTTGCGGCACGCCGTTGTCATACAGCGTGAAGTCGTCTTTGTTGAGAGAAGCGATTACCTGGCCGGCTGAAGTTTTCACCGTTGCGAGCACGCGCACCAATTGCACGTCGACCTTGAATACATTGCCCTGCGAGAAGGCTACGCCCGCAATGGCAAGCAGGCACAGCCAGCAGGCTAACGATTTGAAACGGAGTCGTCCCACTCGCCTTCCACCCAAACCGCCCCGTCCGCGAAGTGTTCTTTTTTCCAGATTGGCACCAGTTTTTTCAGACGATTGATCCCTTCCAGCGCCGCCTCAAACGCCGGAAGCCGGTGCGGCGCCGTCACCACGATCACGACGCTGGCTTCCCCGATTTCCATGCGGCCCAGCCGGTGAACCATGGCGATCCGCCCAATCTGGTGCGAGGCGGCAATCTCCAGGCCGATTTGCGCCATCAATTTCACGGCCATCCCTTCGTAGCATTCGTAATCGAGGTATTTCGTCATCCGGCCCTGGGTGTTGTTCCGGACCACGCCTTCAAAATCGACGATGGCGCCGTCTTCCGGGCGGAGGAGCCGATGCTTGATTAAATGCGTGTCGATGGGACTGCGCGTCAGAGCGAAAAAATGCCCGCCTGCTTCGTCCGAAATCTGGTGAATGTAGGGCTCGGCGCCACCGCTGACCGGAGGAAGGAAGGCAATTTCGTCCTCAGGGAAGAGGCTTGTGGAAGGCGGTGCAAACTGCTGGTTGCGGGCCATGACGATGCTGGCGGCGAGTGTTTCCATTTTGGGGAACTGGCACGAATAGTGGTCGAAAACCGTTTGCAACCGGCTGCCTTGCGCGACGTCCAACCACTCTTCCGATCGGCCCACAATATCCTTTAACTGCCCGAAAAACAGCACCTTAATCCGCACGATCTGATGGTATCAGACGGGTTGGAATGCGATTCCGTTCCGCTATAATCGACCTCGCATGCTTGAAAACGAAACTCGCTTCCGCGTCCGCTATGCCGAGACCGACCAGATGGGGGTCGTCTACTATGCGAATTACCTGGTTTGGATGGAACTGGGCCGCGTGGAATACTGCCGGTCAGTGGGGATGCGGTATAAGGACATGGAAGTACACGACGGAATCTATTTGGCGGTTGCGGAGGCGAATTGCCGGTATCTTTTCCCGGCGCGGTATGACGAAGAGATCGTGCTGCGGACGAAGGTGGCGCAGGCCGGCAGCCGCATGGTGAAGTTCGCCTATGAGATGTATGAGGCGGAGAGCGGACGGAAGCTGGCCACCGGGGCGACGGCACATATTTTTTGTGGCCGGGACATGCGGCCGATTAAGCTGCCGGAGAAGTATTTGGGAATGTTCAGTAAGTAGGGCGGCCGCGGGGGGACCGCCTAGTGAACTAGACCGGCAGATCCACTTCAATCTCGCGCAACATCGTGGTCAGTGATCGATCGATACGGACGTTATCCCAATAAGGCGGATTGCCTCTGCCGCCCGCGCTGTAATCTCTTCAGAAGAAACTCCCGTGACGAGGATGGACGGAAGTTCGGGGACATAGGCGCTATAGCCGCTCGAATCGCCTTCGATCACCAGGGTGTACTTGCGAGTCATCGTTTTGGTTCCTCTATTCCAGTCTGCCTCAAAATCGCTCCGTATGTGCCTGGCCTGACATCCTCTCCCGAGCCACCCGAGATCACCGTGATGCGGTCATCCGGATGGCGGAATATGCGATGGTCTCCATTGGTTCTGACGTGGCGCCAAGTTTGCTTCGAGCAGGCGAATGACCTCGCGAATCTTGAGCGGCACGACCCAGAGTACCTCGTTTAGTCGAGCCCGGATGATGGATAGCCGGGAAATAACTCACTGCAAGGAATCGGGCCGCCTCACCACTGCTCCGTCAACAGCTCCATTTCATAGTCGTGCCAGCAATCCAGATCCCATGCCGAAGTCCTGGGAACAGCCAGAGTGAAGGGACCGCCGCAGGCTGGGCGAACTTGGGATCTAATGCTTTCGCGACTTGATCCTTGACGTCCTCTAGATGCAGCTTCGTCGAATGATCTGACGCTTTGGCCATCGCGGAGGTCAACTCGGCTTGTAAAGTGCGGAGCTCTCCCCGAAGATACGGGCGCTGATCGTCGCTCGCCGGGGTGCGGCCGTTCAACTTGTCTGAGACCACCGTCAAATAGGCTCGCTGGAGGTTCCGGCGGTACGCATCAATCTTCACGCCGGGCGTATCCAATTCACCCCAGATTCCCTTCCGGAGATCAGTCAAGAATTCAGACGGACGGTACGATTTCGCTCCGTCGAGAGCTTCCTGCTCGACCAGCCGGTTGAAGCGTCCGCCATCGAGAAACCCGCTGAGCACAACCTGCTGATCCAGCCGGATCCGATTCAGAATGCCGGAGGGTTCGATGCGGCGGAGGATCTCCGGTTTCACGGCGAACGCCGGCGCCGTGAAGGCGTTTGCGTTTAGGAACCGAATCGCCTCAGCCTGCTTTTCTTTCGGTACAGGCGTGAACAGGACGCCTTCCTGGCCGGCGTGCTTTTCCTGCGTGCGGAATCCGCCGACGATGGCGGCCACGTGATTCATCTCGCGGACCCACTGGCCCAGCATGCGGCCATAGAGCTCTTCCAATTCCTCATAGCTCTCGCCAGGGCGGGACGTAGCGCTTAGAAGCAGGTCGGATACCCGCGCCAGATTCTTCATGCCGAGACCGGAAGATTTCACCGCATCGGCGTCGCCAACCGCTTCGGTTAGCTCTCCTGGATCGGAGCCGGCCGATTTCGCGGTGGAGAACCGGAGCCACGGAATTTCGTCCTGCTTACGCGCCCATTCGTCCAGCGTCTTCTTCTCAGCATCGGGCGCTTTGGCTTGAGGAATTGGCTTATAGCCCCATACCGTCGCGAATTCATCGTAAGGACCGATCCTGGGAATCAGATCTTCGATTGCGATTTTGTCTTCGGGTTGCGCCACATAGTTGAAGCGGGCGTAGTCCATAACCGACGGCGTATGGCCCATCTTCTTGACCCACTCGCGGTCCCTCACCTTATCGGCAGGATACATGGAGCTTGCCTTCATGTTGTGCTGGAACCCAAGCGTGTGGCCGACCTCATGGACCAACACCTGTTCGATCAACTCTCCCATCAAATCGTCGGGGAAAGGCAGCTTCCACGCACGCGGATCGAGCGGACCCACTTGCGTGAAATACCAGTCGCGGGTGAGGTTCATCACGTTGTGATAAAACTGGATGTCCGAATTGAGAATTTCGCCGGTACGCGGATCATGGACGTGCGGGCCAACCGCATTCTCAATGGTGGATGGCAACCAGCGGATGACGGAGTAGCGGGCGTCTTCCGGACTCCAGTCCGGATCTTCGGCGGCTGTGGGAGCCTCCTTCGCCAGAATTGCATTCTTGAAACCGGCTGCCTCAAACGCTTTCTGCCATTTTTCAACGCCGCGCTTCATGTAGGGAACCCACTTGGCCGGGGTTGCCGGATCGATGTAATACACGATCGGTTTCACTGGTTCAGATACGCGGCGGCGGGGTCTTTCTTTTCCAGGCGCCAACGAGTGATGTAGGTCCGTTTCGGGGCCTTTTGCTCATCGATGCCATAGTCCATCTGCTGCACGGAGAAGAAACCGACGCGTGAATCGAAGAGTCTTGGTTGCATCGGATTGTCAGGCAGCTTCACCATACTGAAATGCATCACCACTGTCGCGCTGCCCGGCTTCATCCCGCCCAGCGGCGCTGCCGACGGATTCCGGGGCACGGGTGGGCCGCCGATAATTCCGGTAGGCGCGTCGTTGGGAGACGTGAATGTGTGACTGGCTTCCACTTCAATATTCTCCGGGTAGGACTTCACGCGCTCCACATACGAGCGGCTTGCATCGAACCCGCGCGCTCGCAGTCTGGATCTCGCGCTGAATTCGGGAACCTCGGTGATGAAGAGCTTCGTGACTTCGATCACCGCCGAGCCTGTCTTGCTCAGGGCTTCGATGTTGAACGCCATCAAAATGGAGCCATTGTTAGATGCCTTCACGGCGCGGGCGATGGGGAGCTTCTCATCGGCCACCACCTCATAGGAGATGTTGCGCAGGAAGATCCGATTTTCGTTGCGCTCCCATCGAACTACCTGGTTGCCAAGAGCCTGTCCGCCGTAACCGACCCCCAGGGTGGTCTTGGCGATCTGAGTAACCCAGAGGAAATCTTTGCCGAGCTCGCGCTCCGGGATCTCGTAAAACACTTTGCCCTTGAGCTTATGAACCGTGAATACGCCGGAATCGGATTTCGCGTCTTTGGTGATCACCTTGTCATAAGGTTTCACATCGGGCGCCGGATCGCGGCGCGCTGGAATTACCGCCACCGGTGGGGCGCCGGCGGCAGGGTCTGTCTCCTGGGCGGAAACGGCGCTCAATGTCAGGCAGGTAATCGCCGCAAGAGCAAGGCGCGAAGTTATCGTAAGCTGATTTGGTGTCAAGATGAGTTGGCCTCAGCAACAAGGGAATACCCGGCAAGCATAGACCGGGGCTTGTTGGTGTCAACCGGTGTCATTCCGGTGTCATTCCGGCCTATGTGTCGCCTTAGCGGTCTGCTAGGATATATGCCACCATGATCGAGACACCTGAACACCTCATAGCAGAGGGCTATTTGGCACGGAGGCAGCACCGCCCCGATCACGCTAAACAGCTTTTTGTGGACGGCGTAAACGTCTCGCGGAAAGTCAATAATCGGCGCATGCTCGCGCAAGCCCTCACTGGTTTGGCCAAATCGAGCGAGACCTCGGAAATGTTCCTGCAGCCCTGGCGCACTATGAGGAAGCCGTGGCGATCCCGCGCACGTTGGACAATCCATTGCGATTGGCTCATACCGTGTGGCATGTAGGAGACATCTTTCAGAGTCAGGTGGCGGAGTTGGCTGATCCTCTCTATGCGGAGGCGCTGGCGATTTATCGCGGCAACGATTCGACTCGTCCTCTCGATTTGGCAAATACGGGTTGCAGGGTATGCGCGCTTTAATGAAGAGCACGGGGAAGCGGCGGAAGCAATAACACGGTGGCAGGAAGCGCGGAGCCTCTATGCATCAGTGGATGTACAGGCGGGTGTCAAAGAAGCCGGCGAACGGCTTGCAGTTCTCAAGAAACATTTAGCGCTGCATTGCGGGAAATGAAATTTGCGTGTCAAGTCATTTAACTACATGACCGAAAGGCTCTCGGTTGGGTCATATAGAAACATGACCAAGAGCGCGAGTGGTTTTCCTCCTATGGTAATGTGTTCAGTCTCCGCCGGGGTCGCGCCCGAACGGAGGTCCAAGAC
>JBBPYD010000171.1:0-13392 GCA_038200305.1 Bryobacterales bacterium
ACGCGTCGAAGTCCGCCTCCTTCAGCACTTTGTTCAACTGCTCGTAAAAGGGATGCCCCGGAGCTTCCGCAAGCTCGCTCGCGTAAAACAACTCTTCCTGCTTCTGCCTGCCTTCCTTCGTCCCCATCGCCATGCCTGATATTTTACGCTCAAACATTCCCATAGGGAAGTGTTTTAGACACGGGCTGCTAGATCAATGTTCTGTTGATATCTATACTATAAGAACATTTTTGTGCCAGAATGGTTTATGCCATTCGTCACGAAGCGACAAGGATTGACGCTGTCGGAGAAAGAGAGGCAGAAATTGGAGAGCCTCCGTCGTTCGCGCACTGGAGAAAAGCGCGAGATACTGCACGCGGCCATACTGCTGGATTCGGCCAGCGGATTGAGTGACGGGGTTGTTGCGCGCCGCAATAGGGTGAATCGTCATACGGTCGCTTTGTGTGCTCGCAAGTTCCTTCAGTTTGGATTGAAAGCGGCGCTGGGGGAGCTTCCACGGCCGGGCAAGACCCGTCACATTCCAGATGACGCAATCGCTTAGGTCCTGCACTGCGCCTGTCAAAAGCCAAAGGATTTGGGCTACGCTTACGAACTTTGGACCTATGCGCTACTGCAGAAACACGTGCGCAAGCATTGCGACGAAGCTGGCCACTCCAGTCTGGCCGCACGGAGCCGTTCCAAACTGCATCGGATATTGACTCAAGGCGAGGTACGGCCTCACAAGGTTCGCTATTACGTGGAGCGCCGGGACCCGGAGTTTGAGCGGAAAATGGTGGAGGTTCTGCACGTTTACAAAGAGGTCGAGATCGTCAATGCGGGACTACTGGAAGGCACGCTGAAAGAGCCGGCTGTGGTCACGATCTCTTACGACGAGAAACCCGGCATTCAGGCGTTGGCGCCAACGGCCCCGGACCGCCCGCCCAAACCGAATGAGTTCCCCAGTCATCGGCGGGATTACGAGTACAAACGGCTGGGGACAGTGTCGTTGCTGGCCGGTCTTGATCTCCACACCGGCCGCGTGACGGAGATCGTCAGCGATCATCACGCCAGCGTAGACTTCATCGCACTGCTTGGTAAACTGGACGCGGCCTATCAGCCGCAGAGCCGGATTCGCCTCCTGCTCGACAACCATTCGGCGCATCCCTCAAAAGAGACACAAGCGTGGCTGAACCTTCACCCACAGCGGTTCGAGTTCGTCTTCACGCCAAAACGCAGCCCAGAATATTTTGAATGCGCGCAGAGATTCGGCCACACCGTGCGCATCCGAACGGCTGTTGATTGACCTGGCACTTCGGAATGGACGCTTCCAGTCGATGATTGCCATCGCGGCGGCGGAAGGCCGGTGGTCCGGCCGTACTCGCGCCGGAGACCCCAGTACAGTGTTACTTGAGAGCGGCTGGTCCACACCAGAAGACTGGGGCGTTTGGACAGATGGCGTAAGTGCCCGGCTCCGGCTTCCAATATGTGACGGGGCGAGATGGCGTGTCGCGCTTACCGGCTATGGCTTTGTGGGCGGATACCTGCACGAACGCAGCATTGCCGTGCGGGCCGGCGAACAGGTTCTCGCCAAGTGGATCTACGCCGAGGATCTGCCGTGTTTCGTGAAAGAATTCGAGGTCGAGGGCGACGGGTGTGGTGAAGGACTTGCGCTTGCGTTCGACATTCCCAGCGCCATATCGCCGGCAGAGGCGGGCTGCAGCGCGGACACGCGGCGGCTCGGGCTCGGCCTTCAATCCATTGAGATTGAGAGGGTGACGTGACGGCCGGGTTTTTTCGGTTTTGTCGTACTCTGACTAATAAGGAACGAATGGAATGCCAACGAAGAAGGCTCCCCAGGAAATCTATCAAATTAAAGTTACTCTGCTCGGCACCAAACCGCCGATCTGGCGCCGGCTGTTAGTGCCTGCCGATCTGACTCTGGAGCGGTTGCATGACGTGCTGCAACGGGCCATGGGGTGGGAAGACTGCCACCTGCATGACTTCCGCATCGGTCAAGACCGGTTTGGTGTACCAGATCCAGAGGACGAACTTGTAGCCAACGAGCGCACGGTGCGGCTGTTCAACGTGCTCGGCGAAGCTGGTTCGAAAGCAGTGTACACCTATGACTTCGGCGACAGTTGGGAACATAGCATTGTCGTCGAAAAAGTGCTGCCCATCGAACCAGGACAGGCGTATCCGGTTTGCGTAGCCGGCAAACGGCACGGCTCTCCGGAAGACTGTGGCGGTGTGCCCGGTTTTTATAACCTTTTAGAAGCGATCAGCGATCCGGAACACGACCAACATGAAGAGATGCGGGATTGGTTGGGCGACGATTTTGATCCGGAGTTCTTTTCGGTGGATGACGTCAACCAGCGGCTCGCGCCCTTATCCCGGCGACGGAGCAAGACTGAAGGCACTTGAGGCCCCGGCGGGGTCGAGACACGAATCTCGACAGCGATCATTGGACCTGCTGGCGGTACGCAGCCCACACCCAGGCTGTGATACCACGACCCGCCGATGTCTTAATTGTGCTCCTTGATAGCCGCCGCGGGGCATGGTGAGTGTTTCGCATTCCATCTCACACCGCTTTCTTCTGATTAGCCGGCTTTTTCTAGCTGGACCGTTTGCGGGTTATCAGATGAGCGATTGAGGCGGGATGCACATAGAGTTCGGCGATTTGCTCAAGCCAGCGTTCGACTGTAAGACCTTGGGCATCCGCCTGGGCTTTGAGCGCCGCTGCGTTTTCGTCTGAGAGTTTAATGGTCACGTTCATACCGCGAATCCTTTTATCCTTCAGCATACAAGGAGTATCCTTCCCAAGTTACGAAAGCAAATTCCCGGCGGTACCTCACATGCCCTTGCACTACCAGTAAGTCCTTCCAGCCATCGTTGTCGTAATCCAAAAACTTCGTTCCCCAACCCGAGTGACGCGTCGTAGCGGCGGAAACTCCGGCTTTGCCTGAAACGTACTCAAATGCCCGGCCTTTCTGGTTTTGGAAGAGAGCATAGCGCTGATTGGCAAGTGCATTGATGAATATATCGGGCCAGCCGTCATTGTCGTAATCGGCAAAGTCGATGCCCATTCCGGCGAACGTTTTGCCGTCTTCATCGTAGGCGAGTCCTAAATCAGTGGCCACTTCCTTGAATGTGCCATCACGATTATTGCGAAATAGCTGCTCGGGAAAAGAATCGTTGGCTATTGCGATGTCGGGCCAGCCGTCACGATCAAAATCATTGATCGCGATCCCCAAGCCCTTTCCGGCGGCCGTATTCAGGCCCGCCTTCTGCGAAACATCCGTGAATGTACCGTCACCGTTATTGTGATAGACCAGATGAGTCACCGGCTTGAACTGGTCCGGATGGCAGTAGGCTCTATAGTTCTCCTTCCGCTCGCCGCAGTAGATGTTTTTGTTGAAGTCCCAATCCACATACCGGGTCACAATCAGATCCAGATGTCCGTCGCGATCATAGTCAACAAAGCATGCTCCTACTGACCAGCCCGACCCTTTGACGCCGGCCTTTTCCGTCACATCGGTGAATGTGCCGTCGCCATTATTGCGGTAAAGGTAATTCTGTCCCAAGCCCGTGACAAAAAGATCCGGGAAGCCATCATTGTTGAAATCGCCTACCGCAACTCCCATTCATAGCCCTCGCCACGCAAGCCCGCGGCCTCCGTCACATCGGTAAACGTGCCGTCCTTATTGTTCCGGAACAGGCGGTTCCAGAATCGTGGGTCTGATTTATCCGGCTTGGCGTTCGCCGGCATTGGGTCCCGCAGCGCGGCGCCGTTTACGAAGAACAGATCCAGAAAGCCGTCGTTGTTGTAATCCAGCATGGCCACCCGGGAGCTCATGGCTTCCGGCAGGTATTTCTGCGAAGTCTTGCTGGAGGCGTGCCGGAAGTTTACGCCGGACTTTGCCGTGACGTCTTCGAATCCACGATGTTTGCCGGCGAGGGCCCAAAGCGGGTTCAGAATTCCAAGTCCAAGCGATGCGCGTAAGAGGGATCTGCGATACAAGTCTGAGTGCAATTATAAGATTAAACGGAACTTCTCTGCATTTTCATCGTCTACACCTTCAAACACGGCTGCCTGCATGGAAACCTTCCTCAAAGACCTCAAACACTCAACGCGCATGTTCTGGCAGAATCGCAGATTCACGGCCGCGGCTATCGCCGCTCTGGCGCTTGGAATCCGGCTGAACACCGCCATCTTCTCTGTAGTAAATACCGTCCTTCTCAAACCCGCACCCTTTCCCCAACCCGACCGGCTCGTCTTGTTCATGAACACGTCGCCGCAGGGATCGGGACAGGGAGCCTCGCCCGCGAAGTTCCAGCACTGGCGCGAGCAGACCGCCGTTGCGGAAGACGTCTCGGCATTCCGGACCGGTGTCTTGAACTGGACCGGTGGAGATTTCCCCGAGCAGTTGCGTTCCGCCCAGGTAAGCGCCGCTTACTTCCGCCTGTTTGGCGCGCCCGTCATCCGAGGGCGCACCTTCTCGGCTGAGGAAGACCGGCCCAATGGCGGCCGTGTCGTTGTGATCAGTGAGGGGTTCTGGGCAAGGCGCTTCGCCAGCGATCCCGGAATTCTTGGTAAAAAGATTCTATTGGGCGGCGATCCCCACCTGGTGATCTAGGTCGTCGGCAGCGGCTTCGACTTCCGGGAATTTGGTCCGGCGCCGGATGTCTGAGTACCCTTTCAGCTTGAACCAAATACCCGAGACCAGGGGCACTACTTTACCGCAGCGGGCCGACTGAAGGCCGGTGTCACGCTGCAACAGGCAAAAGCGCAACTGGCAAGATCCGCGGAAGACTTCAAGCGAAAATTTCCTGGATCGCTACAGAACAACCAGGGTTTCAGCGTGGAGGCGATTCGGGAAGCGCTGGTGAAGAATGTGCGGGAGGCTCTGCTGGTCCTGGTGGGCGCGGTGAGTCTGGTGCTGTTAATCGCCTGCGCGAATGTGGCGAGTCTGTTGCTGGCTCGCGCGATCGGAAGGCGCCGGGAGATTGCGATCCGTGCGGCCATCGGCGCCGGGCGGGGACGGTTGATCCGGCAGATGCTCACGGAGAGTGTATTGCTGGGAATTTGCGGCGCTGTGCTGGGTTTGGCGCTGGGTATCGTCGGCATGCGGGCGCTGCTGCTGGTGAACACAGCGGACCTGCCGCGCGTGGGAAGAGACGGCGCCCTGGTTACAGCCGACTGGCGCGTTTTAGCGTTTACCGTCGCCACTACACTGGTGACCAGCATCTTATTCGGACTGATTCCCGCACTGCAGGCCTCGCGCGCCGATCTAAGCTCCGCGCTCAAAGAGGGTGGTGGGCGGACTGGCTCCGGGTTCCGGCAGAACAAGGCGCGGACGCTGTTAGTGGTCAGCGAGATTGCGCTGGCGGTGGTCCTGGTTGTGGGCGCAGCGCTGCTAATCCGCACGTCACTCGCACTGGCATCCGTTCAGCCGGGCTTCGATTCGAAAAACGTATTGACAATGAGGATGTCCCTTTCCGGTCAGCGGTTCGTCAAATCGGCCGCCATTGAGCAATTGGTGCATGACGGCGTGGAGCGCTTGAGCCGGCTGCCGGGAGTGGAGCTGGCCAGCGCGACATGCTGTGTGCCGCTCGAAGGCGGCTATGGGTTGCCGTTCCTGGTTGTCGGCAGACCGCTGGATCAGGGTCCATTCCACGGCGGGGGCGGATGGCAGACCGTGTCACCGGGATACTTTGAAGTATTCCATATTCCCGTGGTGCGGGGAAGATCATTCGAATGAGCGCGACAATGCCGCCGGCCCGCCGGTTGTGGTGATCAACCAGGCGATGGCAAAGCGGTTTGGCCGAAAGGCGACCCGCTGCACGAAAAGATTTGGATCGGCAAAGGCATCATGTCGGAGCTCGCAACGGAGACGCCGCGAGAGATCATCGGGATTGTCGGCGACGTTCGTGACGGCACCCTTAACCGCGATTCGGGGCCGGCGATGTACATCCCGAACCCACAGGTTCCGGACGCTTTGAATGCGCTGAATGTCCGGCTGACGCCGCTCGCCTGGGTGCTCCGGACCCGGGGCCAACCCATGGCCATGCGGGGGATCGTAGAAGAGCAGCTAAGGCAAGTAAGCGGTTTGCCTGTTACCGACGTGCGAAGCATGGAGGAGGTAATCTCCCGATCCACATCCAGGCAACGATTCAACATGCTGCTGATAAGTGTGTTCGGAGGTTCGGCATTGCTTCTGGCCGCGATTGGAGTCTACGGATTGATGGCGTATTCGGTGCAGCAGCGCACGCAGGAGATTGGGATATGGATGGCTTTGGGTGCCGAGTCCAGCCATGTGCAGAAGATGGTGATCTCCCAAGGCATGCGTTTCGTGCTCGTGGGAGTAGTCACGGGGGTAGCAGCGGCTTTTGCCTTGGCGCGATTGATCGCGACGTTCCTATTTGGTGTGACAACGTGGGACCCCGTCGTATTCACGGCCGTTCCGGTGCTGTTGATAGCCGTGTCGCTACTGGCTACGTGGCTTCCTGCGCTACGGGCGACGAGGGTGGATCCAGTCACGGCACTGCGCTATGAATAATCGCGCGTGCAGTGTCAATCGCCGGGCGAGGGTCATGACACGATCAGCCGGGAATGTTTCTGCGGCCGAACGATCGCAGTAAGGACGGCAAGCACTGGTGATAGAACCGCTGGCCATTTACGCGATACTGTTGCAAGGCAGAGGGGTAAACCGGAACGTGATACCTATAAATAGTCGGGATAGGCAATGTGTCCTGAGCGTTGTACCTCAATGTGAACCGCATGTGAATCGCATTCGGACTCTTCAGTTTTGCCGGGCTCAATCCGCGTGGCCGTCACCGGATAATTCCAGTATTTTAATCTCAATTCCACGTTGACTCTGGCAATAACCATCACTGTCCGCGTCGGCCACAAATCGGAAGCGGGCTAAGCGGAGACCGCATTCTTGAAGCAGCCCCCTGATTGTGGTGCCCGCAGTTGACGCGGGGCAGTGATGAGGCAGCAATTAGCTCAGTTGCCCTGGAAGTTGACCGTAACAACGTCGGTTGCGGACGTTCCACTAGAGTCCGTCACCGTCAACTGAAATATGTAGACACCACGCCAGGTGAACTGGATTTCCGGGGTGGCCGTGGTTCCGTGAAGAATTGCAGCGGATGGGCTGCCTTGCGGAATCGACCACACGTAGGTTAGAGGCTTACCATCCGCACTGAAGGATGCCGACCCATCCAACGTGATCTGCCGCGAGATTAGCGTAGTGTTCTTCGGTCCAGCGGACGCCGTCGTAGGCGGCCGCCGCCGTGCGGCACGTGCCGCGGGCGCTTGTTCCCACGGAACGGGAAGCCGTCCTGGCCTGCCTTCATGAGGAGAGATTTCAAAACAGCTCGCCAGCCGCGGTCTACGCCACGCTTCTGGATGAGGGCCGGTATCATTGTTCGATTCGCACCATGTACCGGATTCTCGAAGGGGAAAATGAACTTCGCGAGCGCCGCGACCAGCTCGTCCATCCGGCTTATACCAAGCCCGAGTTGCTGGCTACTGGCCCCAATCAGCTCTGGAGCTGGGACATCACGGAAATGCTCGGTCCGGCCAAGTGGACGTACTTTTATCTCTACGTAATCCTCGACGTCTTCAGCCGCTATGTCGTCGGGTGGATGGTATCCAATGGCGAAAGTTCGGAGCTGGCCAAGCGGCTCATTGCGGATACCTGCGGCAAACAGGGCATCGAGCCGGGCAAGCTGACGATCCATGCCGATCGTGGTTCATCGATGACCTCCAAGCCCGTCGCCTTTCTGATGGCTGACTTGGGCATCACCAAAACCCATAGCCGCCCCCATGTCTCCGACGACAACCCCTATTCGGAAAGTCACTTCCGAACCCTGAAATACAGGCCCGGATTCCCGGGCCGCTTTGGGTCCCTTCAGGACGCCCGTTCATTCTCTCAGGAGTTCTTCGCCTGGTATAACGATGAGCACCGCCTTTCCGGACTGGGCCTTCTCTCTCCGGCTGTGGTTCATTATGGTCTGGCGCCGGAGGCCATTGAGCGGAGGCGCGCGGTTCTCAATGCCGCCTACGACGCTCATCCCGAACGCTTCGTCCGCAAGCCCCCTCAACCGCTACCCGCGCCGAAGGAGGTCTGGATCAATAAGCCACTTCCATCTCCAGAGAATAAAACTCAGTAAATTATGCTTCGAGGTGTCTCAAACTTGTTGACACGCACCGAAGTCCGCACTTTCCATCGCCAAAGTTATGACAGTCTGCGCCGAAACATGGACTTGCCGACTTGACGCGGATTCCGGGGCAAAGCAAACAGCGATTCCGGGCTGAAGGCGACTGGTTGTTGTCTGATCCCGGAATGGTTTTCGCGATGCCGGGGATGTTTTGTATAGCCAAGGCGGCGCTGGACGTCATAACCGGCACAATGACTCTTCCAAGGGGAAGGATCAGAGTGCCGGCCAGAAGACTGTCCATACGAAAGCTGGCCGCCGAATGTTCCACGCATCCCGGCATTCCATGGCGGCGAATCAGAAGGGCGTTGGTTCAGCGCGCTATGTAGCTGGGTGGCCAGGGCTCGGTAAGCAGGCCGTCGATATCTCCGTCGGCCACGCGCTTCCAGGGGTGCCCCGCCCGCTGGATTCTCATCGAGACGTTCGATGTAGTACGTCAGGTTGTATTCTCGGACTTGCTCGCGGGCGTCTTCGTTAGACCATGATTTGCGGCGATCAGGACGCTGCGCAGCCGCTTGTAATGCGGCCGCTTGTCCGCGAATGTGACGTCCGTCTGCAGGTACAGCGGATTCTGCCACCGCAACCGACATGGTACGCAAAGGCGCTGAGTGGTGCGACCCCCGCGCTCGCCGGCGGTAGCGCGTAATAAACATCGCGGAGATACTTGCGGACGCCCTGCCCCGTCCGAGCCCCAGCGATAAGCACCATGTTCCGGTCGGAATGCAGGTCGCGTTGCACGGCGAGATACCAGCGGTGGGTATGACCGGAGCATCCGTTTCGCAGGCGGGGCTCCAGAAGAATCGCTCGAAGGTGTTTTCAACCTGTAGGCGATAGTGCCGTACCCATTCTCCAGGAAGGCATTGGGCCAACTTGCTCGTTCAACGGACACGTGGGTGCTCCGCCCACTACACAAATGAAAGTCAGGGGTCTCCCTTTATAGGCGAAGCGGCTTTTATTGCCGACGGTGCCATCGTCAATATATTTCGGCCGGCCGGAGATTGGCGCGCGTCCAATCGACGGAAGGCTGAATTACCAGCCCAGCCCGGCTTCGCCCACTCGTGTACCGGAGTTGATATCAGGGAAAGACTTGGCTGGACGTTTCCCCGGTTTGGCGGCAGTCGAAATGGGACCGCGCTCACGCAAAGCCTAACAAGAGATGCGCCATACTTTTTGCCTCCTTATCCGTACTGGAGCGACTCGGTCATCAGCGTTCAGGGGCAGAGCTACCGGTATTAAACCAACCAGAATCAGGTGGACGTGCTCATCTGCATTTCACGCAAGCTGCTTTTAGCTGCTGACAGGATGCAGGAATTTGTTGAACCAAGAGATAGTTCGCGCCAGGCGTCCGCGGTCACTAAAGCCCGTTCGCAGCGCTGCCCTCTTCTAAACCAACTCCGCTCCACAGCGCCGACCCCTGTCCCGTTACAGTTCCGAAACTGCTGGTCGTCGGCTAAGGTGCTGCCGCCCAGCGCTAACCAATGC
Organism: Bryobacterales bacterium; assembly: GCA_038200305.1. Taxonomy (GTDB): domain Bacteria; phylum Acidobacteriota; class Terriglobia; order Bryobacterales; family Bryobacteraceae; genus JANXXV01. The sequence goes on from JBBPYD010000171.1 coordinate 9,682, forward strand.
TATACTCGCGTGAATCGATTCTATGGGATCGATGCTCCCCCTCAAGGAGGTTGAAGCATGATGTCGGTTTGCAAAGCGCTTCGATATCCAGTCCTGCTCATTTCTGCGTTCACAACACCACTGTTGGTTGCACAAACTGGAAGTGGTGTCGTGCAGGGCACCTTTTTTGACGTTTCAAAGGCCGCCGTGCCAAACGCCCGGGCTTCGCTAGTAAACTCGGGTACCGGTGTTGTCCGGACCGCGACCTCGAACAATGTTGGGGTCTACTACTTTGGCGCCGTACCGCCTGGACCGTATGTTCTATCCGGCGAGGCGAATGGATTTCGCAAGTGGGAAGGTACGCTCACGGTCGAAGTCGGCCAGACAGTCAACATCGATCCGACCCTCGAAGTAGGATCGCTGGGCGCAGCGGTTGAAGTAACCGGGGCCGCGCCCATAATATCCACCGAAGGCATGCAGGTGAGTGACTTTAAGGACAGCTTACGAATTCATCAGTTGCCGCTGAACGGCCGCGCAGTCACGAACCTTTTTGATTTGACGGCGGGCGTCGAAGGGGGTGGCAATCCCAGGGTGAACGGATTAAAAGTCGGGTCGACGGATATGTTACTGGACGGCACCACGCTGGTGAATCGCTTCGGCGGCGGCATCGTGCAGGTCCAGCCCGGTCTTGACACTATTCAGGAATACCGGATCGAGACAGCCGGCTCGAACGCGCAATACTCTCGCCCGGCCACAGTGACTTTGGTGACGAAGAGCGGCACAAATCAGATCCATGGCAGCCTGTTTGAAACTCACCGGAACAACTTCGGCGGTTTGCGCGCGCGTCAACGGCAGGATACGAACACCCCGCCTAAGCTGATTCGCAACGAATTCGGGGCATCGGCCGGCGGTCCCATCGTCCGCAACAAGACATTCTGGTTCGCTGGCTATGAAGGCCTACGGCAATTACAGGCTCAGTTTGCGCGAACTTCCGCGCCAACCGACGCCATGTGGAACGGCGATTTAGGCAACGCCGTGACGACCAACGGCGAGCCAATCACGATTTACAACCCGTTCTCCACGCGCGCCGACGGAACGCGCGACCGGTTCCCGAACAATCAAATTCCGAAAAGTCTGATCTCGAGTTACGCGTCAGTGATGCGAGGCGTCTCCGCGGCTCCGGCCGGTCCCAATACCGGCGCGAATCCCTGGGTGACTCCCAATTTTCAGACCTACTATCCACAGGTGAACAATACGAATACGTGGACGGCGAAGATCGACCACATTTTTTCGGAGAAGGACAACGTGTCCGGACGCTTCACCCGGTCATGGCTTGACGGCCAGACGTCCGGAGGCGTGTACGGCTATCCACCGCCGGGCGCGACTGATGCCGGGGGTACGGCCTTACAGACGACACGCACCTTTTCAACCTTTGCGCGCTGGAACCACATGTTCCGCCCCACGCTGCTCAACGAACTTCAGCTTTCCGGCGACAGATCCACCAACCACGGCGGGACGCTAGCGGATTCAACCAACTGGGCTACCAAACTCGGCTTCCCGAATCCGTTCGGCGCGCTCGGATGGCCGACGCTTTGTCTTGGCGGCGGCGATCCGTTTTATGACGGCTGCTGGGACGCTGGAAATCCAAGTGACCAGAATCTGACCGGATTTCAGATTGAGGATCACGCCACCTGGATCAAGGGATCCCATGTCATTAAATTTGGCTTCAAGGGCCGCCAGGAGTACAGCAATGTCCGCGAACTCCAACAGGCGCAGGGCTCGCACACATTCGGATCGGATTGGACATCCCAGTACGATCCGATTAGCAAAAACGCGGTCTCGCGTACCGGATCTGGCTTCGCCAGCATGCTCATGGGACTCCCTACGGCTCTTTCCAATCAGTACAATCGCGGCTACTTCTACTTTCAGCAAAAAGAGCTGGGACCGTACGTTCAGGATAGCTGGAAGGTGAACCGCCGCCTGTCTGTCGAGCTTGGCGTCCGCTGGGATAAGTGGACCGTTTATCACGAAAAATATAACCGCCTCCTGAACCTGGACCTGCAGAATTATGCGGGCAAGATGGAAGTAATCACACCAGGCAACACGGCGATGGAAAGCCTCCCTGGTATTCCTCCCGCGGTGCTGGCTTCCTGGGCGGCGCGCGGCCTGACATGGAAAACGGCGGACCAGGCGGGATTCCCCTCCGGCCTCCTGCCGGCCGATAACAACAACTTCGCTCCCAGGATCGGGGCGGCTTTCCGTGTCACCGACCGGTGGGTGATCCGTGCGGGCTATGGTACGTACTATTGGACGATGCCGCTGTCGCAGATCCTGCAGAGTTCGCGAACGGATCCGCCGTTGAACCTCCGTTTCCAAAACCAAATCGCAAGCCAGAACGGGGCCGACTTCGTTTACGCGCTGAGCCATCAGCCTGGCCCCAACGACGCGCTGGGCAAGGCGACCGTCGACACGCAGGGAATTGTGAAGATTTCCACCGCGGCGCAACCGTTCATGCCATGGGACACCAAATCGTGGAGCGACAGTAAGGCGCAGGAGTGGACTTTCACACTCGAGCGGGAGTTGATGAAGAATACCGCTCTGCGGCTAAGCTACATCGGGAACCACGGCAGCAATCTCGAGCAGAGATGGCGGTGGAACGATCCTGAATCCGCCTACAATTATCAGGCTCGCACCGGTCTGCAGGCCCCCACGAATTCCGATCTTCGCAGGGTGAATCCAAACTGGACTAGCGGATGTTGCAACTCGCCCGTGTATCACAACGGATATTCCAACAATCAATCCCTGCAGGCGGAGGTGAATCGGAGATATTCGAGCGGGCTCGCTTTTCAAGCGTTCTACACATACAGCCATGCTATGACGACAAACGATACCGGCGGCTATAACTTCGGTAGCAGCGGTATTAACACGAGTGGCAGCGGATCCGCTTTCGCGGTTCCAGAAGCAGGATTGCTGTGGGGCGAGCCGAAGTTGACCGAAAGCCAACGGCTGCGGCTAGGCTACGCCAATTCAGATTCTGTTCCAGCGCAGCACGTCCGTTGGAACGGCATATACGACCTGCCTTTTGGTAAAGGAAAGAAATTCGGCAATAGCGCGCACGGAATCACCAACTTGCTCATTGGCGGATGGCAGATCGCTTTTATCGGCGACTGGCGAAGCGGGCTTTGGATGGGAATCGGTTCGAACCTGTGGATGTCCGGCGATCCCACCCTGGATTCCAGCCAGCGGCTTGAGATGGACATTTTCGGCCGGAAGCAGCGGTTGTGGTTCCGCGGCTATTTTGACCCGGCACAGGCAACCAACGTCGATCCCGCGGCATTGCAGAAACTGGTGCCGCTTGATCCCGGGCAGCGCATAGCGAGGCCGCTGGGGGCTAATTTCGATAACAAACTGCCCCAGACTTTGTCGAATGGAACTGTGGTGCAGACCTCAATCACCGATATGTTGAACTGGAACGCGAGAAACTTCTTCCGTGGTCCCGGGTCATGGAACCAGGACGCCTCGCTGTTCAAGACGATCCACCTCACTGAGAGAATGAGCACCCGATTCACTGCGGATTTCTTCAATGCCTTTAACCTAAATCCGGCAGTTGAAGAAAGAGCATCGAGTGCTAAGGCATTGCTATGTTGAGACATGGACGAAAGGCAGGAGTGCATTCGATGTCACCCAGCGGGTGAAGCGGGGACAGCGGAGTCAGCGTTAGAGAAGGCGGGC
>JBBPYD010000172.1:0-18187 GCA_038200305.1 Bryobacterales bacterium
ACCAGCAAATCCGAAATCGCCCGGCACCTCAACATCAGCCGGACCTCCGTTCGCCGCCTACTGGCGCGAAAAACCTCCTGAGCCAGGCCGCCTTACGCAGCCTTGCCGAAAGGACACGATGATCCGCCCCGCTTTCTGTCTCACTGCGGCCTGGTACCAACGAGAGTCTCGTCCGTTATAGCCACGCACGTAAAGCGCGTTATCAACCGCAACGGACCAGATCCACGTCGAAGTGCCGAACGTCACCCCGTCCTCACGGAACGGTGATATGTGCAGGTCATCGGTCTCAGCAATCCTGTGCAGTTCGTCTTTCGACCATGTGGCCATTGTCGATGCCTCCTTCAATTCCCACTTCTACGGGCGCAGCAGCGTCTTGATTGCACGCCGTTCGTCCATGGCCCGGTAGCCTTCCGCCACCTGTTCAAGCGGCAGGGTTAGGTCGAAGACTTTACCGGGGTTGATCTTGCCGTTCCACACTAGGTCGATCAGTTTCGGCAGGAAGCGGCGCACGGGCGCCGGACCACCGTGGAGGTGAACATGAGTGAAGAACAACTGCTCGCCGTCGAGCTCGACCCCGTGCGGGACTCCGACGTAGCCTATGGACCCGCCCGGGCGCGTGGAGCGGATCGCCTGCATCATCGACTCCTGGGTACCGACGCATTCCAGCACCGCGTCCGCACCGATTCCATTGGTCAAATCTTTGATGCGGGCCACCCCTTCGTCACCACGCTCTGTCACGATGTCGGTCGCGCCGAACTCCTGAGCGAGCTTCTGGCGCGTCTCGTGACGGCTCATTGCGATGATTCGCTCTGCCCCCATCTGCTTGGCAGAGAGCACCCCAAGGAGACCGACCGCGCCATCACCGACGACCGCGACCGTCGATCCCGGCTTCACATTCGCTGCGTCCGCAGCGAACCAGCCAGTGCCCATGACATCGGAGAGGGTCAGTAAACTCGGGATCAGATCCTCTGAGGGAACATCCGGTGTGGCCACCAGGGTGCCGTCGGCAAGTGGAACGCGCAATATCGGCGCCTGCGCAGTGCTGACAAACTCGCGCTGCCGGCAGGACGTCTGGTAACCAACCTGGCAGTGCGGACAGGTGTTGTCGGAGGCAAAGAATGATCCAATCACGAACTGGCCGGGCTTAACCGATGTGACTGAATGGCCGGCTTCCTCGACAATGCCGCAGTATTCGTGCCCCATCGGTGTCGGCTGGGCGACAGGGCTAATGCCGCGGTAAGGCCACAGGTCGGAGCCGCACACGCAGGTTGCCGAGATCCTGATGATGGCATCCGTTGGCTTGATGATGGTTGGCGTTTCGCGCTCTTCGAAACGCAGGTCTCTTGGTCCGTAAAGAACTGCTCCTCGCATGGTTTCCTCGTCTCCTTTAACGCATGATGAAGCCGCCGTCCACTGAAATGGACTGGCCAATCACGTAGCTTGCAGCACCACTGCAAAGCCACAGAACAGCATTTCGCAATTTCCTCAGGGCGGCCAACGCGTGCCATCGGGATGCTCTTCTCCATCTCCTTGAGGGCTTCACCCTGACCGGCTGCGATCATTTGGTCAGACATCGGCGTTTGGATGAGGCCAGGGCAGATGGCATTGATGCGAATGCCCCGTGCGGCGTATTCAAGAGCCGCGCTCTTGGTGAACCCCAGTACTCCATGCTTGGCGGCGTGATAAATTCCACGCTCGGGACCTCCTACGAGTCCTCCAAGCGAAGAGCAATTGACGATGGTTCCACTTCCTTGCTTGCGCATCTGTTGCAGTTCGAACTTCATGCAACTCCATACACCGCGTAGATTGATCGCCATCACCCGGTCGTAATCTTCCCGGGTAGTATCAGCAGTCTCTGCGAGGAGATTTTGAACGCCCGCATTGTTGTAGGCTGCATCGACCTGCCCGAAAGCCGTGACAGTCTGATGAACCATGGCTTCTACCTGGGCGTCATCAGAGACGTCGCAGACAATAGCCAGTGCTTTGTGACCCTGGGCAGTCAGTTCCTCGGTTGCGGAACGCACCGACTTTCGTTCCGGTCCGCCAGCACCACTGAAGCACCCGATTCAGCGAAAGCCTTCACTGTCGCGAGGCCCAGTCCAGATCCGGCGCCTGTGACGAGTGCCACTTTGTTTTCGAAAGAGATGTTCATAATTGAGTTCCTTACTTCTCAAACGGGTTGTAACCCGGTTTCTTGTAGACTTGATCCCACTTGCCTTGAATATCGGGCTTATAGACTTTCTCTGCCCAATCCTGCGGTTCAACTTCTTCGAACGCTACGGAAACCGCCTCTTCTCCGTAGTTGAGAATGTTGACAACGTCCCGAGTGATTTGTTCAGCGAGGCGAGTCTTTTGGTATTCCGATTTCCCACGGACCAGCTTCCCATTTACATGGGGCATTTGTTTTCTCCTTCCCTGTTGCCGGCAATCGTATGGCCGAGCCGTTCTCGAAGATGGTCATTCATAGCGATCCCCTATATTGCTTGTCGCTTACCTTCTCCATCCACTCGACTGCCTTCCCGTCGAGTTGCTCCTGAATGGCGATGTGCGTCATGCTGGTGGTTGCCGTGGCTCCGTGCCAGTGTTTCTGACCCGGTGGAATCCAGACAACATCACCCTCCCCGTTTTCATCCCCCGTTGTGGCCCCTTGCATGGGCATTCACAAAGAGTTGTAAATTCTTTTCACCTTCCAATCAATAAGATCCGGGTATTTTTCAAAATCGCCGAACGCCTCTCCTGCACTATTGAGGCATGAAAACCCCGGTTAAACGATCCGAGAAAATCTGTAGAGTATGGTCCTACCGCAAGGACGATGAAATCGCCGTTCGCGTACAGTACACCATTGCCGAAGAGAGCGGGTGCTGTATTTATACGATTACTCACCGCGAAGAGTGGGGCTATTAGGTTCATTTTACGTCAACACTGTACAAAGCCGATCTGGTACCGTGGGCTAGAAATGAGATTGGGCTCAATGTTGAGGCGGCGTGCGGACTTGCGGTGCGCATTGTGCCGAATTCTGGTGTGCCTGTTCCTCATCCTGCCGCTCTGCATCCAACCCGCTCAAGCGGCGGCGCCTAAAGTTTTATTACTCAATTCCTACAACGCCGGATACGAATGGTCTGACGACATCACGCGCGGAGCCAGGGGCATTCTTAACGAGTCGGATCCACATCTCCAGATCTACACGGAATACATGGATACCCATCGTTACACCAGTCCGGCGCTCTTGGTCACTTTAGCGGATTTCTACAGGGCCAAATTCGCCGGAGATCATTTCGATGCCATCCTCGCGTCTGACGATCCCGCTGTACAGTTTCTTCTCGAACGGCATGACGAACTCTTTCCAGGCGTGCCGGTCGTCTTCTGTGGTGTCAATGAGTATAGGGGCACCAGTCATTACATCAATCGATATCCAGGAGTCCGGAAGTGGCTTACCGGCATTGTCGAGACCATAGACGTAGACGACACACTCGGCGTGGCGCTTAAGCTACACCCTGGAACCAAAACCATCGTGTCCGTAGGCGAAGCCGCCAGCGGACCCTATGAAGATCTTCCCAAACGCTCTTACCCCGATGTGACCATCCGGAACCTGAACACGCAGACTCTGACGCTTGAAGAAATCGGCGAGGCTCTGGCAGCCCTGCCGCACGATTCTATTGTCCTTTTGACGGCGTTTTCGCTTTATGCAGCTAATCATCAACTCTCTCTTACTGAAAGCGCCCGCTTCGTTTGTGAACGCAGCGCGGTGCCGGTCTATGGCCTGAACAAGAACATACTCGGCCAGGGCATCGTGGGTGGAAAATTGACAGATGGCTATTTCCAGGGTGTCGAGGCGGCCAAAATCGCACTCGCTGTTTTGAATGGAGCTTCACCTTCGGGGATACCGATCCGTACGGAAAGCTCAAACCACTACCTTTTCGACCAACGGCAGCTACGCCGTTGGGGAATTAAGGAATCGGCGCTTCCCAGAGACAGCATTGTCGTTGAGAGATCAAACTCCTTTTATGAACGGCACACTACCCTGGTCTGGGGCGCGATTGGATTTATCCTGGCTCAGGCCCTGATCATCTCACTTCTGGCTGCAAACATCGTCAAGCGCAGGCGCATACAGCGGGCGTTGGCGGAAAGTGAGGTCCGCTTCCGCAATGTATTTGAAAACTCCAGAGATGCGATCGCTGTATCGGTCGACGAAAATTATGCCTACGTCAATCCTGCGTGGGCGCTTAGTTTCGGCTACGGCGATCCCGCCGAACTGGCCGGCCTATCTATTTACAGCCTTATTCCACCAGAAAGTCAGGATCAGGTTCGCGAGCATCGCCGCAAGCGATCCCATACTACCGTACACTCGCACTATGAATGCCGGGGGCTCCGCAAGGATGGGACCGTATTCGACACTGAAGTGCGCGCATCCCTTTTCATGATGCATGGGAAAGCCTACACTCTCGCGATTCTGCGGGACATCACCGCTGAAAAACGAGCCGGCGAAATTCTGCGCGAGAGTGAACGCCAGCGCGATCTCGCCTTGCAGGCGGGAAGAATGGGGACCTGGCGCTGGGATTCCGGAACAGATGTGAGCACATGGTCCCCGACCCAGGAATCTCTCTTCGGTATGGCGCCCGGCAGTTACAACGGAACCCAGCAATCCTTTCTCGACCGGGTTCATCCCGATGACCGGAGCCCCGTGGTGGCCGCTGTACGAAAAGCCATTCAAACCGGCGTGGATTACGGCATGGAATACCGCGTCATTTGGCCGGATGGTAGCGAGCACTGGCTGGCGGCGCAAGGCAAAGTCTTCCTTGGACCCGATGGCCAGCCCAAGGGGATAACCGGCGTGAGTTGGGACATCACGGAAAGACGCTTGGCTGAAGACTCAATCCGCTATCAATTGCAGCTCACGCAAGCCATCACAACGCACGCCGCCGAAAGCCTGTTCCTTACTGACGGGCAGGGGCGCGTGACCTTTCTGAATCCTGCGGCCGAACGGACCTTCGGCTGGCGGGAAGAAGAGTTGCTGGGCCACGTACTGCATGACGCGGTTCATCATCGGACTCCGGATGGCAAAATCTACCAGTTGGCCGATTGCCCTTTAGCCTCTGTCTGTAACACTGGCCAAACAATTCGTAATCACGAGGATGTGTTCTTCCACAAGAACGGCGCTCCAGTCGATGTCATTTGCTCGAACACACCCATCATGCGGGGCAGCCGCATTACGGGCGCCGTAATGGTTGTGCATGACATCACGGCAAGCAAATTGGCGGCGAGGGACTTGCACCGGCAAGAGGAGCAGTTCCGCCGCCTGTTTGAAGAGAGCCCGGTCGGCATGGCGCTGCTTGGACCGGACCAACGGTTTCTCATGGTGAATTCCGCCCTCGCTCAGATGTTGGGTTATGACCAAAGCGAGCTTCTCACCTGCACATTTGAGGCTCTGACGCATCCGGACGACCGCGGGATCGGTCAAGCCGAATCGGATCAGGTGGCCAGTGGTGAAAGAGTGCGTTCTCAAGTGGAAAAGCGATACCTGAACAAGCAGGGCGAGACCATCTGGGCCAATCTCAATGTGTCCTCGCTGCGGGAGGCGTACGGTCATGCTGTGTCGAGCCTGGCGATCGTCGAGAATATTACCGAGCGGAAACTGACTGAACAGGAGCTTGCGCGTCAAGCCCACGAGCTCGCACTCTCTAACGCGGACCTGCAGCAGTTCGCCTATGTCACCAGTCACGACCTGCAGGAGCCGCTCCGTAGTATCGCCAGCTTCAGCCAGATGCTAAGCCGCCGTTATTACGGCCGCCTGGACCCGGATGCCGATGAATTCATCGGCTACATCGTCACCGGCGTTGAGCGGATGCGCGCTCTGATTCAGGACCTGCTCGGCTACTCCCGCGTGGTGAACTCCGAACGTCCGCCGTTCGGACCGGTGGACATGGGCCAGGCTGTGGAATGGGCAGTGAATAACTTGCGCCGCACAGTGGAAGCGAGCGGCACAATCATCCACACCGGGGAGCTGCCGGTGTTGACCGGCGACCGCATTCTGCTGATCCAGCTTTTCCAGAATCTGATCGGAAACGCAATCAAGTATTGCCGCGCGGAACCTCCGGATATCTGGATCTCGGCCGCCCGCATCGGCCCCGAGTGGGTGATATCCGTCCGGGATAACGGAATCGGAATCAAGTCCAATTATCACGAACGAATCTTTGGCGTGTTTAAACGGCTGCATGGCCAGGAGTTTCCCGGCACCGGTATCGGGCTGGCGATTTGCCGCAAGATCGCGGAAAAACATGGCGGCCGGATCTGGGTGGAATCGGAGTTTGGAGCAGGCTCGACCTTTCACTTCACGGTGAATACGTAGTGTCCACACCGCAACCGCAAATCATCCGCTGTGCCTGGGCTAAAAACTCCCATCTGATCCGCTATCACGATGAAGAATGGGGCATACCCGTGCATGACGATCGGAAGCTTTTCGAATTCCTCATCCTGGAAAGCGCGCAAGCCGGCCTGAGCTGGGACATAATCCTGAGAAGACGTGAGAACTATCGCGCCGCATTTCATTGCTTCGATGCGGCAGCGGTCGCTCGCTACACCGCGCAGGATGCGAGTAGGTTAATTGAGGACGCCGGCATCGTCCGCAACCGCTTGAAAATCGCAGCGGCCATCGGCAATGCAAAGGCATTTCTAGAGATTCAAAACGAGTTTGGCAGCTTCGGCGAATACATCTGGAAGTTCACCGGCGGACACCCGCGAATCAATAGCTGGCGCGATTCCACGGAAATACCCGTGACCACCACGGAATCCGATACGGTGAGCCGCGAGCTGAAGAAACGCGGATTCCGCTTCGTCGGCTCCACGATCTGCTACGCCTTCATGCAGGCCACCGGAATAGTGGACGACCACACGCTTGACTGCTTCCGCCGCTCGCCGGTCAAGCAATGATCTACAGCTTACTTACGAAAATTCGCGTCATACCACGGAAACACTCGCTGAGTCGCGCCCGCAGGAAGCGGATTGCCCGGAATTTTCGCAAGTAATTACTACAGCAATGTTCCGTGGAGAATAAATGCCGCCAGGCTAAAGTAGATGACGAGACCCGTTACATCGACAAGCGTCGCGACGAACGGCGCCGAGGCGCTGGCTGGATCTAATCCGAAACGCCGCAAGATAAATGGCAACATCGATCCTGCAATCGTGCCGAAGGTAACCACACCCACCAGGCTGCTGGCGATTGTGCAGGCCACCAGTAAATAGTGCGGCCCATACGTGCCTCGCACCGCCTGCCATACCAGAATACGTGTTAGCCCAATACAGGCCAGAACCGCGCCCAGCGTGAGTCCCGTGAATACTTCACGGCGAATGACGCGCCACCAGTCCCGCATTCGCACTTCGCCAAGAGCCATCGCTCGTATCACCAGCGTGGTCGCCTGCGAGCCGGAATTACCCCCGCTGCTGATAATGAGCGGCAAAAATAACGCAAGCACAACCGCCTTCGCGATCTCCTCTTCGAAATAACCCATTGCGGTGGCGGTCAACATTTCACCCACAAACAGGATCGCAAGCCAGCCAGCCCGCTTTCTGACCATCTCCCAAAACCGGACCTCTAGATAAGGCCGGTCAAGAACCTCCATACCTCCGATCTTTTGGATATCTTCGCTTGCTTCTTCCTGCAGGACGGAAACCATATCGTCAATTGTGATAATCCCTTGCATGCGCCCGTGCCCATCCAAAACCGGCACGGCAAGCAAGTGGTGTTCACGAAAGACGCGCGCCACCTGTTCCTGATCCGCGTCTTCCATTACGGAGATAAACCGCGTCCGCATGATCTCTCGAACGGTCTTGGCGCGGTCGGCGGAAAACAGATCGCGAAAAGAGACCACGCCCAGCAAATGCTGTCCGTCGTCCAATGCGTATGCGTAGTAGATGGTTTCTACCTGGCCCGCTTGGCGCCGTAGATAAGAAATCGCCTCATCCACGGTGGAATTCGGACGCACGCGGGCGAAGCGCGGGCTCATGCGTCCACCTGCCACGTCCTCCTGATATGCCAATAATGCGGTGACTTCCTTTCGCGTCACCTCGTCCAAATCAGCCATAAGAGCAGGCTTGTCGACATCGGGCGCATTTTGCACCACGTCCGCGGCATCGTCGGGCGGCAGCAAACGGATCCAGAGGCGCCGCTCCCCCTCCGGAAGTGTCAGTAGTAACTCGGTCTCATGTTGGGCATCCAACGCCAGGAAGAAGTCATCCGCCTGTTCATGCGGCAATGCCCGGAACTCACGGACGCGCTGTTCCACTCCAAGAGTAGACCAGCGTTCGATCAGGCTCTGCCACGTGAGTTCGCTTTGCTGGATGGACACCATTGAACGTTATGGGGAACGCCCTACTCTCCCGCGCTGGCCGACTTACGCTCGTTTAGATACGTCTGCACGTTGGTCTTGTCAATTAAGATCGTCCCCGTATCCACGAAAGCCGGGATCGGCGAATTGGGGTCCTGCGCCCAATTCGAATCGAGCTGGTTCAGCTTATGGTGTACCAGGTCGTCCAGCACTCGAACACCGAAATACGCCATCGTAAATGGCTTCTGTCCGATAGTGGCCGATATCAAGCCCTTTTGAATCCACTGTAGCGTCCGCTCGTCGGTATCCATCGCGACCACGATCTTGTCCTTGACATGTTTTCGATCCAGCACGTCCGCCACCTCGGGACACGCGACCGCTTCCAAACACACGAACGCGTCGGCCTTTATCTTGCCCTTCTCGATAATCTCCATCGTTTTGTCAAACGCAACTGTTGGATTGCCCCTGATATCCACTACGGAGGAGATCTTGATTTGCGGATAAGTTGCAAACGCATCCTGATATCCGTGCAATCGCTCTTTCAGGTTTGTTTGCTCCGGCATACTGAACACAACAACCTGGCCTTTTCCGTTGAGTTGTTTGGCTGCGATCTGCCCGCCCATCATCCCAGCTTTGTAATTGTCGGTGCCGATAAAGAACAACCGTTTGCTCGCCGGAGCGTCGGAGTCGACCGTGATTACCGGTACGCCTTGCGCAATGGCCGCGTCAATGTCCGGCTTCATTACATCCGGATCGGCAGCCGAAAGTAAGATACCCGTCGGCTTCTTCGCTAGAACTCGCTGGAACGCTTCATGCTGCGCCTTGGGATCGTATGTATCCGGGCCTGCCAGCTCTGCCTTCACCTGAAACTGCGTTGCCGCTTTACTCAAACCCGCAAATGCATTTTGCCAATACGGGACCTTGATATTCGTTGCGATCAGGTAATACTTCTCATTCACGTCGTGCTGCGATGGCGGCTTGCCGCAACTCACCATCAAGCCCAAAAAGCTCGTAAACGGAAACAGGAAAACGATTGCTGCGCGTTTCATTCGGTTCCACCTTCCTTACCTCCATAGGAGGCCAATCACATAGAATACAGTACAGGATTTTTCGACATACCGGAACACGGCTCTCCATGAGATTACTCCAATACCGGATCGCACTCCCGGCCGTTCTGATTGTGCTTACCCTAGTGGCCGCTTTCGGGCAATCGGCGCCTCCCCAGCCGCCGCCGAGGAAGGATCAGCCGCTTTTACTGCGATCGAATACGCATCTGGTTCAGATCAGTGTGGTGGTTCACGATCGAAAAGGCGAGCCCGTTGCGGATCTCAAGAAAGAAGACTTCACTCTTACTGAGAAAGGAAAACCCCAGACCATCGGCGTCTTCTCTGTCGAATCCAGCGGCAAGCTGGCAACCCCGGCATTCAAGCTCCCGCCACACATATTTTCAAATCGGCTGGGCGGGCATTCCGGTATTCCCAGTAGCGTCACTGTCATCCTGTTGGATTCACTGAACACCAGGTGGCAAGACCAGTCCGACGCCCGCCAACAACTGGTCAAATTCCTGCAGCAGATCCATCCGGAAGACCGTGTTGCCATTTACAGCCTGGGGCGCGGCCTGAAGATCCTGCACGACTACACCACCGACTCCACCCAACTGCTTGCCCGGCTGGCGGATTACAACGGACAGAATCTTCCCAACCTGGCAGCTTCGGAACCGAATGCGGCAGATGTCGCGAGCACGGAAGCTTTTTCCCTTGGAAACCTTTTGGGAGCCAGCCAGGCGGAAGCCGACTTTCACATGACAGACCGTGTGGTGAATACATTGCAGGCGCTTGAAGCCATAGCCGGACATCTTGCCAGCCTGCCCGGCCGCAAGAACCTGATTTGGCTCTCGGGCGGATTCCCGCTGCAGATCGGCTTCGACGAAATCCCCACTGCCAACAGCCCCATCAAGGAACAGCGCAGGTTCACCGAAGAAATGGACCACACCATCCGTGCGCTCAATAATGCCAACGTGGCAATGTATCCAGTGGACGCTCGCGGCCTTGTGGTGGGAGCCGGTTTAGCCTCTGCTGAGAGCCGCGATCCCGTCAAGCGCGCCCCCTTTGCGCCACTCGTTTTAAACCTTGACACCATGGAAGAACTCGCCAGCCGCACTGGCGGCCGCGCCTCCTACAATGGAAACGATCTGAACAACGCGATCCGCCGGGCCATGGAAGATGCGCGTGTTACGTACACGCTGGGCTACTACCCCACGGACGATGCACAGGACGGCAAGTTCCACGAGATCAAAGTGAAGGTGGATCGCCCTGGCGTGAATGTCCGATACAGAAAAGGCTACTTCGCCATGCGGCAGATTCAGCAGGACGATAAGTTCCGCAAATCGCAGTTGACAGGAGCGGTGTGGAGTCCGCTGGACGCCACCGCGATTGCCTTAAACGCACGCGTCGACGTGGTGGACAAACCCCAACCCAACACAGTCAACGTGCTCGCCCAAATAGATATTGCGGCGATTAGCCTGGAACAGAAAAACGAACGCTGGGCTGGAAAGCTGGATTTTATTTTCGTGCAGAAGGATGAACAGGGCCGCCAGTTGGGAACCAGCTTTACCGACGCCCTCGATCTCAACCTGACCAGGGAAACCTATGTAAAGATGCTAAAAATGGGACTGATCTATCGCAAAACTTTTCCACGAATGGGCAACTCTACAAATCTCCGGATCGTGGTCCGGGATGAGGGTACGGGCTCCGTTGGATCGCTCAGCGTTCCGTTTAGCCAAGTGGCAAACTGAGCCGCGTTTCCAACTCCGCCAACTTCCGGTCCAAATCCGCAAGCGCGCGGCCCATCATCTCCCGGTAACCGGCGTGCGTCGCTTCGTCAATTTGATGAAGCACCCGTGTCCGCGAAAGCAGCAGCAAGCGTTTTTCTCGCAACAGCTCCTGTTCATGCGCCGCCAGCTCCCGCCCTTCGGAAGCCCGCTTTCGATCTTCCGCCTCCTCAATTTGTAACTCGACCGACTTACTTTCCCAGCCTCTTGCCACTCTTCACCGCCTGATTCAATGCATCCAGCTCTGTCATTCCATTATCCTCCTTACCAGCCCACCGGTTTGCCTTTATTCTGCTCATCCAGCCATTTTTTCAGCGGAGCGAAGTAATCCACCATCGCGGAAGCATCCATTTGGCGTTGGCCAGTCAATGTTTCCAGCGCATCCGGCCAAGGCTTGCTCTGGCCCATTGACAGCATGGCATTCAAGCTGTCTCCGGCCTCTTTACTTTCGTAAATCGAGCATCGGTTCAGCGCATCGGTACACCCGGCCTTCTTCGCTAACGCCCTGTGGAACTGAAACTGCAAAATGTCAGCCAGAAAATACCGCATATAGGGCACATTCGCCGCCACGTGGTATTTCGCGCCTGGGTCGAAATCCGCCTCAGTGCGATCCACGGGTGCGGCAACCCCTTGATATTTCTGCCGCAGTTGCCACCATGCGCGGTTATACTCCTCCGGCGAAATCTCACCGCTGAATACCTTCCAGCGCCATTGGTCGATCAACAACCCAAACGGCAGAAACGCGACTTTCTCCAGCGCCTTCTTGAGCAGTAATCCCGTATCTTTTGAAGGGTCCGGAGCCTGTTTTAAGAATCCCAGTTTTACCAGGTACTCCGGCGTGACCGACAGCGCGATAGTATCTCCCACTGCCTCATGGAATCCATCATTCGCGCTATCCCTGAACAGGAAAGGCTGCGTGTTGTAGGCGCGCTGATAAAAGTTGTGCCCCAGCTCGTGATGAATCGTCGAGAAATCTTCGCCTGTGATGTCGATGCACATCTTGATTCGAAGGTCGTTGACGTTGTCCACGTCCCAGGCGCTCGCATGGCAGACTACCTCGCGGTCGCGCGGCTTTGTAAATAGCGACCGTTCCCAGAACGTGGGAGGCAATGCCGCAAATCCCAACGACATGAAAAACTTTTCGCCGTACTTCACCATCCCAATCGGATCCACCCTCCGCTCTGTCAGGATTTGCGTCAGGTCAAAGCCGGGGTCGGCGTCCTTCGGGGCCAGCAGCGGATAAATATTTTCCCACGATTGAGCCCACGGATTCCCAAGCAAGTGCGCTGGAATCGGACCCGCCGCCGGTACAACAGCATCGCCATACTTCTCGCGCAGTTTGTTCCGCACGTACGCGTGCAGCGAAACGTAAAGAGGCTTCACCTGCTCCCATAAGCGGTCCAGTTCTTTCGCAAATGCATCCGGAGTCATGTCATACTTCGACCGCCACATGGCGCCCGAGTCCGCAAACCCCAACTCACGCGCACCTTTGTTCGCCAGGGCGGCCAGCCGCGTATAGTCCGTCTTCATCTGAGGCGAAACGGTCCGCCAACCTTTCCACACATCCTGAAGTTGCTTCTCATCCCGGCTGTTGGCCATGATCCGCGTGATCTCTTGCAGGTCCAGGCACTTGGATTTATCCCCCGCGCCGCCGGGGCAGTACTTGCCCTTTCCGTACATGCCTTCCAACTCCGACGCGATCCGCGTGAGCTCCTGGCGCTCTTTGTCATTCGAAGGTGCAGCCAGCGTCAGCGATAGTTTCAACAGTTTCATCTTCCGCGCCATCTCGGGCGGAAGCGCCACATTGTCGAACGCCGTTGCCGCTTTCGCTAGTTCCACCGCAGCGGCGATCTGCCGGTCATTCGCCATGGCGGCGAGCGTCTCGGTATCGTCGGTGATAAAGTTTGACTGCACCCATGCGGCACGCCCCGCCTCGTTGGTCAATGCCAGCAGCCGCGCTTCCGCCGCATCCAGAAACTGTTTCGCATCGGCCACCGACGCCTTCGGCGCGGCAAATAGCACCACCGCCGTGAGGAGAACACCTAGAATTTGCCTCATACCCCGATTATCACCGAAACTTGGTTAAGTAGCGAGTGAACGATGAGCGCCCCAGAAAACAATCACCGGATCGATTACCTTGAGTTCGCGGCAACTGATATCGAAAAGACGAAGCGGTTCTACTCCGCAGTTTTCGGCTGGAAGTTTGAGGATTACGGCCCGGCCTACACAAGCTTTCACGGCCGTTTGGCTGGCGGATTCTACGCGGCCGGAAACGTGCAAGGCTCCGGGCCGCTGGTAGTCATTTACAGTACCGGTCTCGCGGATACGAAGAATAAGGTGACAGCGGCAGGCGGAAGAATTGTAAAAGACATCTTTGCCTTTCCTGGAGGCCGCAGATTCCACTTTGCCGACCCCAGCGGAAATGAGCTTGCCGTTTGGTCGGACCCGGAATGAGCTGTTAGTTCTTTAATTCGACAACCACAACTTCAAACGGTTTATCGCTGAGGTTCTCTTCCTTGTGCTTGCCCGGGGCTCCCCAGCTTGCGTCGCCGGCTTTGTGTTTCACATTTTCCACTTTGCCGTCCGCCGACGTGACCCGGAAATCCTGGTCGGTGATATAGGTCACCACGCGATTCAGCGTATGCTCGTGCATCGGCGCAGTCTGGTGCGGCCCGATCTTGACCCGGACCACGCGAACCTGATCGTTCTCAAATCCACCTTGTAATGCTTTGGATCCACTTTCAATGGATCCAAAGCGCTGTTCGCCATCTTGGTTGAGGCCGCGGGTTTCTTCAGCTCAATCTCCATGATGGTGACTGGATTGTCACTGGTGATCTCGGCAATATGCATGCCGCTGGCGGGACTCCAGAGTGCCTCGCCAGCTTTAAACTGGAGAACGGCTTTCTTGCCATCCTGATAGTTAATGTCCTGTTTGCCCGGTTGCAGGTAAATCATCACCCGGTTGACCTTGTGTTCATGTAACTTGGTTTTCTGGTGTGCTTCCACCGGAACCTTCAGTACTCTGACCTGATCGTTTTCGATTACCGTGTCGTTCTGAGCCGGCAGAGTGGCCGCACTCGCAAGGCAAAGTGCCGTTAAGCTTAATAAGAAGAATGTCCGTCGTCGCATCGCGTGTCGCATCACGCATATCATATACGAAACCGCGCGTATACCCAAGCAATCAAGTCTATTCCGCTGCCGGCTTTCCAGACACTGCAACAAAGATGTGCTGGTACCCAAATAGATTCGGCATCCAAGCGGTCGCCACCGCGAGCAGGCGATTTAACGTCTTCATCAAAATGTTTTCCGGCGATAGCCCAAACGCAAGCTCGATTGGAATCACTGTGCTCCTCTCACGGAGAATCCGGTAACCGGCGGCGGTCAGCATGGCGCGTGCTGTTTTTCTGGTGAAGAACCGCACGTGGGTCTTGTCCAAAATTCCCCGCTCGGTGTAGTCGAACTTTCCAAAAAGCAGCAGCAACCGGACCGTGAAGTTAGCCACGTTCGGAACGGATACCAGAATTTGTCCGTTTCGTTTCACTACGCCGTGACAGTCCCGCAGCAAGAGCTCCGGGCGCGGCAGATGCTCCAGCACATCCATCAGCAGCACTCGATCGAACCGGCGGCCTTGCACCCGGTCGAAAACATCCTCCAGCCCCCGCGTGAGATCCGCTTGCCAGTACTGCTGGAAGGCAAACGCATTCTTAGGAAATGGCAGTACGTCCACTCCGGTGACCCGATTGCCCTGTTTATCCAGCTCGGCGGCAAAGAACCCTTCACCGCATCCGCAATCCAAAATGTCCTGGTGATTTCCCGCCAGTTGCAGAAACCAATAGTGGCTGGAATACTTGCTCGTCTTGGCTGGATAGTGCGTGAAATATTCCTGGAATTCTGGAAAGCACTCGACGGATTGACAGGTGCGTTGATACCGGTACACAGCCTTCGCGACATTCTTCGCATATTTCATGCCATTCACATAGCAGATTTCACCCCCGTAGTAAGTCGGAATCGGAACTTCACTTATCCGCAAACCTTGATGGTTCAGCTTAATGATGATCTCCGTATCGAAGTGGAAGTCGTCCGTCATGCGCGAGAAGTCAATCTGGCGGAGAGCATGCAGGCTGTAAGCCCGATAGCCGCTATGGAACTCACTCAAATGCATACCGAGCGAGAAGTTCTCAAAAGTTGTAAGAATACGGTTCCCAAGGTACTTGTAAAACGGCATGCCGCCCTTCAGCGGCCCACCGTAATCGCCCAGCATACGGCTGCCGAAAACGGCATCCGCTTCTCCCGTAACGATTGGATGATAGAGGTGCGCCAGAACCTCCGGCGCATACTGGCCATCCCCGTGGAGAAGCACTACCACGTCAAATCCCCTCTCCATGAAATATTGGTATCCAGCCTTCTGGTTCCCTCCATAACCCAGATTCTTCTCGTTCTTAAGGACGTGGAATTTCGTATTGCCGGCTACGGCTTTGTAGCCGAGCGCCAGCTCATAGGTGGAGTCCTGGCTGGCGTCGTCAAAGACAACCACTTCAGCCACGTTTTCCCAAACTGGTGGAGGGATTCGTTGCAACACCTTCACAAGGGTTGTGACAGCGTTATACGCAACAATCAAGATACCAATCTGCATCCCGCGGCACAGCGCAAGTGGTTCGGACTCACGCCCGGTTTTCGTCTGTTCGATGTTCGTCATGCTTTACTAGCTTTATAAATCGAGCATAACCCGCCAGGCAGGCGGGGGTAAACCAATGCCTACCAGCTACAAGCGATGATATGGCAGCGGGAAACGGCGCAGTTGCTGCCGCGCACCCCTGACCGGTTGAATCTGCCCCAGGGGGAGCGTCGATCTGGAGGGCAATCAAACGTCGTGAATCCGTACGTGCTGACTTACGGCGCGGAGAACCGGTGAGTTCGGTGCAAAGAGTTGCATCCGGTTCTTGAAGCAATCCAGCGGTTTTGGGTAGCATTCCTTATTCGGTAAGCTGTCTACGAACGACAGCGGCACTTACAGCCTCCCCGAAGACTCGCTTGCCTCAGCAGCTTCGAAACTGCAGAAAGGGGAGCTGGCTTCAGTCGCGGTGGATCCCAAGCCGGGGCTTATTCGCTATGGTTTAATAACGCGCCCTTTTTTGATGGCCAACGGCGCTCCATTTACCTTGGTACGATCGAGTACCGTGGTGACGACTACAAGGCCTATGGAACCTAATTCTTAACGTGCCAGGTTTGAGTGTCGCCTGCTTGGTTTCGATGACGCCTTGGGTGTCGAGACGTTTCGGTGGAATCAGTAGCCGCTTGTCATCGGTGCCATCCGGGACCCAATTCGGTTTACGGCAATGGATGATTCGGCAAGGTCCCGAAATGAGATGGTTTGCGAAGGCATCGTGAACTGCCGCGTGGCCCGTAGCCGGAGGCGGACCCGTCGGTGAACGAAGGCAGGCAGAATGGGACCACTTTTTACGCGTACGATTCAGCGGGCAATTTGACGCAGCACACCGGTTCGCATATAACCCGCCAGGCATGCGGGGGTAAACCAACGCCTACCCGCTACAAGCAGACCAGCAGAGTACAGCGGAACGGAAAATTGGGGTCGCAGTGTAGCCAACAACCGTTCCCCACGAATGGAACAGTCCAACTGGACGTAAACCACGCACTTGTCGCCCCGCCGGCGTCATAGGCGATTGTCGATACTGTCTTCGCCGGATTTGCACCGGAAAATCCGGGTTTGAAGGTGATCGTCATTTGTACCGTTAACGTAGTACCAGATCCGGTCACCGTCGCATCCGTGCCCACCAGTAAGCACTGGCTGTTCTGAACCGATGCCGGACTCCCCGGCGTAACCGCCCCGATGTAACCGGCGGCGCTGTCGTTCGCCAGCATCAGTTGATTACTTACGCGATCGAAGCTGATCCAGCAGGCATTGGCATAAGTGGTGCTCGCCGGAGTGCGGACAATCATGTCAAATCCCCGGACGTCGGCGTTTCCATTGGCGTCGTTCAGAACCACGGTGAAGGTCTGCAGCGAACCGCTTCCTGCCGCCGGAGAGACCGACACCACGCTCGGAGGCTGATTCCCCGGAGCCGTTTGAACGATGCTCGCGACAAAGCCGTTCCCTTCCGAATAACCTGCCGATTGGAATGGCCCCCGCAACGGAAAGTCGGTAGAGGTCGTTTGCCCTGCAATCCATAGGTTGCCCGATCCATTCAACGCGATCGCCGTTCCGCCGTCCGATGCGTTGCCTCCAAGGAAAGTACTGAACGTCAACGCCGTGCCACCTGGGTTCACCGTGGCCACAAAGGCATCCATGCTGCCGGATTTTGCACCCTGGATTGGGTTTGCGATTGGGAAGTCCGGGGATGTTGTATTCCCCGTTACGTAAGCCGTGCCGACGCCATCCACCGCAATCGACGTCGCCGTATCGAACCCGATTCCGCCCAAGTACGTACTATAGACCAGCCCTGTGCCCGCCGGACTGAATTTAGCGATAAATGCATCCAGCCCTCCCCCGGCATGCCCGGTCTGCAGTGCCGAGCGTGTTGGAAAGTTCGGAGAACTCGTCACGCCTGTCACGTACGCGCTTCCACTGGAATCCACTGCAATCCCATTGCCCGATTCCGGCGAGCCCCCGGTCCCCCCGCTGCCACCCAGGTACGTGCTGTACACAATCGCATTGCCGGCTGGCGTCAGTTTCGTCACAAATCCATCTTGGCCACCCGCATTCCCGGCCTGGAACGCATTCGCAACCGGAAAATCGGGCGATGTTGTATTGCCGGTAATGTAAGCTGCCCCCGTGCTGTCTACTGCAATGGCGGCAGCTCTATCGTCCCCGCTACCCCCCAGATACGTGCTGTACTGAACTGCGCCCGCGGCGCTGAATTTCACCACAAACCCTTCTTGCCGGCCCCGGTTTGAGGTCTGCACAGCATTCTGTACTGGCAAATCGGTCGAGTAGGTATCGCCTGCCACATAAACATTTCCACTGCTGTCCGAAGCGATCCCGCTCGCATTCTCATATCCGGAACCACCAAAATAAGTG
>JBBPYD010000173.1:0-8550 GCA_038200305.1 Bryobacterales bacterium
ACCAGCGCGAAGGAAGTTGAGCTGGTTTGTCCCGATAATCTGATCGGACCCGTCGATGTCTACCTGACCACCCATCACGGCTTGGCGGCATCCAATGCGGCGGCCATCGTGGATGCGCTGCATCCGCGTGTCGCGATTATGAATAATGGGGCGAAGAAAGGCGGAGCGCCGGCCGCATGGCAGATCGTGAAGAGTTCTCCGGGGCTTCAAGACCTCTGGCAACTCCACTTTGCGATCGCGGGTGGAAAGGAGAACAACGTACCCGAGCCGATGATCGCGAATCTGGACGAGAACGAGGAAGGAAAATCGCTGAAGGTCTCCGCCATGCCGGACGGCTCGTTCACGGTCACCAACAATCGCAATAAATACTCAAAGAGCTATCCGGCGAAATAGCTGGCCGGCGTATGGTCCTTGGAAAACTTTTGATTATTAGCCGATGTGTTTGCAAGGGATTGCACGTTCGAAGCATTTACAGGGACGGCCTCGCTTCTACCTCAAGGCCGAGCCGCTGCAATCTCGGAACCAGGCGGTCCCGCGTTCTTGTCGGGTTCATCCGATCGAAGTAGTCTCCGCCTCTCTCCTGGTAATCGTTCGGTGTCCCGAAGAATGCAAACGCAATCACCAGAATCCGGTGAGCCAAGGCAACGATGGTTTGCGCGATCTTTGACTGTCGCACGAATCGGTCTTCTGCCCGGGAATATTCTTCACCTGAAACGGGTTGGCCCTGAGATTGAGTTCAACTAGGAGCGGAGCAAGTCATTCTCAATGATCCGGTCGGCTTGGAATGGAGAT
This sequence comes from Bryobacterales bacterium, assembly GCA_038200305.1. Classification (GTDB taxonomy): domain Bacteria; phylum Acidobacteriota; class Terriglobia; order Bryobacterales; family Bryobacteraceae; genus JANXXV01. The sequence goes on from JBBPYD010000173.1 coordinate 793, forward strand.
CGTCGAAGGGAAAGGACGCCATCTCAATTTCGGCGCAACAGTGCAAGACCGCATCCGCTCCTTCAGCTCTACTACCAGGATCGAGAGAGGTGATCCACTATGGCCAAGAGGCCGATTGGGCGAAGAATCAAAACCTCATCGCGGACCGCTTCGAGCAAGCCAAAGCCAAGGGCAAATTCGGCAAGGGAACCGTGGCGCGAGTTGCCGGTGAGCGGGCCAGCGAAACCGGGCCGTCGCCTACGACCCACAATCCGTCTGGCGGAAAATGACCTCACGCGTGCCATAACCTTCGCCGCCCAGAAAGGATTGCGGCGCCAGACGTCCCTTCAAAATGCTGCTTCACCAAGCTCTGGAGTCTGCGGAGAAAAGGACGGGGCGGCATTAGCCACCGGCGAGCGTCATTGGCAGCGAGGAATCGCAGGAATCCATTGGCTCGGATTCACCGGAACGCCGTTCACCGAAATCTGCCAGTGCAAGTGTGGGCCAGTAGCGAATCCAGTGGAGCCTACGTAGCCCACAACGTCTCCTGCTTGAACTACCGTGCCTTCTGGCGCCGCAAGTTTCGACAGGTGAATGTAAATGGACGTCACCCCCTGCCCATGATCGATGCCGATGGTGCCTCCGTGTAGGCGGAACATCTTGGATACCCTGACGACGCCCGGTGTAATCGCATGAACCGGCATGCCCATGGGCGATCGCAGATCCACGCCGCGATGGTAGTTCCCCGTCGGCTTCCCATTGTGGTAGCGCATCACGCCGAATAAGGAGTTCATGCATTGTGGCGTGGGCCTGGTGAACGGCTCGGCCCAGAGGCGCTCCCCGGAAACCGTGTTCTGCAGTGCCCGCACCGTTTCCATTTCGCCGGGCAGGGGAGTCAGGGACTCAATCGCTTTCCCCGCGCGAATGTTCTGGCCGGGATAGTGTGCGTCCACCACCTCAATTGGAATCTCTTTGACTTCCGAATTTTGAGAATTGTGGACTATCACGATGTAATGTCCTGGAGCCTGCGTCACCGGCACAGGCATCAAGCCGAGATTCTGCCTGTCTGCTTGAGGAAAGAGGCGAATGGTTTTATGATTCAGCTCCGCGGTGCTGCCTTCGGAGGTGATCCGCAGTACCTCACCCTGCCGCACCTGCGTTTGCGCGTTCAGCAGAACGGTGGCCGCCATCGCGAGTAATACGCAGCACAACCCCATGCGATCACAACGCTGATAAGGCTTGCAGGACCTCTTCCGCATGGCCGGCAGGCTTGACCTTTGAAAAGATCTTCGCGATCTTGCCATCTTTCCCGATCAGGAACGTTGTCCGCTCAACGCCCATGTACTTCTTGCCGTACATACTCTTCTCCACCCACACACCGTAGGCTTCGGCTACTTTGTGGTCCACATCGCAGAGCAGCGGAAGCTTCAAATCGCACTTCTCTTTGAATTTCGATTGGGCCTTCGGCGTGTCGGGCGATATGCCAAACACTTCCGCGTCATGCTTCGCGAACTTCTTCAGCGCAGCATCGAATTCATGCGCCTCAACGGTGCAGCCAGGCGTATCGGCCTTTGGGTAAAAATACAATACGAGGTTCTTCCCCTTCTGAGCCGTTAAATCGAATGTCTCTTCTGTGTCGGTTCGGAGCTGGATTGCGGGCGCCTTTGCGCCCTCTTTGAGTGAGTCGGCCATAGATCTATAGAGTACCCGGCCACCTTATTCCACCTCGAAACGAGTACCCTTCTGTCCGGTCCGTTGCGCGTGCGCGATACGATCATCAATGATCTGGCGAATGCCCTTCAGCATCTCAACGCGCGCATTCCGGAAATGCTCCACAGCCGGATCGGAAGGGCCCAGCTTGCGCATGAACCGCGCAATGTCGTCACAAATGCAGTGATGTTGTTCTTGTTTTTCCGTGGACTCGTTCATCCTGTCTCCTTCATCTCAATCACCAGCGTCGTCCCGTTCAACCGCGCCCGGCCCGGCTCCAACGCCGCCATGGACGCAGGCAGACCGATATGGCGGCGCAGAGTTCCCACTTCGACCACAAGCTCGTCATTCTTCTTGAATAGTCCGATTTCACCCTTCGTTGCAAACGGCATCGTGAGGTGAATTTCATAACGTCCATCGATCTTTTCAAACCGGTATGGCCGGTCGACGTGGGTCACCGCGGATGGATCCTCGCCCTCAGAATACAGCACCTTGGCCAATTCCTGCAGCCGCTCCAGGCCGACCACCTCACGGGTAAATAAGGGAATACGCTTCGGACGGAGCGGCGCGAAATACGAATCCATCTCTTTCAAAACCTGTTCTTGCGATGCACGCCATTCCAGAAAAAATGCATCGTTGACGTATTCCGGCAGAACCCGGTTCACCAGAATCTGGTCCACCGTGAGCCCGTGCAGTGAGAAATAGACGAAGGCTCTTTGCGTCTCGCGCAGCACCATCTTCTCCGCGTTCGTGACCAGCCGCACGCTGGTGATCTGCGGGTCTTCCAGCAGCACGTCAGTCCCCTCTATTTTCTTGAACAGGTCAAGCAGGTTGCCGAAATAGGAGTCGGGCGGCAGATCCACGGGCGAAATCCGGTTAGCGATCGGCCGCACGGCTTTCATAATTCTCCGCTGGAACGGAAACACGTGCTTCACGTACCAGTCGAGCGTAGTCGGCATACTGACGAACCGCATGGATTCGGCGGTCGGCGCGCAATCGAGAATCATCACTTCATACAGGCCCTCGCGCCGGTATTGATTGACGTACATCATCGCGCTCAACTCTTCCATCCCAGGCAGGATCGCGAGTTCCTCAGCCTCCACGCCGTCCAGGCCCGCTGTGCGCAGAATGGACGTAATGTAGCTTGAGATCTCCGCCCAGTGCCGCTTGATCTCGCGTTGAATGTTCACCTCTTGAATAGCGAGATGGTCGTTGATCTGGTAGGGATCGGACGTAGTCCGGTGAAACAGGTCTGAGCCAAGGTCAAAGGAATCGGCCAGACTGTGCGCCGGATCGACGCTCATCACCAGAGTGCGTTTCCCGAGTTGGGCAAGGCGCACACCGGTTGCCGCGGCGAGGCTCGTCTTACCCACTCCGCCCTTTCCGCTAAAAAGGAGGATACGCATACCTTTAGGGTAACCCGGTCTTAACGAGCCGCGAACCAGGCACTCTTCCTGGGCGGCAACACCGGCGATTCCGCGAGCCGGACCAGATTGCCGGGCTCGTCCACATCAAACCAGCGCGGCAACGCAGACAATGCTTCCTCCAGGGCGTGAAGCATTTTTAATTGCAAACCGCCTCCACATTGAATACGCCGTGAAACTGCGGCCCATGCCCAGGCATCGATAGGGGTGTCGGTATGGAGTTCCAAAACAAGCTTCTCTCGCCAAAAGTGGAGCCTGCAGAGCGGTCTTCAGAGCTTTTGCGAACAGGATAATGACGGACCGCAATCGAAGATTGTAAACTATCTACTAAGGAGCAGACGATGAGGAAAACACTTTCAGGACTTTTTGGAGTAGGCGTTCTCGCACTCGTGCTGGTGGCGAATCCCGTGGTGAGCAGGGCGGCGGACCCTGATCCTGAGAAGGGTAAAGAAGTTTTCGAGCAGTGCGGCGTCTGTCATAATGCCGACTCCGACGAAAAGAAAATGGGGCCTGGGCTCAAGGGTCTGTTCAAGAAAGACACGCTAAAGAACGGCAAGAAGCCGACCGAAGCGAACGTAAAGGCGATCATCAACGCCGGCGGAAATGGTATGCCCGCGTATGCCGACATGCTATCCGACGAAGAAAAAGCCAATCTGATCGCTTATTTGAAGACCCTCTAATCGTAATCGGGCCGCGGCCACAAAAGTTGACGCGTTCTTTGCCAGAAGGCTACAGTAGTAAAGTAGTCTTCTCCTGCCCAGCCGTCCCCATCGTCTAGTGGCCTAGGACATCGCCCTTTCACGGCGGTAACGCGGGTTCGAAACCCGCTGGGGACGCCACCTCGCACGTTTAATAATGAGTAAGCAAATTGCGATGAACACTCAAAAATACGCGGTAGTGTTCGAAAAACCGGTAATGGCTGGTCTGCGTCAGGACGGTAATCCTATCCCCGCGCCAACGACGCATGTGCAATATGTCGCGCTTGCTCCATAAAGCCGCAAACCGGTTCTCCCCCAACACCCCGGATATACTGGGATTTCAACCCAGGAAGTAAACTATGAGATTCCGTGTCGTCCTCTTCATGCTCTCGGCTGCCATCGCGGCCCAGGCACAAGAATCGTTTCAACAAGTCCAGTCCCGCATTTCCGAATTCACGCTCAACAACGGCATGAAATTCATTGTGCTGGAGCGCCATCAAGCCCCGGTAGCTTCCTTCTACACCTACGTGGATGCCGGTTCCGCGCAGGAGAAAACGGGTCTTACCGGCCTCGCCCACATGTTTGAGCACATGGCCTTCAAAGGCACGTCCACCATCGGGACCAAGAACTACAGTGAAGAGAAAAACTCACTGGAACACGTGGACGCCGCCTTCAAAGCCCTGCAGAAGGAGCGGGACAAAGGCCGCAGCGCAAGCCCGGAAGCACTGAAAAAGCTACAGGCCGAGTTCAAGGCCGCTCAAGATACCGCCGGCCAGTTTGTCGTTGGCAACGAATTCGGTACAGCCATTGAGCAGGCGGGCGGGCGCGGCTTGAACGCCTCCACTGCGAGTGACAAGACAGACTATTTCTTCAGCCTCCCTTCCAACTCCGCCGAGCTCTGGTTCTTTCTCGAATCCGAGCGCTTCCGCGATCCCGTGTTTCGCGAGTTCTATAAGGAACGCGATGTGGTGATGGAAGAGCGCCGGATGCGCACGGACAGCAATCCAATCGGCAAAGCGGTGGAAGAGTTCCTCGCCATTGCCTACAAAGCTCATCCGTATGGCCAGCCAACCATCGGACACATGAGCGATCTGGAAAACCTGACGCGCAAAGACGCCATCGAGTTTTTCAAAACTTATTACCAGCCAAGCAATATGATCGTCAGCATCGTAGGCGATGTCGATCCGAAAGAGATGAAGCGCCTTGCCGAAACTTACTTCGGCCGCCTTTCCACGGCGCCCAAGCCGGAACCGGTCCGCACCGTGGAACCTCCTCAGGAATTTGAACGCCGCGTGGAAGTTAAGCTGAACGCGCAGCGCGTCTTCATTCTCGGTTATCACAAGCCGGCGATTGACGATCCGGACAACGCGGTATACGTGACGCTCGGCAGTATCCTCTCTGAGGGCCGTTCTTCCCGCCTCAACTCCGTCATCGTGCAACAGAAGAAACTGGCGGTGCAGGCATTCGGTGGTCCGGGTTTTCCTGGCGAGAAATATCCGAACCTATTCCTGTTTGGAGCTTTCACCGCGCCGGGCAAGACGAATCAGGAACTGGAGAAAGCGATGCTCACGGAAATAGATAGACTCAAAAACGAGTTAGTCACCAAGGAAGAGCTGGATGGCGTGAAGACTCGCTTTCGCGCCGGCCTGTTGAATGTCTTCAAGGATAACACTCAGATGGCCGGGGAGCTTGCCGAGTGGCAAGCCCTGACCGGCGATTGGCGAAACGTGTTCCAGTATCTGGAGAAGTTGGAGAAGGTGACCCCGCAGGATATCCAGCGCGTGGCGAAACTGACCTTCACCGAAGGGAACCGCACCATCGCGGTGATTGAGCCCATTGAAACCGCGGAGGCAAGATGACCAGACTTCTTTCCGGACTGTTAATCACAGCGGTAATCGGCTTCGCGCAAAGCAAACCGGTAGCCAGTTATAAGGATCTGAAGTACGCGCCCTTGCGCAATGTGAAGGTCCAGCAGCCAACACGCGTTGAGCTTCCGAACGGCATGGTGGTGTTCCTGCTGGAGGATCACGAATTGCCCACCATCGGAATGGCGGCCATGATCCGGACCGGTGGACGCTATGTCTCCCCCGATAAGACCGGTCTCGCCCAAATCACGGGGCGTGTCATGCGAACCGGCGGGACCACTACTCGAAATGGCGACGAACTCGACAAAGTTCTCGATCGTCTCGGAGCCTCCATCGAAACTGGAATCGACACGGATGCAGGCACCGCTTTTGTATCTGTCTTGAAGGAAGATGTCGGCAAGGCATTGCCGATTCTTTCCGACGTGCTGCGCAATCCGGCTTTTCCTCAGGATAAAATCGACCTGAGTAAGACGGAGCTGCGCGACTCCATTGCGCGCCGGAACCAGGATACACATGCCATCTCGCAGCGGGAGTTTGCCCGCCTGATTTATGGCGCAGGCAGTCCGTACGCACAGCTTGCCGAATACGACACCGTCAATTCGATTACCAGGGACGATCTGGCCGCCTTTCACAAACAGTTCTATCAACCGGAAAACGTCCTGCTCGGCGTGTGGGGCGACTTTAACACCGCGGACATGCGCGCCCAAGTGGAAAAGGAATTCGCTTCCTGGCAGCGGGGTGGCAACCCGAAACCGCAAGCGCCCGAGGTCGATCCATCAGCGAGAAAGCGGACCGGCGTGTACGTCATCAATAAGGACGACGTGAACCAGTCGGAGATTCTGATTGGCGCGCTCGGAGGAAAGCGCAACGATCCCGATTACTACGCGAATGTAGTCATGGCAAACGCGCTTGGCGGCTTCTTCGGATCTCGTCTTTTCAATCGTGTTCGAACCGATGCAGGTCTCGCCTATTCTACGTTTGCTGCATGGCAGGCGCAGTATGATCGTCCAGGTCTTTACTTCGCCGAGGCTGGCACGAAGTCGCAGACGACTTTGCAAGCGCTGGATCTGGTCAAGCAGGAGCTCGACAAGATCGGCCAGAGCGAAATCACCGATAGAGAATTCCAGCTTGCTAAGGATTCTATCCTGAAAGGCACTGCGTTCGACTTCGATTCCACCAGAAAGATCGTCCTGCGTCTGATGAATTACGAATACAGCGGCTATCCAAGCGATTATCTGCAAAAGTTTAACGAAAACATCAATAAGGTGACCAAGGCGGACGTGTTGCGTGTCGCCAAGCAGTACTGGAATCCATCCAAGCTCGCAGTGCTAATCGTCGGCAAGAGTTCCGATTTCGGCCAACCGCTCGCCTCGCTTGGCGCCGTGAACACCGTCAGCATCGCCATTCCGAAACCCAAGGCAAGCGCCATCGCGGCCGCCTCACCGGAGTCGCTGATAAAAGGAAAAATGCTTCTGGCAAAGACGCGCGAGGCGATGGGCGGCGATAAACTTTCCACCATCGGCAGCGTTCTTGGCAAAGCCACCTTAACAGTGACCGCGCCGCAGGGCGAAATAAGTCTGAAGACGGAGTCGACGCGCAAGGGAAACAAATCCTTGCAGAGGATGACCACTCCCATGGGCGAAGTTTTGCAAGGCTTCGACGGCGCAAACGTATGGGTGAAAGCCGGCGGAAAAGTACAAGACGTCCCTCCGTCAGCCCTCACGTCCGCTAAGGAAGAGGCATTCCGCGAGACGATTTCCCTGCTGGCCTCCGCTCCGAAATTCACCGCGCAAGCGTTGGGCGAATCGAAACTGGGCGGCAAATCCGTAGAGGGCTTGTTAATTACAGACCCGGCTACGAACATGCAGGTCAAGGTATTCGTCGATCCCGCCACCGGCCTTCTCGCCGGCAAGGTTTACACCGCTTCGCTCATGGGACCGCCCGCTGAAGTGGAAGAAGTTTACCTCGATTTCAAAGATGTAAACGGAGTGAAATTCCCCAGCCACTCCGTGCTGTCTCAGAACGGCGCGAAGAGGATGGAAATGAAGCTTGACGATATAACCGTGAACGCCGCGGTGTCCG
>JBBPYD010000174.1:0-46173 GCA_038200305.1 Bryobacterales bacterium
CCAGCGGCCCGTCTGCCCGGACCTGGAAACGATCATCACCGCTCCATGAGTGCGCTGATGACGGGAACGCAATTCACCGGACGCGGAGCCGGCGGCGCATCCATAGATCAGACGATCGCTCAAGCGATCGCCGGACGAGCCGGTGCCGATACGCGGTTCCGTTCTCTTCAACTGGGCGTCTCTCAGGAATCGTTCGGTGAGAGCATCCAGCGCAACATGAGTTGGGCCGGCCTGGATCGCGCTTTACCGCCTGAGATGATTCCCGCGAAGCTCTTCGACCGGCTCTTCGGCGCAAGAGATTCCGGTTGGATTGATCGCAAGCGAAGCGTCTTAGACGCTGTTCAACAGGACTCCGCTGTCCTTCGGAAAGAGTTGGGACGTGAGGACCAGACCCGCCTTGATGAACATCTCGCGTCAATCCGCGACGTGGAGCGTGCTATCGCGAGTTTGCCGCCTCAATATCATAAAGTCGATGCACCCGATTTCGATGGCGATATGAAGGATTGGCCGCGCATTGCAAGACTGCAAAGCGATCTCCTCGTACACGCGCTAGCGTCCGGGCAAACGCGCGTTGCCTCGTACATGCTTACAAAATGCCAGGGCCTTACCCGGTTTCCATGGCTTGGCTATACGGCCGCGCGGCATCACGATTATACTCATCGGGACGGCAAAGCGCCTGGTTCGGACGGTCCGGACGGTGCCCGCATCATGCGCGATATCTGCCGCTGGCATGTCGAAGAATTTGCCTGGTTGCTCGGCCGCATGAAGAGCACGCCCGAAGGCGATGGCAATCTCCTTGATCGCACGACTCTCGTGTATACACACGAGCACGCCGAAGCGAATGATCACAAGAATAACGGGCTCTCGTTGATTGTGGCTGGCCACGCCGGCGGACTTAAAACCGGACTGCATACCAGAACAACGGGCACAACGGCCGATCTTTACCTGGCTGTAGCGAACGGCGCAATGGACGCCAAACTCAAAGCGTTTCCAAGTGCAACGCGCCCGATTAACGGATTATTTGACAGCTAGGATTTGCCGCCTTCAGCCGCTCCGCACCCGCCGGAGTAATTGCGGTCTCTTTCAAATCCACCCATCGCAAATTCTTCATCTGCGAAAGGATCGTGACTGCATCATCGTCGATCTTTGCGGACTTCCAAAGACTGAGCTTATTCAGCTTCTCAAATTTCAACAAAACCCCCAAGCCCTTCGCAGAGAGCCCGGTTTCAGCCAAGTCGAGTGAGCGTAAATCCACCAGCGGAGCTAGCGTGGCAAGCCCGGTGTCAGTAATCTTCGCGCCTTCTAGATTCAAATCTTGCAGCTTGCGCAGCGTAGCAATCGACTCCAGTCCCCGGTCCGTAACGATCGCGGCCCACATGCCCGAGTCGGTTCGTTGCGCCCCGCTTAAGTCGAGAGAAATGAGGCTCGGAAGCCGCCGAACCGCAGTCATGCCGGCATCGGTCACTTTGTTGCCGCCCACCGCCAGGCTCTTGAGGTTTGGCAGCGAGGTCAGCGATTCAAACCCGCCATCTGTAAACAGTGAGAACCCGGCGTCAATGCTTTCCAGTGAGGTCATCCCAGCCAGATGAGCGATGCCCGCGTCAGTGACCTTCGTGCCCCTCACATTCAGCGACCGCAGATGAGTCCAGCCGCGCATCGCGGCCAGTGCGCCGTCCCCAATCAATTCGGAATAGTAGAGATTCAAGTCTGAGATATTCTTCAGATCTTTCAGTTGCGAGAAACCCCGGTCCGTAATGCGGGTGTGCGAAAGATCCAGCCGCGCCAGCTTCGGCATTTGCTGGAGCGCGGGCAGGTCCGAATCCGTAATCCACGAGGCCCGCAGACTCACTTCCGTAATGGCGCCCTGTTTGTCGCGAACAAACGAGCCGCCTTTCGCCACCACCCAGTTCTGGTCTACAACAATGGCCAGTGCAGCAATTGCTGCAATCAATTGATGCACGTCAGCTTCCCCTGCGTGTCGGCTGTGCCGAATCACGATCGAATACGATCTGGCATTTGGGCAGCGCGGCCTTCAGCGTCTCGTATCCCTTCTCTGTAACCAGCGTGTGGTACAGGTTTAAGTACTGAAGCTTCCCCTTTGCCCGTAACGCGTCGATAGAGGCATCCGAGATGGTTGCACTATCGAGCCGCAGGTAAGTAAGCCCCGGCGCCATATCCGCTAGCCCTTTCTCAGAGACCTTCGTATAGTCCAGATTCAATCGCTTCAGCGCCGTCAACTTCGCCAAAGTCTTTAGGCCTTCGTCCGTGACGCGAGTACGCGCCAACTCCAGACGTTCCAGACCGGTCAAACCCGTCAATGCGTCCAGCCCTTTGTCGGTGACCCGCGTATAATTGAGCAGCAGTTCCTTTAACGAGGTAAGCGTCTTTAGATGGGCAAGTCCCGCATCGTCCAGATCCGTCGCGGTAAGATCCAGATGCTGCAAGCCGGTCAGCGCTTCCAGCGCGGCCAGACCACTGTTGCTGACGTCCGTATAGCTCACCTGGATCGATTCCAGCTTCGTGCAGGCGGCCAAACTTTTCAGGCCCGTATCATTCAGCCGTGATCCCGCCATCGAGATCTGGCGCAGCGAAGGGAATCCGTCAAGGTGCGTTCCTTGTACCGGAACATTGTTCAGGGCAAGCACTCGCAACGCCGGCAGCTTCTGCAGCAACTGCAGCGCTTGATCTGAAAGGGTGGTGTTGTTGAGCTTCAACTCTTGCAAGCTACTCAGCTTCGCCACCGGCGCTAACCCCGCTTCGCTCAGATCGGTCGCGCTCAAGTCGAGCTTCTCCAGAGTGCTCAGCGGCGCCAGGAATGCTAGTTGAGCGTCGGTGACGGGAGTTCTCGCCAGCACAACCTCACGCACTGTTCCGTCAGTTTGGATAGCCTTACCGCCCATGCCTTCCACCCAGGCCGCGATCGCCGCGCTGTCATTTCCTTTCGGAGCGCTCTTACGTAATCCGGCATCGGCCGCCTGCGCCGATGCATCCTGGAATTCGATCTTGCACTCGGGTACCGCGGCGCGCAACGCTTCAATGCCGCCCCGGCTCACACCTGTGTATCGCAAGTCGATTGAAGCCATCTTTCGCAAAGTGTGTAGTTTTCCAAGTCCTGAATTTGTGATCCCCGTGCGGTACAGGTTCAGTTCCTGCAGATCCGGCATGTTCGATAAAACGGCGATGCCCTCGTCGGTCACATTCGCCCCAAGCAGATTCAGCTTCTGCATCTTATGCAAGCCCTTTAACTGGCTTAACCCTGCATCGGAAATGCGTGTGCCGGAAAGATCCAGCGCAACCAACTCGGTCAAGCCCGCAATCTGCTTCAATCCTTCGTCGCCCACCAACGTGTCCCGCAGCGATAGCCGGGCGAGATGCTTCATCCCGGCCAGCGACTTCATCCCTTCATCGGTAAACGGCGTGTCGTTGAGATCCAGGTCCCGCAGATTTACAAAAGGCGCAAGCCCAGGCCCCTTCACGCGGGTCATGGTCAAACGCATCTCCTCAATCTGGGTCAGGTCTTTCAAGAAGGCGAGTCCCTTGTCCTGCACATTGATCGATGCCAAGAAGTGCAGACTGAAATAGAGCTTCTTCAGGTTGTGCAGCTTCGCCAGACCCGCGAATCCATCGTTTGCGTCGAGCTTGCTGCCCGCGCCGGGGTTAAAGACCGTACCGGGCAGCAACAACTCCTGTAGGTCCTGTAACTCACCAATCCGCGGCAGATCCTTTGGGTCCATGGTGGTCCCCACCAAGTCCACACCGGAAATACGAAAATCGCTGTTTGGCAAAGCAGCCAAATCGTGAATGTACTGCCGTTGCCCATCCAGCCGGACCGATCCGCCTAGACGAAGAATCCACTCGGCGGTCGCGTACTGTGCCGCATATTGTGACGATGGGGCAGCCAGCGTACATGTAGTCAGAGTCAGAATGAATGCAATGAGCCGCACGGAGCCTCTTCTCTATTCTATGCCCTGGCCGTACAAAATCGCTCCAGGCCGGGCGCCAGTATGTACGCCTTTGGAGAGCACGAGCTTTCCATTCACGAACACCTGCTCAATCCCTTCCGCATATTGATGGGGCGCCTCGAAACTGGCTTTATCCATCACTGTCTTCGGATCGAAGACGGTAACGTCGGCCCACATGCCAGGGCGCAGCAGGCCGCGATCGTAGATGTGGATCTTCGATGCGTTAGCCGATGTCATCTTGCGAATCGCCTCTTCCATCGTGATCACCTTCTCATCCCGAACGTAGCGGCCAAGCACGCGGGGAAACGTCCCGTAGTACCGCGGATGAGGATGCCCCTCGCTGAGCGGTCCGGTTGTCTTCACCGCTGTCCCGTCCGATCCTATGGAGACAAACGGTTGCTTCAACGCATAGCGCATATCGGCTTCACTATGGTGGAAGTAGATGGTCGGAATCGAGCCATTGTTCGCCTCCAGCAATTCGAATAGCACGTCAATCGGCTTGCCGCCAAGGGCCTGAATCACTTCATTCATCCGCTTCCCCTCATACTTCTTGTAAGCGGGATTCGAAAGCGAAACCAGCAGCATTCCTTCCCACGATCCGGTGGCCGTGTAGTGGTTGTACCAGTTCGAGCCGGGAATACCATGTTCAATCTCCTGTACCAACCGGGGCCGCAGCGCCGGATCTTTCAATCGCTTCAGCAGCGCCTGTCTTCCACCTTCATGAGCCCACGGCGGAATAATACTCGACAGGTTGTTCTGCCCTGCGCGATATGGATAGACATTCGCTTCCACCAACTGGCCATTCGCACGCGCTTGCTGGATGATTCCGATGAGTTCCGGCATCTTGCCCCAAAGACTGTGTTCGGCGATCTTGATGTGGATGATATCCACCGGCACCCCGGCCTGGCGTCCGATGTCGATTGCCTCCGCGACGGATTCGAACACGCCCTGCCCTTCCGTTCGCATGTGGGTCGAGTAGATCCCGCCGTATGGAGCCGCTGCCTTGCACATGGCGACCAGAGTCGCGGTGTCGATCCAGGAACCGGGCGGTCCGCTCAGCGAACTCGCAACCCCCAGTGCGCCTTGTTGCATCGCCTGGCGCACCAACGTTTGCAATTCGTCCAACTCGGGCGCGGTGGGCGGTCCTGCGTTCGGGCCGTGTACATAGACCCAAATCTGGCTCGATCCCACATAGGTGCCTATATTGGTTGAAATACCTTGGCGCAGCAGCTTCGCGAAGTAGCCTTTGAAATCGGTCCACTCGGCAACCCCTGGACGGAGCGGAGCCGCCGAGCCTCCTTCGCCGAAGATCATGGACGTGACGCCTTGCCGGATCATGCTCTCGGCATTGCCGTCCACCAGAATGCTGTCGTCGGAATGGTTATGAATATCGATGAAGCCCGGGGCCACCACCATCCCCGCAGCTTCCACCGTCTGCTTCGCCGGCTTCCCGGCCAGGCGGCCCATAGCGGCAATCTTCCCGTCGCGGATCCCAATATCGCCTATCCACGAAGGATTGCCCGTGCCGTCCACCACACGGCCGCCTCGGATCAAGACATCGAGATCCTGCCCCACCGCAAGTGAGGCAATTCCCATCAGGAGCAATAACAGCTTCATGCCTGAGATTGTATCCGGTTCCACCTGCCGGTCAAGTGGCGACCGGAAATCCTGCCTCGATCCAACCCTGCTTACCCTCCTCGTAATCCTTGATGTTTGTGTAGCCCAGATCCGCCAGTTCACGGGCGGCATGCTCCGAGGCGTGTCAGCTAGGGCTCGCGCAATAGACCACAATCTCCGCCGACTTGTCCGGCAAAACCTGAGGTGCCAGCTCGGCTACACGGTTCGGCGGGAGGTTGATGGCGCCCGGTAAATGGGCCATATGGTAGGCATGAGGCGCCAAGGTTTCAACCAAAAAGAAGTTATCTTTCCGGTCGATCTTCGCCTTGAGTTCTTCACGTGAAATGGTGGCTGGCATTACAGCACCGCCCGCACGGCGCGCTTCACGGCATCCGTGGTCAATCCATAGACAAGGTGCGCGGCCAGGGCCTCCGCGTGTGACGAGACCGGGGTCTGGGTGGGTGGCTGCGAAAGGCCAAACGCCGGAACTCCGATTTCGTCGGCCAGGACCCATAGTAGTCCTCCGAACACGCTGCCGCCGCCCAGGCTGATACCCGGCTTAAGTTCCGTAAGAGCTCCATATATTGCTCCATTGACGCTCCCGAATGCATAATGCACCGCAGGACCCGCGGTCTTCTTCTCATCGTCAGTCAAGTGATGGTGCATCACATTCTCTGAGACTGCCGAAGCCGCTTTCACCGTTGCGTTGTCTCCGCCGTCGCCCCGAGGTTTCTGCCCGCCCGGCTCAGTAGCCTTGCTGGCGAGAGCTTGAAACTGATTCATCGTCCAAGACGCAACCAACCCGCCCACCATCCCGGCTGCTATGCCCTTCCATACATTGCTCTTTCGTCCATTGTTCTGGTTCATTCCGGCCTCCGCCTGTTAGATCAAGGCCGGATAGAGACGGTTACGCCAATTGGGCTGGCAAAATCTCCAACAGTCAAAGTAACCGGTGCATCGATTCCAAGCGTGGTGCTTTTCGGGATGCGGGCGTTCACCTGCATAACGCCGGAAGGCAGGCCGGGGGCCGCCCCTGCATAGAGCACCTCGGCGGACTGTCCGGCAATCTGGACGCCAACCTTCAGCAGAGGCTTCGGAAGAACATCGGCGGTGACGTTACCCGTGGAACCACCTGGGTCTGTTTGCCCCGCACCGGTCGCATAAAACACAACGATGGAGCTAGGCTCCGCTCCATTTTGCGCCGTGTTCAGGCTGGAGTCCTGATTCAGAATCGCGCCAGGGAAGATCGCCGGGGATGCCGCTACGATCCGCACCAGTAACGGAGTTGAGCGTACCCCTTTGTACTCCACCTGTAGCTGCGTGCTCGGCTGACCGCTTACCTCATAAGGAACAATCACGGACACCTGGGAATCGGATGCGTAGACCATCGGAGCGGCGGTCCCGTCAAACAGAACCCTTGTATCCGATACCAGATTGTCCACGGCGCCAGTATCGGTAAGGTGCAATCCGGCTGGTTTAGCGGGGCCAATGTTTGAGCCGAAGATTGTGATGAACTCGCCAGGCGCCAGTGGCCCTGGCGCAAAGCTGGCCGCATTCGTAACGGCTGAAATCAAGGGCGCTGGCGCGGTTACCGTGAGAGAGATGTTGGTGACGGCCGACGAGTTAAACCGGACCGATGAGTTGTAAACACCTGGCGCGAGCCCAGCCGGGTTTACGGATACGGTGACGTTGCTAGGCGTGGTCCCGCTGCCTCCATTCACCACAATCCAACTATCGGCCGTCGTTGTGAAGTTGATGGGCGCGCCCGAGCTAGTCACAAGCACCAGTTTTGCATCGGGCAACTGGCCGCCCTGCCGATAGGCAAACGATAGGGTAGCCGGCGAAACGGTCAAGGACGGAGGAAGCGAAACGATCAGGTTGACTGGCACCGCGATGGCCGCCGAGCCGGTCTGTGCGATATTGATCGCGCCGTTATAGCTGCCAGGCGCCAGCGCAGTAGTATCGGCTCGCACCGTCAGCGTTACCGGCGTGTCACCCACGCCAGGAGTAACGGATAACCAATTGCCGCTACTGATCGCAGTGGCTGTGAAATGGACGCCGCCGCCATTGCTACTGAGCGAGAGCGCTTGTTGGCCGTTGTCGCGCAAGGTGAGTGCGGCTGGCGTTACGGTCAAGACTGGCGCAGGCAGCACGGTAAGCGTCACTGGCACTGTTAGAGAGTTATTCGCGTTGGGTACGGCAATGGTAATGGATGCGTTATAACTGCCTGGCGCGAAGGTGGAGATGTTCGCGACGCCCACCGTCAACGTCCCCGGAATGGTTCCAGACGTTTGACCTAATGTCACCCAGGGCGAGGAAGTAGAAGCCGAATAGGTGAGCGCTGCGCCACCCGCGGCCGTTATGGTGAAGAACTGATCGGGAGGACGGCTGCTATTGCCTTGTTGAGCGCTGAACGACAGCGAGGCCGGATTCGCGGAGAGGGTGGTGATGGGCGTAGTAATTCCACCGATGGCGATAGCAAAGTTGGACGTAGAGGAATGTCCGCAAGCATCGGTAACGCTTAATCCAAAAGTGAATGCACCGGGGGTGGCCGGAGTTCCAGCGATGGCATATCCGACGCTCAAGCTCTTGATGTCGAGACCATCCGGAAGCGAGCCGGATGCGAGGCGAACCGAAGGCACCGGAGAGAACGGGCTGACGCATCCGCCCGAGCTGGTGACCGGTTGTGAGTAGGGCTGGCCTACAGAGCCGCCGGGGAAGTTTACGTTTGTAATCACTGGCCCTGCGGATGGAGTTCCGATGTTGATCGCAAAAGTCTGCGAGCGGCTGGCGCCGAGGCTATCGGTCACGGCCGCCAGGAACGTATAATTGCCTGCTGTGTTGGCGATGCCGCTCAACACACCTGTCGAAGCATTGAGCAAGAGACCTGGGGGGAGCGCCCCGGCGATGATCCAACTGTACGGCGGCTGCCCGCCAGCCGCCACCAATGTTATGGAGTAAAGTCCGCCAGCGGCGCCGGTTGGAAGACTTCCAGCGCTGGCGATGGTCAGCGGTGAAGGCCCTACCGCCCCGGCGGATTGCGTGACGGTATATGTTTGTCCAGCGATCAGCAGCGTTCCCGATCTTAGGGCTCCCGGATTCGCACTCACGTTGAAAACAACTGCGCCATTTGCGCTGCCTGCGGCGGACGCAATGGTGATCCACCGGGCGTTGCTGGCTGCGGTCCAACTGCAGCCAGATGCTGCCGCGACGTTGACGGAACCTGTGGACGCTGCCGCGCCGAACGGCTGGCCAGCCGATGACAGCGTGAACGTACAACTGGGGGCTTGCGTGATGGTCAGATTGAACGCGGGTGTGATCTGATATTCGCCAACTTCAGCGCTCAGCGTAGTAATCCCCGGTGAGCCGTTCAATACCAGATCGCAGGTGGCGCGCCCGCTCGCGTTAGTCAGAACCACGCCGCCAGGTCCGTTACACGCGGTGGGAGGCGGCGCCAGGGGATCGATGGTGTTCAGCACCCGGAGTGAAACATTAGGAACGGGCTGGCCTGCCTGTACTCCGCTTTGCGCGGTGACCTGGACAACAACCGCACCGGATAGAATCGTTCCGCGAGGACCTGAGAGGCTTCGGTTGTCGAGGGTGGGCGCGATCAGCTCTACTAGTGGAGGCGGGGAAAATGATCCGTTCGGTAACCGGCCCAGAGCTGTTGTCACCATAAAGCTGACACTGCCGAATTGTGAACTGGCGGTGACCTGGGAAGGAGTGAAGGAAAGACCAAGCTGGAGATTAGTGCCCAGAAAATAGGTGCTTGCCTGCCCATTCCCATCCGTGCTGCCCGCTTGATTCACTACCGTTCCGGAGCCTTGAGTTACAGCCCAGGCGACCTGTGCACCCGCGATTGGACGGCCTGTTGCATCTCTAATTTGGACCACTAAAGGCGTGGTGGAAAGGAACTGTTCCTGCAAGAGTTGTCCGTTCCCGGAGACGATGGAGATCCCTTGCGCATGCACTCCACCAGGGATAAGAATTAGAAACGAAAGGGCGGCGAGAATGAAAGCTTTTGTACTGTTCACGGTTATTAGGCAACAAAGGCGAAAGAACGCGGGGTGCTTACAGTGTAGCAGTTAACGCGGCGCGAGTCCCAGGGCAACGGGCTCATCCTGGTCGATGCGGCCGACGAAGGCCGATCCCTGTTCAGATGCTACATCTTTGTCTTTGGATCGTGAGGCCGGAGCGGTGACCGGGGTTGCGCGCAACTTAAGATTTCGGCCATCCACGGCCTTCACCGATTCCAGGACAACGGTGATCTTGCCGCCTCGTCCGAACAGCTTTCGTTTCTCCGCATCGGCCAAAGAACCAGTGGCAGCGGCACCCTTTGCGATCACTACCCGGTCGTCCACTTTGATATCCTCAGCGGCGGCGAACTCTAAACGGCTACCGTCTTGCGCTGTGGAGAAGAGGAGATCGGAACTAAGCACGAGCGGCACTCTTGTTCCCGATTTCAAGATTGCGTTGACCACTTTCGGCGGGCTGGCGGGGGCTTCGGGGTTTCTCATTACCGCAATCACATCTTCCGGAACACCCTCTTTCGCGAGCCGGATCACTTCCGGTGTGGAGAAGTTGAAATCCCGCTTCGAGTTTTGGATTTGACTGACGATGAGGGTTTTTGCGATGCCAGACTTCACCATCTGGATTACCTGATCGTTGGTCAGGGGCGTGTTGGCCGTTGGAGGGAATGCGCTGGGTCTTTTGGCTAAAACTTCGTTCGAAGGGGCCGCTACGGCTGCTGGATTCGGCGTTGAACTGTTCTTTTCGCCTAACGTGAACCATCCTGCCATCAAGGCCACCAGCAGAATACAGGCTCCAAGAACCCATGCAGTCTTTGGCGCTTCCGTAGGACTCCTTCTGGGGACAACTTTGTTGGTGATGGAGGCGCCGGAAAGCGATTCCTCGCGGAGTTCCTGTAGAGCGATCTTGAGATCGCTCATGTTGTGCCAACGGCGGTCGGGGTCCTTGCGAAGACACCGGTTGATGATCCTTTCGAGTTCACCGCGCGAGTCGTCGGGAATCTGTCCTATCGGTTCCGGATCGTCCCTGAGAATGGAGGACAAAGTCGATACCATGGTGTCGCTTTGGAAGGCTCGTTTGCCCGTTAACAACTCATACAAAATGCTGCCGAAACTAAATATGTCCGAGCGGGTATCTACTCTTTTGCCTTCGGCCTGCTCGGGAGACATGTACGAAACAGTGCCAAGAATAGTGCCTTGCACAGTGAGCGGAGCGGGTGCGGCCGCTGTTTGCGTGGAATCCAAATCGCCCAGAATGCTCTCGGTGAGTTTGGCCAAACCGAAGTCGAGCAGCTTCACCTGGCCGTCCTCGGTTACCATGATGTTCGCCGGCTTCAGATCGCGGTGTACGATTCCGGCCGCATGGGCGCTTGCGAGGGCGTCGGCTATCTGGATTCCATACTTAAGCACTTCGTTCAACCGGAATCCGGTGCGCGGAATCAGTTCTTCCAGTTGTTTGCCCTTCACGTACTCCATGGCAATGTAATCGATATCGTCCACGGAGCCGACATCGAAGATGGTGACAATGTTCGGATGATGAAGAGAGGAAGCCGACTGAGCTTCCTGAAGGAAGCGCTGCTTGCGCTCTTCGTTGCCGCTCTTGCCGATGGTGAGAACCTTCAGCGCAACATCACGGCCGAGGCGTGTATCGCGGGCGCGGTACACCTCGCCCATTCCTCCCGATCCGATGGGAGCGATGATTTCGTAAGATCCGAGTCGAGTGGAGGGAGACAGCGGCAATAGAGATCCTTCGATACGCCAGTTTACCCCGTAAACTATTGTGATGTCTTCTCATGAGGTCAATTTATGAAAATCACGAAAGTTAAAACACTGGTTGTGAACGCAAGAATGCGCAATTGGGTTCTGGTCAAAGTGGAGACAGACTCGCCGGGCCTTTACGGTTGGGGCGAAGCGACGCTGGAGTGGAAGACTAAGGGAGTGGTGGGCGCCATTGAAGACCTCTCGGTCTTGATCATCGGACAGGATCCCCGCCGTGTGGAACACATCTGGCAAGTGATGCATCGCCAGTACTTCTGGCGGGGCGGCATCACGAATTTCTCCGCCCTGAGCGGAATCGATCAGGCACTGTGGGATATCAAAGGCAAGGAGGTAGGCAAGCCGGTTTGTGAACTGCTAGGCGGACCCGTCCGGGACACATTACGCTTCTACGATCACCTGGGCGGAGGTTCGCTGGAAGGGATGTATGGCACGATTGAGCCGGAGGAGTTTGCAGTTCGCATTCAAGAAAGCGTGGCCCAAGGATTCACGGCGGTGAAGGCGATGCCAGTGCCCGTAGCGGAGTTGATTGAGAGCCCGGCGGTGCTGAAACGGGCCGCCCGCTGCGTGGAGGCGATGCGCCTGGCGGTGGGCGATGGAATGGACATTATGCTCGACCTGCATGCGCGCACCACGCCGGCCGCGGCGATTCAATTCGGCCGCATGATGGTGGACTATAATCTCTACTGGTATGAAGAACCATGCTGGCCGGAGAATGTGGATGGTCTGGTGGAGGTGGCGAGAGCGCTGCCTTTTCCCGTCGCGACCGGCGAAAGGCTGGTGGGCCGGTGGGAGTTCCGGGAGCTGCTTGAAAAGCGGGCGTGCGCCATCGTTCAGCCCGATGTGTCCCATTGCGGCGGCATTAGTGAAGCGCGGCGCATTGCGGCAATGGCCGAGACGTACGGCGTTTCGGTTGCATGCCACAATCCCCAGGGTCCGGTTAGCACCGCATCGTCAGTTCACGTAGGCTTTGCAACACCGAACTATCTAATTCAAGAAGTGGTCCGCAACGACGTGCCCTGGCGGGACGATATCGTGAAGCAGCCTCTTCATCTGACCGGCGGAACATGCACGCCGCCCACTGCACCCGGCCTTGGCATCGATATTAATGAAGCAGAGGCTGCGCGGCATCCCTATCAACCCGAAGTCACCATGGCGCGATTCCGCAAAGATGGTTCAGTTGCCGACTGGTAACGGTTACGGCACCGCATCCTACATACGTTCGGGAGTCAACTAATCAAGACAACAGTGGGCGGCCGGTATGGTTGATTGCAATCAGCCGCGGCGCGAACTCACTGACGGCGAGCACACTAACCGAAGCGGGATAGATTTCGATTCGGCACGCTAGGTCCAGCGGGATGCCTACGTAGTAAGCAAGCGCGTATTTGATGACATCGGCATGACTGAAAACCGCAATTGTCTCGCCGTCGTGAAGGCTTCGCAAACGGTCGAGTTCTGTAACGATACGGGTCTGAACTTCCATAATCAATTCGCCTCCTGGCGCCCGGTTACCGGTGCGAAACGAATTGAATTCCTTCCACAGCGGGAGAGCCACAAGACGATCCAGCCGCACGCCCGTCCATTCGCCGAAGTCAAATTCGGACACCTTCTCAGACACCTGAATATCGATGCCGAGATGAGCGGCGAGCGGGCTTGCCGTTTCTTGCGCGCGTTCGAGCGGGCTGGCGTAGATGGCCCGCACCGGAAGATGGCGAAGGCGCGCTACGAGCGCATCCGCTTGCTCAAGCCCCTCGGTGTTCAGATGAACGTCCGGAGACCGGCCGGAAATGATATGCCCCAAATGCGACGTTGCGCCGTGCCGTATGAGCAGATACGTGGTTTCCATGCTCTCTATCGACGCGCGAATGCGGTAAAGATGCACAAAGCTCCTGCAGGTTGGACAGCGATATGAAGATCGTTATTTTTGGATTGTCATTCAGTTCCTCATGGGGCAACGGCCACGCGACGTTATGGCGGGCGTTGTGCGGAGCATTGCATCGAAGGGGACATCAGGTAGTGTTCTTTGAGCGCGACGTTTCTTACTATGCGGAGCACAGGGATTTGACGGACCTGCCCGGAGGACAACTCATTCTGTACGAATCGTGGCCGGAAATTCTGTTTACCGCGCGAGAGCATCTATCGGACGCCGATGTAGGGATGGTCACTTCCTATTGCCCCGATGGAATTCGGGCCTCCGATCTGGTGCGGGAATCCGGATGCGGGTTGAAGACCTTTTACGACCTGGACACGCCGGTCACATTATGGCGATTGCAGGCTGGCGAAAATGTGGAGTATCTTGACGCGCAGGCGGGCCTGCGTGGCTTTGATCTTGTGCTCAGCTACACGGGCGGCCGCGCGCTGGAAGAATTGACAACACGCCTGGGCGCGCGCCGCGTGGCGCCTCTGTATGGAAGCGTGGACCCGGCGGTACACAAACCCGCGGCTATATCCGAGGCGTACCGGTGCGATCTTTCGTATTTGGGGACGTACGCAGAGGACCGGCAGAAGATACTGGAAGAACTCTTTATATCCACGTCTCAGCGTCTACCCGCGGCCAAGTTTCTGATGGGCGGTGCGCAATACCCTGCACAGTTCCCATGGACAACGAATATTTTCTTTGTGAAACACGTTCCACCGGAACAGCACTCGTCATTCTACTGCTCGTCACGATTGACTCTAAACGTGACGCGGCGCGCGATGGCCGCGATGGGATACTGCCCTTCCGGACGGCTGTTTGAGGCTGCGGCGTGCGCTGTTCCGATAGTCAGCGACAACTGGGAGGGCTTGAGCGAGTTCTACGAGCCTGAGAGAGAGATTCTGGTTTGCAAGACCGCCGGCGATGTGGTGAAAGCGCTGAACAGGCCGGATGAGGAGCTCGCGAGCATCGGTGTTGCGGCGCGCGAACGAACTCTCAGCATGCATACCGCGGACCATCGCGCTCGCGAGTTGGAGACGATTTTGGAATCGGCCTACGGTGCGCTGGTCCACGGTGGAGCGAGTGAAGTTAGCGTGCAAACGGGGGTGCTGTGATGTGGGGCATTATTCCAGCGGCAGGGATTGGCAGCAGAATGCAGCCACTTGCCTTCTCAAAGGAATTGCTTCCCGTAGGAAGCCGGCTGGATGGTGAGACTGAACGCCCCATTGCCGTGAGCGAGTACCTGGTGGAGCGCATGATACTGGCCGGCGCAAACAAGTTGTGCTTCGTGATTTCACCAGGCAAATCGGACATTCTGGAATATTACGGAGGCCGCATTCATTCGGCCGACATCTGCTACACATTACAACCGCAAGCCGCGGGGTTGTGCGATGCCATCTTCCGGGCTCTCCCGTTTGTCAGTCCGGAAGAGGCCGTTCTGGTAGGGCTGCCCGATACGGTGTGGTTTCCAGAAGACGGCTTCTGTTACCTGGATGCAGACGTCTTGTCATTCCTGCTATTTCCCGTTGACAGGCCGGAGTTCTTTGACGCTGTGGTGACCGATGAGGTTGGCCACGTTCTTGAGATACAGGTGAAACAGGCAAACCCGCGTTCAAATTGGGTGTGGGGGGCGTTTCGTATTCCGCCGCAAGTGTTTCGGGATCTACACCAACTCTGGTGCGATCGCGGCAGGAAGGACGAGTACATGGGCACCCTTGTGAATGCCTACCTGGCGCTGGGCGGCAGAGCACTGGGCGTTTATGCGGGACAGGCTTACGTGGACGTTGGAACGGTTCATGGTTATCGCGAGGCGATCAAAGTTCTGGGAGCGGAATATGAACGGGTTTGATATCAGAAAGCGTGTTGACGAGCTGGGCGAATGGTTTCACAACATCGATTTGCATGGCGTTAAAACCGCTCCCAATCATTTTCTGGGAGATTACCCGGCAATCAAATGGCGTACTTTCGAACATGCGATTCCGCGGGATCTGAAGGGGATGTCAGTTCTGGATATCGGCTGCAATGGCGGGTTCTATTCCATTGAGATGAAGCGCAGGGGGGCCGATCGTGTGGTTGGGATCGATTCAGATGAGGGGTATCTTGCCCAGGCGCGGTTCGCCGCCGAAGTCTCAGGCGCTGAGATTGAGTTCCGCAAATTGTGCGTTTACGACATAGAGCAGCTTCACGAGAAATTCGATCTGGTCCTGTTCATGGGGGTCCTGTATCATCTGCGGCATCCCTTGCTGGCGCTGGATCTGATACGGGAACACGCGGCCGGGAATCTGATGGTGTTCCAGTCACTGCTTCGCGGAAGCGCGCAGACCATTCCAGTAGAAGAGGATTATCCTTTTTCCGAAACACAGATCTTTGAAGAAAGGGATTTTCCAAAGATGTTCTTTGTGGAACACAACTACACCGGAGATCCGACGAACTGGTGGATTCCGAATCGAGCGTGCGTGGAAGCAATGCTTCGGAGCGCCGGTTTCACGATTGCCGATCATCCTGAAGCCGAAGTTTACGTCTGCACTGTTTCGTCCACGGCCAAGCAGGAGAATCGCTAACGTGGTGGAAGCGGTAATGCTTTGGAATGAGCCGAACAATCTTTCTCATTGGGACTTTGAGATGGATCCGGATTGGCGGATCTTTTCAGAGATGGTGAAAACAGCCGGAGCGGCGGTAAGAGCGGAGCAGCCGGCGATGCCTCGCGTGCTGGGAGGGATCTCGCCAATCGACGCGAACTTCATTGAGAAGCTGGAGAGCCATGGCGTTCTCAATCATTTGGATGTGGTGGCGGTACATGGATTTCCCCTCGACTGGAATCACTGGACCATCCATGAATGGCCGGAAAAACTGAACGAGATCAAGGCGGTGACGCGGCTGCCAATCTGGGTTTCCGAAGTAGGCGTGTCGACGTTTGGGGCCGAAGAGGTGCAGGAGTTTGGGTTGAAAAAAACGGCTGAACTGCTGATCGGCAGAGCGCCGCGTATTCACTGGTATAGCCTGTACGATTTGCCGCGCGCCTGGCCGGCTACCACCCGGCATCGCGAAGCGGAAGGCTCCTCCTATTACCGGCACTTCTACATGGGCTTACTACGCGAAGATGGAAGCCCCAAGATCGCGGCGCATCAATTCAGCCAGTACGCACCGCTGCTGGGGATCTGCCAATGGTTTCACTTTGAGGACCACCGATTACAGGACGCGGCGGCTTGGCTGCACAGGCTGGGCGTGCGTCAAATTCGCACAGGGCTAAGTTGGGCGGACAGTTTCCGGCCGAATGCCGATGCTTGGTTCGATAAGCAGATGTCGGCTTTGGAAGGCTTCGACGTGACACTTACATTCTGCTATACGCCGGAGGATCGGGGCCTGCGGCCGCACCACACAAGTCCACCACAAAACGTGGAAGAGTTCGCCGACTTTTGCGCGAGGATGACCCGCCGGTACGCCGCGTGATCGTATTTGCGGAAAGGCAGACGGAGGTAGACCCGCGTGTTGCGCTTGCAGACCTGGGAAATGATGACGCAACCGGGCTGCTGATTCGCTTTGGGCAGATTGAAGCTGGAATCGCCGATGCATTGTGCCCCGAGGTGGACGATGACGACCCTTTGATCAGCAGGCTCCGGGAAATTAACATTCAACTCGCGGATAGTACCGTTGCGCCGGGGCACATCCTTGCTGAACTGGAGGGACTGGATCTACCAAGCCGCATTCAGATTCGTCCACCGGAAGGATTCGCGTATTACGGTCTTTTTCCGGAACAGTACGCCGAGGCAGCCAGGCAATTTGCACGGGTCAACGGTGCAGAACGTATTTTCGTGATCGGCATTCGTAGTATTGGGACGACACTGGCCTCCGTTGTGACCGCGGTGCTGCGTGGTTGCGGCAGGGTTTGCGATTCGTGTACCGTTCGGCCGCGAGGGCATCCATTCGACCGTTATATCGCGCTTGGGCCAGCTCTTGAAAAGCGTATCGCCGATAGTGCGGCAGCGCATTTTCTGATCGTCGATGAAGGCCCAGGGTTGAGCGGATCTTCGTTCCTCAGCGTGGCGCGCCGGCTGGAGCAACTGGGAATCCCGCGAGCCGTGATCAGTTTGCTGCCCAGCTGGGATCCCTCGCCAGAATTCCTTCACTCCGAAGTTGCGCGTGAACACTGGAACAGCTATCCGAAGTATCTTGGGACCTTTGAAGAGACGGTATTGACCGGGCTGGCGACGTCCGGTGGACTGTGCGATCTCTCCGCAGGAAACTGGCGCAGGTACTGTTTTTCGAGCGAAGCCGAATACCCGGCGGTGGAACCGCATCATGAGCGCCGGAAGTATTTATCATCGGACGGAACGCTTTTCAAGTTCGCCGGTCTGGGTTCATTCGGACGGCAAAAGCTGGCGCGAGCGGAAGTTTTAGCCGCGGAGGGATTCATACCGCCAGTGCTTGGATTGAGGCTTGGATTTCTGCTCTCAAAGTTTGTTAAGGCAAAGCCATTGACGCCGGAGGATGTGAATCCCGAATTGCTGGCGGCAATCGCGAAGTACCTGTGCTTCCTCAAACGGCATTTCCGCGCACAGCAACCTGTTTCCTACATTTCACTGATGACGATGATTCGCACAAATCTTTTGGAGCCGATGGGGGCAACCTATGAATCGGTAGAGGATCTGGAAGGTCCGATTAACGGCGCGGATGCAGTCGCCGTTGATGGCCGGATGCTACCGCACGAATGGCTAAGGGCGCCAGGCCGGTACTTGAAAACGGATGCGCTGGACCATCATGACGATCACTTCTTTCCAGGCTGCCAGGACATCGCGTGGGATCTTGCCGGAACCATGATTGAGTTCCGACTGTCCGCACGGCACAGGGAGCATTTGTTAGAGCTATACCTTCAGATGGACAACGATTCTACTTTGCGGCGGCGCCTTGTGTTCTATGAGATCGCGTACCTTGCCTATCGGTTTGCATACACGCGCATGGCGGAACATTCGACGGGTGAGCCGGCAGAGGGCGGCCGGTTCCACACACTCCACAATTACTACGCCGGACAAGCAAGGGCGTTACTCTTC
Source organism: Bryobacterales bacterium (assembly GCA_038200305.1). Lineage (GTDB taxonomy): Bacteria > Acidobacteriota > Terriglobia > Bryobacterales > Bryobacteraceae > JANXXV01. Next base: position 18,347 of record JBBPYD010000174.1, read on the forward strand.
GGGTAGCCTCTTATTCAACTCGTCAGCCAAATTGTCAACCGCCGTCACCTCACTCATTTCCTTTGCCTCGGGATCTTTCGCCATATCGACGAGCCCGAAATGTTCACACAGCCGGCGTTGCATCTGCAAGATCTTCGTGACCTCTTTTTCGGCGAGGAGATCGATTTGCAAATTCAGGTGATCGCGTTGGTCCGCTCGTTTGCTCATCCGATTCTGCTTTATTAAGACGAAGGTGGAAAGTAGTACGCCTTCCAGTGACACGATCATGGTGAGTAGGACGTATGGGTATGGTCGAATTTCGGAATGAACGGAATTCGGCCAGCGTTGATCAGCACCCAACAGATAAAGACGATCACATGCAGCAGGACAAATCGCATGGTTCCAATGAAATCGGCGATGGTGTCACCGACACGTTGGGAGAGAGTTCTTTGATCCAGTGATTTCTGTTCCAGCCGTGCGACCGATTCAATGTTGACCTGAGCCGGGCTTGGCATAGTATTGTTACCGTTGAGACATCGCCTGCGAAGGCCGATGAGCGGTGGCGTTCAGCAAGGCCATCGCGTATCCCTCCAGCTGTTCCGCGCGATGTTCGGCCGTATGCTGCCGCAACACTCGCCGGCGAAGGCGTTGTCCAAGGGAACGGCGCTCCTCCTCCGGCAATGAAAGATGCCGTAGCGTGTCGCCCGGATTCAGTGACACCAATACCTCACTTCCCACTTTGAAGCATTCATCCATTCCCGGCCAGCAGTCTGAAATGATCGGAGTTCCACATGCCGCGGCTTCGAACAACCGGACACTGGGGGAATAGCCGGCTTGCACCATGTCGGCGCGAGTCACGTTGAGCGTGAATCGCTGCATGTTGTAAAAGCCGCGGTGATCCACAGGGGCCAAATGTTCGATGCGTTGCACATTCGGCGGCCATTCGATATCGCCGGGGAACATTGGACCCGCGACGACGAAGCTACCATTGTCTTTACGGCGGGCCGGAGTGAGAAGAAGCGAATCGAGCGCGGGTTGCCGGTCCGCACTGTAGGTACCCAGGTATCCAAGATCCCAGCAGGCATCCGAAGATTCCGGGTAGTAAATTGAGGTGTCGGCGGAACAATACAGCGCTCTCGCCCTGGCACAGTGGTAGTTGTTCTCCAGCCGTTTAAGTGTGGGGCCGCCGGTGAACGATAGATACAGGTCATAGCGCATCATCAACGCTCGCGAGAGATATTTGCACTCGCTCCGGTCAATGGCGGCGAGAGTGACCGGCGTATCAATGTCATAGAACGCAGCGATTCCACTTGCAGTAGATAACGCCCAAGTTCCAACAGCTATACCGTCGGGGACATAGGAGCCTACAACCACAAGGTCTGCCTGGCAGACGGCTTTCGTGAAACGGTCTTTTAATTCGGTCAAGGAGGAATAGATTTTCGTTGTTCCGAATGGAGGATCTGGCAGATCCCGATTGTCCGCATACCAGGGTTGGTCCCGCTCCAGAAACAGAACATCATGGCCGCGCTTCACTAAGCCTCTGACCAAGCCGCGATAGGTGGTGGCGTGGCCGTTGCCCCAGGAAGACGTGATGGACAGCCCCAAAATTACGATACGCAAAGTTCACCTGCCTGTTGCCGCTAAGCGGCCGTTCAGAATAGAATTCACCTGGACCGCCCGGTTTGCGTAGGTGTGATCGGCCAAGGCGCGGTTTCTTGCGGCCTGCCCTATGGCTCTCGCCGAGCTCTCTGTGAGTGCGGCAACGTGGCCGGCGACCTCGCCGCCATTGTTTGCAACCAGGATTTCCCGTCCAGGCTCAAAGAACTGTTCAATTCCTTCCCATGCATCCGTAATCAAACACGCGCCGGCGCCTGCTGCTTCAAAGACGCGGGTGGCGGGGCTGAAGCCGTAGCGCGCCATGCTTTCACGGCTGATGTTCAATACTGCTAAGGGAGTTGAGTTAAACGCATTGTGATCGTTCGTCGAGACGTGGCCGGCGTACCGGACGTTTGCCGGCATCTGGCTGGCATCCCAGCCATTCCCGCCCAGTAAAAAGGTCCTTCCGGGAGAAGCTACCGCAGCACTCAGAAAGAAGTCATGCACGCGGGCTTCGCGGTCGGGCAGCCGGTTTCCCAAGAAGCTCAGATCAGCCGCAAAGGAAGGATTTGGAGCGGCAGGGAAGTGCGTGGTTGCGTCCAGCGCGTTATAGACAGGGATGCACTCACGGGCTCCAAATGCCTTGTATGCTGTCACAACCGGATCGCCGCCGCCGTAGGTGAACACGACGTTGTAGCGAGGGATCAAATCCAGAAAAGGGTCTTCAGCATCTTGCTTCAACCGGTCCAGAGTTGCCGGTGCGTCTACATCCCAAAACGCGGCCATGGTGCTGTGCCCGCCAATGGACAGCACTTCGCGTTCGAGCAATGCATCGTGAACGCCCACACCGCTCGCCTTAATGATCCAATCCGCATGCCGCGCGTGATCGAGCGCTTGATAGACGCCCCCGGTGCCGATGGCGCTGTACACGTATACCTTGGCCCACTCGGGAGGCTCGATATCCCGGTGCTGTTGACGATCGAAAGCATCCGGCTCATAGAATGTCACGCGATGTCCGAAGGAGTGCAGTGCGCGGATGATGCCCCGGTAATAAGTGGCCGCTCCATTCCAGTAAGAAGAGAGCAGGCTAGATCCAAAGAAGGCGATCTCAAGTGGCTGGCTCATGCGATTGGGACCGCCGCTGCCGGCATTGCGGCAGGCTCCTGTTCCATCTCTTGAAAGATTCCGATTAGCTCATCCACCCGATTGGCGCAGGTGTGATGGTTCAAGATGGTTTTGCGGCCATGGCTCGCAAGTCCGGCTGCGAATTGGCGATCCGCAAGCAACTCCCGCAAAAGGCTGGTCATCTCCGCGCCGTTGCGTGCCATCAGATAGTCGGCGCCGGGCTCAAATAGATTTTCGGCGTCGTCCCACGGTGCGCAGATCAGTGGAATTCCGCAAGCGAGTGCTTCAAACACGCGAATGGTGGGTACGCCGCGCAACGCCATCAAGTAGGGCCGGCGGGGAATGTGCAATGTCACCTTGAACTTGCTGTATGCGTAGGGAGCCTCAAAATTCGCGATCCATCCCGCGTACTCGATGCCTGCTTGCGCTAGAGCTAGAATTCCTTCGGGGGGATAACGGACACCATGCACGCGGGCATTGAGGCCGAGGTCACGGACGGGGTCCATCAGAAATTCCTGCAATTCCGCGGTTCGCTCGTCATCGCCCCAGTTGCCGATCCAAATTAGATCGCCATCCGGTTCGCCACCTTCGCGGGGAAAGAACCTGCGAGCATCCGCGGCCTCATGCCATGTCCATACACGCTTTCCCCAGCCGTTTGCACGGTACCGTTCTGCAACTGAGTTTCCGAACGCGAGTACGCCGTCGTAATCGTCCAGGTTGTAACGTTGCATTGCATCCGGATCTGTCACGGAGCGGTGATGCGTGTCATGGAACAGCAGGCGATATCTGCCGTTGCGCGTCCGATGATTTCCGATCTGTTCCACCAGCGACGGCTGGTTCCATTCGTGAACGATTACAAGATCCGCGCCATCCAACGCCCGATCCAGATCGAGATCGTCCCCATAACGAACGCTGCGCAGGTGTGGATAGGCTTCGTGGAAGAGGTGAATGGTCTGCGCGCCGTGATCCGCGATTAAGTTTTGCAAGCTCCATGAATTGTGAGGTTCAAAGATAGTAACGCTGTGACCCCGTGCTTGCAGTTCCGACGTGACACCGCGCAGGAAATGCGCATTGCCATGGTTCCAGTCTGAGATCAGTGAATGGCAGAAGAGTACGACACGCATGCAGTCTGTCTTTCCTCATGGCTCGAAGCCGCGCGTTGCTGAAATCGTTCTCTCGCGACCCGGTAGGCGTGAAAATAACCGGAAGCCATTCTCTTGGATGTAAAATCACGCGCTCTCACCTGCGCGCGCATCGCCAAGCCGGCACGCTCGCCGCTGTTTGCAATCAACCAATTGATCTCATCGCGCAACTCGGCTGGATCGTCTGGTGACACAAAAACGGCCGCGTCAGTCCAGTTCTCCCGCAAGGTGGGAATATCCCCAAGCACCAGAGCGCACCCGGAAAGCGCGGCTTCCAGGATGGATAGCCCAAAAGGTTCATAGCGGGCAGGCAGCGCATAAATAGAAGCTCGCGCATAGCGGCTGGCAATATCTTGCTGGCTAAGCTGCCCTAACGAAATCAGGTTGGGCATCTCCGCCGCCTTTCCATTGGGATGCGTGTGCTGGCCCGCAATGTAGACAGGCCAGTGCAGTGAAGGCGCCACTTCGTGCAGGGCGAAAATATTTTTCGCTTCATCCCAAACACGTCCGCAGCTAAAGACAAACGGTTCCTTTGCGCCTGGGCGGAAGCATTCCGGGCGACGTCCGTTTGGGATCGTCATTCCATTCGGAAACGGCAGATAGTGATGGTTCAAATCGCGCAACATGGAATGAGAGGGAGCAACCACCAGGTCCACCCCGTGCAGCCCTAGCGAGACACGGTTTTGATAGGTGAAGTACTGTTCGGGAACAACGCTTCGCTTCACCGCAGACCACCAGGACAGGACGCAAGAATGCCCGACGATCAACGATGGCGATCGCCAGGATAACGCCCCATGCACAAAGTTATTCAAGTGGATCAGGTCCGGTTGCAGCATCCGTTCCAGGCCCAAGAGCCACTCCCCAGCGGCTGCTACATCGGACCACGGCTCATCCATCCACTCCAGCTTGAACTGGCTCTCATAGATGGACAGGCCCGGAATCGCGTTTGCTTCCGTGGCTTGTTCCCGAAGCAACGGATTCCCCATGGCCGCAAGCGATACATGAACTCCGGCCTGCGTTAGTTCGCGAGCGAGTTCGATGGAGTAAGTCCAGACGCCGCCGAGGGTATCGCTGGTCATCAAAACGTGTTTTGGAAGCTCGTCAGGACCCATGCGCATCCATGAGTTCCAGTTCCGGAAGAGGCTTTGGCTGCTGTTCCTGAATATCGCTGAAGTTGGAGTAGAGGGCCAGATAATAGTCGTGCGCACGCTCCCAGGCGCGGTCATCCGGCGCACCCCACCGCTTCGTGTAGTCCGGCGAGCCTGGATACGGGTAGAGGGGAACCGGTTTGTTCGCCCACACTCCGTTTTGCTGCAAGTGGTCCCGCCACGCCTCAACGGCGCTGGCATTGTCTTCCTCCATTTCGATCAGATTCGCCTGCACAAAAGGCACAGACTGTTTGGCGTAAATCAGGCGCTCTGCAATCTCGTCCGTTGTGAGTTTGCATCGTTTGTCCAGCAGATCCCTGCCGGCTTCGGTGATGCTCTCAACCCCGGCCTCAATGGAAACACAGCCAGCCGCGCTCAGGAGGTCGATCATCTCGTGGCTCCACAAGTCGATGCGGGTTTGGACACCGATCTTCAGTTTCCGCTGAGCAAGACTTTCCAGGAGTTCTCGATTCGGCAAGAAGATTTCATCTATGAAGTAGATGTATTCCACGCCGCCTTGCAGCAGTTTGTCAACCTCGTTCAATACAACGGCGACTGGCCTCCGCCTGTATTTGTCACGGAAGTTATCCTTCGCGCAAAACGTGCAGTGGTAGGGGCAGCCGCGTGAGGATTCCACTTCGGCTCCTGGCCCGGCGGGAGGTTTATCAAAACGATGATGATGGTGTTTGTGGGGCTCCAACATCTCTGGGGACCATTCGAGCGCAGGCAACGCACCCATATCGGAAGCGTGCGTTCCACCTTGCACCCACGCATTCCCATTCACCCAGTAGCAAATCGAAGTGACCTGCTGCCATGGCTGTGACAGCCTCGGGATAATCTCTTCGCATTCGCCCATGATTACAACGTCGGCGCCGGTCTTGCGCAAAGTAGAGGCCGGAGTAGTGGAGCCATGCGGCCCAACGACTACTAATTTGCCCCCTGCTCCGACGAACTCGCGAAAGAGTTGTTTGGGTATCCGAAGCTCAGGCGGAGCACAGCGCCAAAAGAGATAGCTCGGCGCCGTTGTAACCACCGTGAAATCAGGCTGGAAACGCTCCACCCGTGAGCGAAGTTCCGCAGTGGAGAGGTTTTCCATTTGGCCGTCGATCAGCAGCACATCGTGACCGGCCTGATTCAGCAAGGCCCTAGAATACCCAAACTCGAGCGGCAAATGAGGCTCACGGCAACCGAAGTAGATACTGCCGTCAAAATTCCAATTCGGGTTTACCAGAGCGTATTTCATGAAGCCGCGCCTCCATGCAGCATGGGCACGCTGCGAAGGCTCTTGCCGGATTCCAACAGCCATTGTTTCAACCGGCCGACTCCCTCCGCCACTCCTACCATCGGCTTCCAATCGGTAGCAGCCCGGAAGCGGCGGGTGTCGGACACGTAATAGCGCTGGTCGCCAGTGCGCCAGTCTTCAAACCGCAGAGTTGTTTTCTTCGGACAATCTTCCGATATCAACTGCAGCAGATCCATGAGGCTTACCGAATATTGCGGACCGCCGCCAATATTGAACGCTTGGCCTGAGAGCGATGCTATGTTAGCCAGAGCCGCCTGGAATGCATTCACAAGATCCTCGACGAACAACACGTCTCGCACCTGCATGCCGTCGCCGTACAAGGTGATCGTTTCGTTGTTGAGCGCCCGTATTAGAAAGTGGGCGATCCACCCCTGGTCTTCGGTTCCGAACTGGTGCGGGCCGTAAATGCAGCTCATCCGGAATACGACGGCGGGCAGATCGAAACTCCTCGCATAATCGAGGACGTACTGATCCGACGCCCCTTTTGAGCAACCGTACGGGCTCTGAAAGCGCAAGGGCGTATCCTCGCCGACTCCGAATCGTGAAACCAACGCATCGGCAGGAACATACCGGTTGCCCACGCGGCGCAATTTGACCTCGCACAAATTGCCGTACACCTTGTTGGTGGAAGTGAAAAGCAGCGGAGGGCGTTCGTCCAGTTGCCGGATGGCCTCCAGTACGTTCAGCGTTCCGTGCGCGTTGATGTCGAAATCGCGCATCGGTTCCACTAAGCTGGTGGTCACCGCCACTTGGGAAGCAAAATGAAACACCGTCTTCGCAAGCCGTACCACGCGGCGCACCGCGATGGGATCGCGGATGTCGCCTACTTCGAATTCGAGCAGGCCGCTATGCTTTTCAGTCAACCAGTGCAGGTTCTTCTCCACCCCTGGCCTGGAGAGGTCGTCGAAGATGAGAACCCGTTGTCCGCTCGACAGCAGACGGTCAGCCAGATTCGTTCCGATGAAGCCCGCCCCGCCGGTAATCAGCACCGGAGCGTCCGAACGCGCCGGACTCATAGCATTAACCCTCTAGCAGCCAGCTCCGCCCGCGATTCAGAGACGCGATCATGCGCGATCTGGCCTTCCAACCAGGAGGCTAAACTCACCAGTCCGGCTTCCAGGCCGATACGGGGAGAGAAGCCGAGCACTTCACGGGCGCGGGAAATGTCGGCAAAACAATGGCGAATATCGCCGGAACGGTATTTGCCGGTGATCTCTGGTTGAATGTCTTTGTCCAAAACCTTCGCTACTCGCGACGCCAGATCCCGAATGGTAATCTGGCGGCCGCTTGCGATGTTGAACACGTGCCCGTCGGCCTTTTCCGCTTCGAGAGCCAAGCGGCAGGCCCTGGCCACGTCGTAGACGCTGACAAAATCCCTGAGCTGTTTACCATCCTCATTAATCAGTGGAGCATTTCCATTCAAGAGCCGGGAGGCGAATATCGCGAGCACGCCGGTATATGGATTGGAAAGAGCCTGATATGGCCCGTAAATATTGAAGAAGCGCAAGGCCACTGCTGGAAGGTTGTAGGCGCGGCCGATCATCAGGCACATTCGTTCCTGATCGTATTTTGAGAGCGCGTAAACGGAGGCGAGCGACGGGACTTTGTCTTCCGGAGTTGGAATCGGCGCCAGGGGATTTCCGTATTCATCGCAAAGCTCCCACTCGCCTGCCTGCAACTGTTGCAAGGTCCGTTCCGCTGTGACGACAGAGCCATCCGGCCTGCGGTACATGCCTTCTCCGTAGATACTCATGCTGGATGCAACGATCAGGCGGCGAACCGGATGTTTCAAGAGTGCTTCTAACAAGACCGCGGTTCCCAGATTATTCACGCTGGTGTATTCCGCAATGCGGTACATGCTTTGTCCGACGCCCACCACGGCAACCAGATGATACACGGCATCGATCCCTTTCAGCGCTCGTTTCACCGCGCTTGGGTCTCTGACGTCCCCTACTTGCAGTTCCACTTCCGCGTTCAGGTAGTCCGGCCTTCGAGCCCCCTCTCCGTGTACTTGTGAACAAAGGCTGTCCAGCACTCTGACGCGGTATCCATTCTCCAGCAGTTCGTTTGCCAGGTGAGACCCGATGAAACCGGCTCCGCCAGTGATTAGAACGTTTTCAGTCATCAGCTTGCCTCCTCTAATTCGTAAGTTCCTGGCTGCAACCGAAAGCAGATGCATTACTTACTTCCGGGCACAGGTACTTACCAAGAGATGCAATCAGCCGAGCTTCTTACCAGTTCGTAACCGTAACGGACAGTAGTCAAGAGTGGTGTAGGGAATGAAGGACTCCCTTTCGGCGGATGCCTTCTGGGAGTCATTCGGGATGTGGGAATACTGATGTGCCGGTTAGTTGCTTTCGCCGCTGTTGCGGATAGAGCTTACCCGGCGTGCCCATTCATGGTGTTCCATGCGTCCAAGCGTTCTTTTCCAACGCCAGAAGCAATAGACCTCACGCGCAACCAGCGTCACCAAAAGCGAGGCCACGATTGACAACACGAGGATCTCAATGAGGAAAAGCATAATGGCTCTAATGATGCTTAGAAGTAGCGGACAGAGCGATACCCGTTAAGTCTCCGCCAGCCGTCAGAACAAATACATCCGCATCGCCCGCCAACAAGCGCTGCAGAATTTCCTTTCCGTTCTCTCGCGAGAGCGGCATCACCGGCACACCGAGTTTGTTGGAAACGAAATTGGCTGCTGTCATCTCACCCGCCTTTCCATCTCCGTCGGCTTGGTATCCATCCGCCTCACGGCTCACAATCAGCACGGTATTCTGACCGGTTGCCGTCGAATTGTCCTTGGGCTCAGGCTCATCGCAACGGAGCCGGAACGAGGGAACATAACTGCCCGAGCGGAAACTGATGATTACCGCATCCTCACGGCCAACATCCGCATAGTACGCTTCCACTACGGTCCGTAATCTTCTAGCCACAACCCGCACAATGGAATCCATACGAGGGTCGAATGACTCCGGCCGTTCAAAAACTTCTAGACCGATCGAGTATTCCTTCAGGTTGTCTTGGCGGTTAATCAGCGTTTGCTCTACCGAAAACTTTAAAAAACGGCTTAGCCTCGGTGACCGCGAAAATGCCGGAGATCGCAGCATTTTCATCACTTGCGCCAGGAGAGTGTCTTCTGACAATTTGTCTTGTTCGACCGTCACGAGTGTAGCGTCAGCGGAGAAGGGGGAAGGTGTCATAAGGGGTGAAATCCGGCGGATAAGCCGCTCCAAGTAGATACTTACTTAATGACAGTAACAGTTATTTGATACCTTGGGTACTAGTAAATGTTCTAGGTGTTACACCCTAGTCCTATCCGATCTAGTACCATGATCCTCAAACAATAGAATATAAAGGATATAGGGCCGAAAGCATGATTCTTCGTCGTGCATCCCCTCCTAACGAGGGTAATGATCCCATTAGTATGGATTCTTACAATCCTGTCACACTTATAAACGAATACGGGGTCTTGTCCACCCCCAACGGATTTCTCAGGGCGCGGCCGAATCCTTGGAACTCGACCACCATGACGTCGCCCTCCGAGAGGGCGATACCGGCTCCAAAGCTGAACGCATCCGCGCCAAAGAAATGAATGTGCGCATCACCGGGTCTGCGGTGCGCTTCAAACTTAAAATGGTGGTGCTCCAGATTCGCGAGTGTGTGAGACATCCGGGCCTCGCCGGTCGCGATGTCCTTGCGCCACAGGACCGAACCGCCGCGCTCTATGCACACTTGGCCGGACACATCTGAGAAATCCGGATCGAGCACAATTTCCGGCCCAATGGCGCAGGTTCGCAATTTCGAGACGGCGAGATACAGGTAGTTTTTCTTTTCCACCTTGTGGTCGGAGAATTCATTGCCCATCACCATTCCCACACGCCGTGGCGCTCCAGCGGGATCGATTATATAGGCCCCTGCCACCTCAGGCTCCTCGCCGCCGTCCTCTCCATAGGGAGGGATGGCCAGCGGCTCGCCGTGCGCGCGCAGAATGCTACCCGAGCCTTTGTAAAACCATTCAGGAGGCACCCCGATCCCGCCATCGGTTGGCCGGCCACCTTCGAGGCCCCATTGATACATCCGCATGCTGTCAGTCACCGCCGGCACCTCGGCGTGCATCGCCTGGCGGTTGTCCGCGCTGGCCTTGTGTGTCAATCCAGTCCCGCTGACCAGGCAGCGAGCCGGCTCTTCCGGATGATCGAACGCAGGCAGAACGTGCCAATCGGAATCGCCTTCGTAAATTCCGTCATACGGGAGCGCGTCACTCGACACAGCTCTGTGAGCGGTTTCGATTAGCGGCTTTCCGCAGGTTGCCAAGGCGTAGACGGAAGAGTATCCACTTAGCAGCCGCAGCTCGCCACCATCCACCAGCGCGATGCGCCGTCCCTGTGAGGGGTGAGTGAGTTGAATTAAGCGGATCATATTTGATTAAAGGGGAAAACTAACACGAGAGCTCAGTTCAGAAAGCTTTTCCAGCGCAAGTTGCCTCACTCTTTCTATACTCGCCTCTTTGATGTGCTCATAGCCGCGGATCTGGACGGGAAGCGCGGCAATTTCGAGCGCCAATGGCTGATCTTCCGGACTCATCTGGTCCATTACCTGTTGGATTAGGTCCCGGTACCATACGGCCAGCGCGCGCTCGTCATGCCGGTGTGACGTGATTCCGAACACGTCCAACGCCGTGCCGCGAAGAAATTTCAGACTGGCCAATAACCGGAGGGGAAACCGGAACCACGGCCCAAGCTGTAGTTTTCGCGTAACCCCAAACTTCCGGAGCAGCGGCGGGTGCAAGTTGTAGGAAACTGATTCAGGCGCTTCCCACATCCCCATCACCGTCTTCTCAACACCGGGTTTCGTTAGCAGACGCGCCACTTCGTATTCGTCTTTATACGCCATCAGCTTGTACAAGCAACGCGCCACTGTTTCTTGAAGGGCTGGGGCGCGCTCGCCTACTTGTTGCACAAACTCCCGATACGTGCGCGCATAAGCCTCATTCTGGTAGAGCGTCAATTCTTTTACACGGATGGCCAGAAGACCGGCGCCGGTGTTCTGCTGTGGTACCGTTGCGATCTGGCGCTCCACTTCGGCTGCATCGAGATAATATTTCCGGCCCCAAAGAAACGCCTGCAAATTTGTTTCGACATCCACCCGATTCAGTTCTACCGCGCGATGAATGGAGTCCTCACGCAACGGAATGAGACCCGCCTGAAATGCAACGCCCAACAGGAGAATATTGGCTTGCAAATGGCTTCCGAACAGGCAGCCGGACAGACGGCTCGCATCCACGAATATGTTTCGTCCCGGCTGCGCCGCCGCGTTGATCTGGTTTACCAGCTTCTCCTGGCCGGACAGAACTGTTAACGTCCGGATGCTATCGTGCGTAGGGGTCAAATGCGTGTTGATGACAGCCACGGTGCGGCTGGGGTGTGCGCATCTCGCGTTCTCCGGGCTCACCGCGCCTAGCAAATCAAAGCCGAGCAGCACGTCGGCATTGGCCGCGTTCACCTTAGCCGACGCCTCTATCGGCCGATCGCTAATGACGATGTGAGACACCACTGCGCCACCCTTCTGAGCGAGACCCGTTTGATCGAGCGTGAGCACCGACTTGCCTTCCAACACCGAGGCCGTGGCCAGCAGAGCACTGATGGTCAAGACACCAGTCCCGCCAATGCCGGGCATGACAATTCGATAGCCATCGCCGGCGCTCACCGGATTTACTGGCGGTGGAGCTTCAGTTGATGGAAGAGCCGGCAACACCTTTTTTGCAAGCCCAGTACCCGGCTTGATTCGAACCGTCAGAAAGCTCGGACAATCACCCAGCGCGCAGGAATAGTCCTTGTTGCATGACGATTGATGAATCCGCATCTTTTGCCCGAAATCGGTCTCCACCGGATGCAAGCTCATGCAGTTCGATGTCTTCACGCAATCGCCACAGCCTTCGCAGACCTCTTCGTGAATCATGAGCCTTATCACCGGCTCAGCCGACTTGCCGCGTGAACGCGACCTCCGTTTTTCAGCCGCACACTCCTGGTCGTAAATAAGCACCGTCACGCCTGAGATCTTTTCGAGTTCCGCCAGCGTGCGGGCCAGTTGATCCCGGTCAAGCAGTTCCGTATTGGAGGCTAACTCGATGCCGCGGTACTTTGCGGTGTCTTCGGTAAGCACCACAGTGCGTTTAACGCCCTCGGCTTGCAACTTCCTTGTTAGATCCGGCACGGCCAAGGCGCCCATCACATCCTGTCCGCCAGTCATGGAGACGTGCCCGTTATACAGAATCTTGAACGTGATATTCACGCCGGCCGCTACGCATGCCTGCACTGACATAGACCCAGAGTGGAAGTACGTTCCATCGCCCACATTCTGGAAAATATGCTGGCGCGCAGTGAACGGCGCCATTCCGATCCAGGCCGCGCCCTCGCCACCCATCTGCGTGATGAATTCGAAGCCGCGGTTCATCTCGCCGAGTGTGATAGCCATGGCGTGGCAGCCGATTCCACCACCGGCCGCCTGACCATCCAGTAATAGCGTCGACCGGTTATGAGGGCATCCCGAACAGAACGTGGGATGCCGCACAGAGGAAACGTCGCGAGGCCGGCTTTCGATCTCATCAAGCCTGGCCATACGGGCCCGGACGCTCTCTTTCGGATGCGATTCCAGCAGTCGTACAATCACTCGCGCAATGATGTCCGGGTCCAACTCTCCAGTGGAGGGGAGCAGAGGCGCACCCTTGGCGTCCACCTTCCCCATAATCAGGGGCCGCGTGGTCAAGGAATACAGCGAATCGCGAAGTTGAAGCTCCACGAAACTGCGCTTCTCCTCCACCACAAGCAACGTTTGCAGTCCCTGTGCAAATTCTTTCGCAAACAGAGGCTCCAGCGGGAATGTCATGCCAAACTTGGCAATCCGGATTCCTAGCTGCTCCAGTTCAGACTCGCGAATATCCAGATCGTAAAGAGCCTGGAGCAGGTCGTAATAGGCTTTGCCTGTCGCCGCAATGCCCAAGGATGCGCCCGCACGGGATCCATACCAGCGGTTAATCCCGTTTACGCGCGCGAACTCCCGTGCCGCATCCAGCCGGCGCGTGTGAACTTCATACTCCAGCGCAAGAGTGACCGGCGTCACCAGCCGCGCGTCGGTCAGTTTTTCATAACCGTCAGGCGCATGGAGCGAAATCCGCTCCGGATCCAGCACCACCGTGCCGCCACCATCGCACACGTTGGTCACCATTTTCATTCCGATCCACGCGCCGCTATATCGTCCCATTGCGATCGCAAACAGGCCGTAATCGAGCACCTCTTGTGTGTTACCTGGAAACACGACGGGCATGCCTACGTTAAACAGACTGAAGTCGCTCTGATGTGGAATCGTTGAGCTCTTCGATTGGTGATCGTCGCCCGCCAGCACGAGCGCCGCATTGTGCTTCGCTGAGCCTGCGAAGTTAGCGTGCCGGAACACATCGCCGCAGCGGTCCACCCCTGGCCCTTTGCCGTACCAGATGCCCAGAACGCCATCGTATTTGCCTTGGCCAAGTACCTGGAAAATCTGACTACCGAGGACAGAGGTTGCGGCGATTTCTTCATTCATACCTGGCACGAAATGAATGTCGAGAGCCTGCAGCAACTGTTTTGACCGCAGCAGCGCCAGATCGTAGCCGGCAAGGGGAGATCCTTCATAACCGGAGATAAACGCCGCGCTGTGCAGGCCCGCGGCGCGGTCCCGCCGCATCTGATCCATTGGCAGGCGCACCAGGGCCTGGACGCCGGTCAAATAGCCCGTGCCGCGCTCCTCCGTATAATGATCTGTGAGCTTCATCGAGTTTCCGCTGCTTGTGTCCCAGATGCTATCACGCTGGATTGTACAGTCCCGCGGCATTCTCCGAATCCGATGCGCGGGAGACCGGGAGCTTCACACCAGGCGCGCAGAATCACTTCATCGCCGTTTTCCAGGAAGCGGCGTGTCTCTCCGTTTGGCAGAGTGACTGGCTCCGCCCCGCGTGACGTCAGTTCCAGCAGGCAACCCCGCGATTGCTCGCTCTCTCCAGACACGGTTCCACTGGCAATCAGATCGCCGGCACGTAGATTGCATCCATTGCTGGTGTGATGCGCGATCATCTGTGCGATAGTCCAATACATCTCGCGGAAATTCCCACGGCTTAATCGCATCGGCGCTACGTAGTCATGCCGCATCTGAGTGGATTGCAAGTAGACTTCCAGGTGCAGATCGATCGCCCCATGCTGCTGATCGTCTTCGGAGCGTAAGTAAGGCAGCGGGTCAGGATCTCCGGGTGGCCGCACCGCTGCCTGCGTGCGATACGGCGCCAGCGCATCCATCGGCACCACCCATGGCGAAATGGTGGTGACGAAGTTCTTTCCCAGGAATGGACCCAGCGGCTGATATTCCCAGCTTTGAATATCGCGCGCCGACCAGTCATTCACTAAACAAAGCCCGAACACATGGGAATCCGCCTCATCAATGGGAATTGGCTCGCCTAATGGGTTGCCGGTCCCGATGAGTATTCCGGCCTCCAGTTCATAATCCAGCATCTGGCACGGGCCGAACGATGGTGCATCGGAAGTTTTAGATTTCATTTGCCCCAGTGGTCTCCGGATCGGCGAGCCACCGATCACGATGGACGATGCGCGCCCGTGGTAAGCAATGGGAACATATTTATAGTTCGGCAGCAGCGGTTTGTCTGGCCGGAACAGTTTCCCTACGCGCGCCGCGTGAAATAAGGAAGCATAGAAGTCCGTGTAATCGCCGATCTCACAAGGCAAAAACATCTCCGCATCGGCCATCGCAATGAAGGCTTCGTCCCGCAATTGCCGGTCACGCCGCAGATCGGGACAGGTCTCGTTCAACAGTTCGGTAACCCGCGCCCGCAGCGCCCGCCAATGTTGGCCACCCTGCAACATCAGAAAGTTCAGAACCGGCGCCTGACACGCAGCCGCCGCATCATCCGCGGTTCCTTCAAACAGTCCATTCTGCCCGCAGCGGCCCACATCCAGAATCTGATCTCCAATCGCGATTCCCACGCGAGGGCTTTCCGCCGCGCCGCGCCTGCGGAAAAC
Source organism: Bryobacterales bacterium (assembly GCA_038200305.1). Lineage (GTDB taxonomy): Bacteria > Acidobacteriota > Terriglobia > Bryobacterales > Bryobacteraceae > JANXXV01. Next base: position 33,705 of record JBBPYD010000174.1, read on the forward strand.
ACCGTATGGCAAATTTTCCAGCGGGAAATCCGCTCCCGGCCGGTTCGCGGATTCGATCCAGCTTTTCAACTTGCCGATGCCCTCATACGAATGCCAGCGGATTGCGCTTCCGGCGGCTCCGCCGAAACGTTTCTGTCATTGGGCACTCTCATCTTGGGTACACAATCAGGGTATACAATCAGGGTGCCAACGTAAATGGGGGATTCGCAAAAAACACTTTTCCGGCCGATAACTGAAAGCATCGTCAACGTGCCGGTGCGCAACATTTCGGGCGCCAGCATGACGATGCGGCACGAAGAACTTGCTGTCGAGGAGCCTCTGGAAATACGCCTCGGCTATCACTTCAAGGGGCGCGCCAGTTCCAAGGCGATCTCTCTCACCATGCGGACTCCAGGCCATGATCGGGAACTCGCGGCCGGTTTCCTTGTAAGCGAAGGGATTATCCGCCATGCTGCCGGGATTTCGGAGATCCGGCCCCTGGGTAGCGGGGGCGCGAATGAGATACAAGTGGATCTCGATCCGAATGTCGATATCGATTTCACGCGGCTGGAGCGGCACTTTTACACAACGTCGAGCTGCGGCATCTGCGGCAAGACGTCTTTGCAAGCCATCGAAACCCAAACCTGCGCGGCGATTCCTATCGGGGGTTTCTGCATGGACGCCGCGTTGATTCATGAACTGCCAGACCGTCTGCGCGAATCACAACCGGTGTTCTCACACACCGGAGGATTGCATGCGGCAGCGTTGTTTGACGAAATGGGAAGCTTGCTGAGTGTCCGCGAAGATGTTGGCAGACACAACGCTCTGGATAAGCTGATTGGGGAGCGGTTCCTTGCCGGAAGCCTGCCGCTCCATAACCGTCTGCTGCTGGTCAGCGGCCGCGCTAGTTTTGAGCTGATGCAGAAGGCGGTGATGGCCGGAATCCCTGTGGTGGCGGCAGTGGGCGCACCATCCAGCCTGGCCGTCGAGCTGGCGCAGCACTTTCAGATGACCTTGCTCGGGTTCGTGAGGAATCAGCGATTCAACATCTACTCGGGGCACTGGCGTATAAAGGGAACATGAAGCTGCGTCTCCGCAACAACTCCGTCCGGCTTCGTCTGACCCAGACGGAAGTCACCCAACTACGAGACACGGGGATGGTGGAGGAATCAGTGGAATTCGCTCCCCACCAACGGCTGGTTTACCGGATCACCGCACGGCCCGGCGACCACGGCTTCCAGGCGCAATATGGGGACGGCGACCTGCTCCTTTCCGTGCCCCAAAAGATTGTTGCCGCCTGGGCCGATTCCAGCCAAGTCGGAATAGGGGCGAACCAATTGACGGGCGATGGCCATACACTCCGGCTGCTGATAGAGAAAGACTTCCAATGCCTAGGCTCAACCGATCCGGAAGAGAACGCAGACACCTTTCCGAATCCGCTTGAGGGTTGCTAAGAATTCCGATTGGGAGCGCTAACGAAAGTGGCTCCGGCCTGCGCCCGAGCCACTTTGATTGCGTTCACGTTGAAACTGTTATTTGCTGCTGCTTGATGGGGTCATCCAGTCTGTCGTTCGATCCCAAAACCCCTGGAGCTTGGTTGATGCATCGCTATGACTGATTGGATGTTCTGTGCGTAATTATCAATCTCCTTCTGAAGCGCACTTGCGTCGCTTGCATGAGTGCCGTTGGTCTGTGCGTAGGATTGCAAACCGTTAGATGCCGATCGCAGAGCAGCACTTGCTTGCGTGAAGTCTCCGCGGTCCGCCCTGGCCTTCGCCAAAGCCAGATCCTGTCTTGCCTTTAACAACGGCAGATCGGCGGCCACGGTTTCCAGTACTACTCCGTTTTGAACTTCCATTAATGCCCGGTCCGCAGTGGTGAAATCGCCATTGTTGTTGAGCGCGGTCTGGGCCGCCTGCAGATGGGTTTTGGCCGTATTTACGTTTACGGCGACGGTAGTATACTCACCCGCAACGGACTGAACCACTGAAGGATTCGTTCTGGATCGAGTTTGGGTTGCACTTTGGGACGAGTTGGACCCGGTGTTGTTCGCGGAACTGCTGTTTGTTGAACTGCTACCGGAGTTTTGTCCCGCGCTCTGGCTTTTTGCCCGCTGCACAGGCCCCAAAAGCGAAACTTCGCTCAGTTCGGTATAGATCGGGACGAAGCTTCGCCCGCTGGCCACGCTCTCAATCCGATCCACTGAATTGATCGCCTGATTGACGTGCTGTAAGGCAGTCTGCTTATTCTTGTTGGCGATCGCCATTCGTGCCTGGTCGGTCTCGGTCAACATTCGAGCGCCTGCCCGCGACAGATTCACTTTCGGGCTTGAGCTGGCTGAGTTGTTCCCATTTCCGGAATTGTTTTTCGAGCTGGAATTCGCCGAAGAATTCGATTGCCCGGAAGTGGATTGTTGGGAAGTGGAATTCGGCTGATTGCTGGTTTGCGCAGGTATCGGCAGCACCGATAGCGCAACACTCAGCGGTAAGATCATGATCCTCATACTGCTCCTCTTCTATTAAAAATTCAAGGTCAGGTGATTTTCATCCGGCCTCCTGTTTAGGTGACTACCGCAAGATCTCAAATGTTTCTACGGTAAGAACTGTAGTCACGCGATAATGGAAGCAGGCGGGATCTGCCCGTCTTATCAAATGCCGACATCCACCATTGCCGATAATCCGCTGCTTGAGATTCACTTTCAGATTCCCTTCGATCGGATTCGTGCCGAACACATTGAACCTGCGATCGCCAAACTTCTTCAGGAAGCTCGCCAGAATCAGGCTGCACTCGCAAAAAGCACCGGACAGCGCACTTTTGAGAATACGCTGATTGCTCTTGAAGATATAACCGAAAAGCTCGATTATGCGATGCGAGTGACCAGTCATCTGGAATCCGTCAACACCTATCCCGAATTGCGAGCGGCATACAACGCCGTACAGCCGGAGGTCAGCGGGTTCTACACGGGTATCGTGCTCGATCCAGACCTTTGGCGTATTGTGAAGGAATTCGCCGCAACGCCGGAAGCCGCGCAACTCACGGGAACACGCAAACGCTTGCTGACGAAGACAATCGATACATTCCGGCGCCATGGCGCGGACCTCGATCCGGCCGGCAAAGCGCGCCTTTCCGAACTCGATGTCGAACTCACAAAGCTGACAACCAAATTCGGTGAAAATGTTTTGGATTCCACCAACGTTTTTGAACTCCTTATCACAGATGAGGCCAAACTCGCCGGCCTCCCCCACACCGCGATCAACGCTGCCCGCGAGAGTGCAAAATCCAAAAATGTCGAAGGATTCCGATTCACCTTGCAGGCGCCCAGCTATACGCCTTTGATGACCTACTTGGATGACCGTGCCATCCGCCGGAAGATCTATCACGAGTACGTAACACGCGCTACCGCTGGCGAGTACGATAACCGCCCTCTCATCGGCCGCATCTTGGAACTCCGCCGCGAAAAGGCAAACTTGCTCGGATTCGGTGACTTTGCGGACCTAGTTCTAGAAGACCGCATGGCCCACTCGGGCGATAATGCGCTTCATTTCCTGGAAGGTCTCAAAGCAAAAACCGAAAAGCGCTTCCACGAAGAGAACGCCGGGCTGCAAGCGTTCAGTCAAAAACTGGATGGACCGGCGGCTTCGCTGCTGGAACCATGGGATGTAGCCTACTACGCTGAGAAGCAGCGCGCGGCCTTGTACGATTTCGACGAAGAAGAATTGCGGCCGTACTTCCCTCTGGACCGCGTGGTCAGCGGCATGTTCGATATTGTTCACCGTTTATACGGGATCACGGTGGTGGAAGAGCATGGGGTGCCGCTATGGGACCCCAAAACTACTTATTACTCTATCCTAGACGCGGACGGTTCCTATCTGGGATCCTTCTACGCGGACTGGTATCCGCGAGAGAACAAGCGAGGCGGCGCCTGGATGGATGCGTTTCTCACCGGCCGCCCTAAAGCCGGTGGGTTTGAGCCGCATCTTGGCCTGATTTGCGGCAATTTGACGCCTTCCATCGGTGACAAACCGGCATTATTAACGCATCGGGAAGTGGAAACAATCTTCCACGAATTCGGACATCTGCTGCATCATTCTTTAAGCCGGGTGGAAGTCCGCAGTCTGGCAGGCACTAATGTGCCTTGGGATTTTGTTGAGCTGCCGTCTCAGATCATGGAAAACTGGTGTTGGGAGCGGGAATCGCTCGATGTGTTTGCCCGGCACTATCAAACGGGCGAGCCCATTCCAGAAGACCTGTTTCAAAAATTGAGACGCGCAAAAACGTTCCGTGGCGCAAACGCACAGATGCGCCAGCTCGGGCTGGGTCTCGCGGATTTGCGTTTGCATATCAGCTACGAACCGGCTCGCGATGGAGACGTTGTCGAGTATTCGCGCCGTCTTCAACAGGAGTATTCGCCTGCTCCGTTGCCGCCGGATTACGCGATGATTGCCGCCTTTACTCACCTGTTTTCCAGCCCCGTCGGTTACGGCGCCGGCTATTATTCTTACAAGTGGGCGGAAGTCCTGGACGCAGACGCGTTTACCCGTTTCAGGGAGAACGGTATCTTTTGCCGGGAAACAGGATTGTCGTTTCGTGAAAACATTCTCGCCAGAGGCGATAGCGAAGACCCGGCACAGCTCTATCGAAACTTCATGGGACGCGATCCAGACGTGAATGCGTTGCTTGAGCGCTCGGGTTTGACTTGAATTGTATGTTAGTCTGAAAATTCTACGTCTCGTGGTAATTTTTATCGCGCGTGGTCTAGCGTTTATTACAGAACCAACAGCGGCCTTTCGATTGCCCTGTTATTTGTGCGATTTACGCGGAGGTCAATCTATGTACAAAGCGTCTACATTTATCCTCTCGCTGGGGTTGAGCATGTCCCTCAGCGCGTTTGGTTATCAACAACCCGGGTCGGCAGATTCCACTCATAGTCAAGGTACCGACACCAAGACTAAGAAGGGCGACATGGGTTCCCGGAATCGAATGCCCGACTCCTCGGGCGCCATGGTCGGGTCGGCGGATCAACAGTTTATGATGAACGCTGCGAAGGGCGGAATGATGGAGGTCCAGATGGGGCAATCCGCCGAACAGAAAGCCTCCAGTCAGGCCGTCAAGGATTTCGGGAAGAAGATGGCACAGGATCACGGGCAGGCAAACAAGGAACTGATGGATCTTGCCAAGAACAAGAACGTTTCTTTGCCGGCGGATATGGGAACCTCCGAAAAGAATATGACGGACAAGGTGTCCGGTATGTCTGGAGCCGGTTTCGATAAAGCGTACATGAAAATGATGGTTCGGGATCACAAAAAGGATATTAAGGAATTCGAGCACGAAGCAAGCAATGGAATGGACAGCGATGTGAAGGCGTGGGCAGCCAAAACACTGCCTACATTGCGCGAGCACCTGAGCATGGTGGAGAACATTGAGAAAAACATGGGGAAGGGCGGCACAAGCGGTGCTATGACTGGCTCTTCTAGCAGCGGCACTGCAAAACAGTAGGGTCCCGGTTATGCAAGGACGGTTCGGCTGAATCGTCCTTGCACCTCCTACCTACCTTACTTAACACGTTTATTTAACAGCTGGCAGTGTTCTAAACAACAAATCCTTGTAAGTCACTACACTCCCGGCGTTGTGTTGCTGGAGAGCCAGGTACTCCTTCGTGTAGGTATTCTTCTCGTCTATATAATCTACCGTAACCTTATCGTTCACCTTGATGACGATGTGACTTCCATTCGCGATAATGTCCTGCGTAAACCACGTGTCGTCGGGAACCAGATCGTCCATCACGTTTTTGAAGTTGTACAGGCTTCCAGTCCGCTTGGGATCTTTATGACTACTGTTGACCTGGGCCTCGTAGCCTTTTGGAAAGCCCGGACCGAACGCCGTGCGGAAGTACATTCCGGAGTTTCCGCCATGGTTGATTTTTACCGTGGCTTTGAACTCGCAATTCTCACACTCCTCCTTCATCCAGAACAGATGACTCGCCGGGCCGTCGCCGACGATCGTTCCATTCACCGCTTTCCAGGACTCTGAATGCTCATTTGCCTTCCATCCGTCCAGATTCTTGCCGTTGAACATCTTGATCCATTTGCCCTCTTTTGCATCGGCAGAGAAAGCAGCGGGCGCCAGGCAGAGCGCCGCTGCCATCAGCCCGGCCGCGGTCCATTTCGAAAATCGATTCATTCGTATCCTTCCTTGAGATTCACTTCGCGAGTACAAGTCTACAGGAACTGGCAACGATGCTGCTATCCTTGAGGTTCCCAGCGATATGTTCCTTAAAATACTTTCTCACCCCGTGTTTATGAACCTGAATTTTCATATGCCTATGATTGTGGATCTCTCCCATCCGGTTATCATGCTGCAGGGTGAAAACGGGGCAGGGAAGTCGACGCTGCTGCACTCCATCTATCACGCGTTACGCGGAGAAACGATTGAAAAATACGTTTACCGGCTCGAACGCGGCGATGTGGAATATCAAAAGGTTTTTCTGTTCGACGCAGAGGCTCACAATCCCCGGACGCAGCTTGACTTCTTCGACGATCAACCCGAGATGAAGGAGTTTCTTCAAATGGCGAGTCACGGTCAGGTCATGCTCAGCATGTTCCGCGAGAACTTTCCGAGCCTGCCGGAAGGCACTATTCTCCTGCTGGATGAGCCGGAAATGGCCCTTTCGCAGTCGAACCAACGCCGGATCTTGAAGATGCTGCTTGAACTTGCCGATCAAAAGAAATTCCGCATCGTCTGTGCCACCCATTCTCCGATACTGCTCGAAGCCAAAGAAACATATGTGATTAATATGGACAATCACATCAATAAGAACATTCCCAATCCGGACCTTGGCATCGAAGGCGCCAGCACCATTCAATAGAATCCATGGGGAGGGCGAAAGCCCGGTTGCTTTAGACCCTTGGAAAATACATACTACAAGGAAGAACCGGGAGGGGATTTCTTGAAACAAGATGGCTTTATCGACTATTACGAAGTTCTTCAGATTAGCCCGAATGCGCATCGGGAAACCATTCATCGGGTCTACCGGTTGCTGGCCCAGCACTATCACCCTGACAATAAAGAAACCGGGGATGTGAACGCATTCACCAATGTCCTTGAAGCGTACCGCACGCTGGAAGATCCCGAACGGCGTGCGGGCTACGACGTCGAGCATAAGATCGTGAGTGGTTTGAAATGGAAGGTATTCAATCAGGCGAGCGCGGTTCAGGGGATTGAGGGTGAAAAGCAGAAACGCATCGGAATTTTGTCCCTACTCTGCACCAGGCGAATCAATCAGCCCGATAAGCCGAGTCTCACGGTTTTCGAACTCGAAGAATTGCTGGGCATCCCCCGAGAACACCTGGAACTGAGCCTTTGGTATCTCAAGGAATCTGCCCGTATCGCGCGAGCCGATAACGGGCGCTACGCCATCACCGCGAAAGGATTCGAAACGCTGGAAGGAAACTCGGAATCCGCGTCGCCCGGCGGCGCAAAAATGCTGGAATCAGCGAGTGTAAATTAAATTCGACAGGCGCAAATGCACATGCGTCCATCGGTTCTCCGAAAATCAAACTCTTACTTCGGCTGTTGGCCGCCGTAGTGTTTTTGCTTCTCGATATCCTTGCTCAGGTTGTTCTGCTGGCGGTTGCCTTTTTCTCTGTTCGTGAGATTGCCACCGTTCGCTACACGGTCCTTGTGAATCCGATTCACGAAAAACCGGTAACTTACTTGATGATTTGGAAGAGGTTGCTGTAATCGTCGGTCCAGGCTCGCAGGGTATCCCTGGTCTTGGAAGGTTGGGCTACGTTCGCAAACTCACTCCGGTTGAATACATTCGCATTGGCCGACAGAAGCACCCAGGTGGTTTCGAACAAGTAATCGGCCTCCACGGCGTCATCGTCAATCGTGACTGCGATCTTGCCCAGATCCTTTGCATGCCGGGCGACCATAGGCACCAGATCCAAATATTGATTGGATGTGTGGATGGCTAGAATTCCATTTGGATTTAAGTGCCGGAAATATAACTCGAACGCCTCTCTGGTCAGCAGGTGAACGGGAATAGAATCGCTTGAAAACGCGTCGACGGCCAACACATCGAAGTGCTGATCCGGCTGGCGCTCCATGGTCAGGCGCGCGTCGCCGAATAGCACTTGCTTGTCCGCGCCGCAGTCCTGCAGGAACGTGAACTCCGAATTCGCAATCTGATAAACCAGCGGGTTGATCTCGTAAAACCGATACACATCGGGAGTTCTGCAGTAACTGGCCAGCACCCCCGCACCCAGGCCAACCACTCCCACGCGCAGTGATGAATGCTGCAACCGCATCGCAGTGATGGCCCGCCCGATGCCAGATTTAGCTCCGTAGTAAGTAGTCGCCAGTTGGCGATACTGTGGGTCGAGTAACTGTTCGCCGTGATTGATGGTCCCGTGTACGAGAATCCGGACACCGTTGCTGTTCTTGGTCGACGGATCGTCCCGGACGCGTAGCACTCCGTAAAAATTCCGCGCGGAGTAGTGGTAGGTTCGTTCCGCTTCGATTTCATGGGATGCCAAATACCCCGTCAGGCTCAAGGTGCAGATCCCAAGCAACGCGCGAATAGCCCAGGGGCCGCCCAAACGCGGGATCGATTCATTGCGGAGCAGGAACGCGGCTAATAATGCACAGCCTGCCATCGCCAGCGGCAATTCCAGCTCGGAGTGAAACAGTCTGGGTGCAATCAGGGCTACGCATAGGCCGCCGAGTGCGCCTCCTACGGAAATCATCAGATAATACAACGTCAAATATCGGGGATCGGGCTTTGATCGGGCCAGCTCGCCGTGGCAGACCATACACGATGCAAACAGCGCCACCGCATACACTGGGATTGCCCATCGGCCCGATGGATTCGAGCTGTTCGAGTAAATGGTATAGGCCATGGTCCCGAGAGAAATCGCCAGGAGCGGCATAAACACCCGGCGGTCGTAGGCGCGCTCGCTTTCAAAAGACAGAATGAAACTCAGCAGATAAATGGATAGCGGTAATATCCACAAGAATGGAATGGGGGCTACGTTTTGGGTCATCTGCGTGGTGACGGCCAACAGCATTATGCCTGCGCACGCTGCCAGGCTGATCCAAAGTAACCGTATCCACCACACGGGAGGAATGCCGGCGGGCTCGCTGGCTTCCCGCTTGACACCCCTCCGGCTTCGCCAAGCCGCCAACGCGCATGACGCCGCAAACACACCAAACCCGGCTGACCACAATATTGTTTGGGATCGAGTGGGAAATCGCGGTTCAACCAGCACGGGGAAGCTGATCAGCGCGAGCATCGATCCCAGGTTGGAAAGCGCGAATAGCCGGTAGGGGACCGCGCCCTTCTTGGTTTGCAGATACCATGCCTGCAGCAAGGGTCCGGTGGCCGAGAGCAACAAATAGGGCAGGCCGATGGTGGCCGATAGCAGGCCCAGGATGCGCAGCGTTGGATCGCCCCCGGCCTGTGGTTTCCATGCCGTGGATGGATAAATGGGCAACAAAACGAGGCTCGCCAACAGCAAACAAATATGCAGGTAAGCCTGCTGCCTTGGCTTGAGATACCGGATGGAGCAGTAGGAGTAAAGATATCCGGCCAGTAGCGAGATCTGGAAGAACATCATCGCGGTGGTCCAGACGGCAGCCGAGCCACCGAACCAGGGCAAGATGATTTTGGCGATCATCGGCTGCACCTGAAACAGCAGGAAGGCACTAATAAATATAGTTACGGCGTAAACGAGCATGTTCTCTGAGGTCTGGTCCGGACTCCGGAAGCAATGCTCTGGCTTTCAACGGAATGAGCTTCGATCTTCACGACCTCTTCGGTGTGCGATGCTTCCTTAGCTTCTTGTGTTTCACTTTCGGTTGACGCTTTGTCGCGGCCATCGCCGTGGTGGCGCAGCCCAATAGAAGTGAGAGGCCAAGCAGTGCACTGAGCAGTTTTCGCACAGAATTTCTCCTTTCGATTCACCGTTTCGATTATTAACGAGATCAGCGTAATCGTCTCAGGATTACATGAAGAACAGCTTAAGGCTAGATTAAAATGAATTCAGAAGATCCAGGTTACGTGCGCAACTCGCGTTCAGCGCTGCGGGTTATTAACTTTTACTCACTTTCCAGATGATGAAGGTTCTTGTCAGCGTGTTGTTCGCGACTTCGCTCACGTTCTTCGTGCCCGTTGAAGACTCGCGGAACAAGAACATTCTCGCCGATAACACGCATTTTCTGATGCCGGTCTACTCCAATCTGGCCGATTGGAATGCCCGAAGGGACCAACTCCGCACCCAGGTTCTGACCGCGGCCGGTCTCTCTCCGCTCCCTCCCAAATGCCCTCTAAACGCGCGCTCCTATGGGCATTTCGAACGGGAAGGTTATTCGATTGACAAGGTGTTGATTGAGACGCTCCCTGGGTACTACCTGGGTGGTAATCTCTATCATCCATTGCATCGGCCCGGTAAGCTTCCGGGCGTTTTGCTGGCGCACGGCCACTGGAAATATGGCCGATTGCAACACAATATCGAATACTCAGTGCCCGCCCTGGCGGTGAACCTGGCGCGCCAGGGTTATGTTGTTTTTGCCTATGACATGGTGGGCTATAACGACACCCGCCAGACCCCGCATTCTTTCGGCGGCTTTGACGAACAGCTATGGTCATTCACTCCATTCGGATTGCAGCTCTGGAATTCGATCCGGTCCGCGGATTACCTCAGTTCTCTTCCAACGGTAGACAACAATCGTTTGGCCATCACAGGAGCATCCGGCGGAGGGACGCAGACGTTCATGTTGACCGCCGTGGATGACAGGATCAAATTTTCGGCGCCGGTCAACATGATCTCCGCCAGTATGCAGGGTGGCGATCCGTGCGAAGATGCTCCGAATCCGAGACTGGGTACCTTCAACGCCGAAATCGCGGCTCTAATGGCGCCACGCCGGATGCTGGTAGTTTCCTCCACGCGCGACTGGACGAAGAATACACCTAACGAAGAGTTTCCGGCAATCCGGAGCATTTACGAACTGTACGGCCGTCCGGGCAATCTGTATAGTATCCAGGTGGATGCGCCGCACAACTATAACAAGGAAAGCCGGGAAGCGGTTTATCAGTTCTTTGGTGAGCACATTCTCGGCGAGCGCAACGTGAAAGCTCTGGTGGATCGCGACATCCAGCAGGAGCGGGACGAGGACCTGCTTGCGCTCAGGGACGGGCAAGCTCCGCCGAACGCACTCAGTTACGATCAACTGTTCGAATCCTGGAAGCGGATGGCGCAACGCCAGAACGAGACTATCGGCGATCCAAAAGCGATCCGGGAACGGCTTCGGCAATCCCTGGCGGCGGAATGGCCCACCCGGTTGGCAAGCGAAATCGATCGCGAGAACATTTTGTTAAGCCGCGCGGGAGTGGCTGACCGCTTGGCCGGGTTGTACGTTCCAACGGGATCGAAGGACGCGACTCTCGTCATTCACCCGCGCGGTTCGGAAGCGGCGCGCCGTACTCCGCTGGTGCAGCAGTTGATTGACTCAGGCCATTCGGTATTGATGATCGATGCTTTCCAGACGGGTGCTTCGCGCGCGTACCGCAATCGATCGAGCCGGTACTTCCTTACTTACAACCGGAGCGATGACGCCAGCCGTGTGCAGGATATTCTTACCGCGCTCGCGTTTCTTAAATCGAACCATAGCGGCCAAATTCGTCTAGTCGGCCTGGAGAGTGCCGGTGTGTGGTGTACGTTTGCTGCCGCTGTGGCGCCGATTGACGTGACTCTGACGGCCCATCTGGACGCATTCAAGGGCAGCGACGAAGATTTCAGAAAGTCATTCTTCGTGCCTGGGATTCAACGCGCAGGGGGATTGCGAGCTGCCCGGTTCCTGACTGGCAAATGAAGGCCCGGTCTGTTCCGCACATTTCTGAACTTGTCGGACGGCCGCACCCGGACTTGCTCTGGAAAGAATCCGCCGCCGTGACCCGGAAATACACGCCTGGGTAACGGTGTGCCCGCAAGCTCCTCTGACGAGCGGAACACTGGACGGGATCCCATTCGGTGCCAAGGATATCTTCGAAACGCTGGGCTTGCCGACCCCAGTATGGCTCACCGCTGTTTTCCGGCCGGAACGGTGGCACGAAGCCAAATTGATTACCGCGTTGCGCGAGCGTGGTGCAATCTTGTTGGGCAAAACACCTGGCTCACGCTCCTGGGGAAGTTCCAGCGGATCGGCTGCAGCCGTGGCTACCGGCATGGTCCCTTTCGCGCTGGGCACTCAAACGTAAGGCTCCATCCTGCGGCCTGCTTCGTATTGCGGCATCTGCGCTTTCAAGCCGACCTACGCATGCTTCCCATGGATGGCGTCCTACCGTTTGCCCCCTCATTGGACACGGCTGGATTCTTTACGCAAACAGCCGATATACAGTTGCTTTGACAAACGTTGGGCAACTCCATCGACCGGGGTGCTCCGCGCCTCTTAGGATCGCCGTCGATTCCTGCTCCGCGGATCCCGGGTGGGC